>JASJCN010000004.1 GCA_030065975.1 Myxococcota bacterium
CGCACTTCTCGGGCCTCTGCCCCGTATCGGTGGGCGCCGCGAGGTCCGAGCGCGTCGAACTACGTACGCGGAGGGACGGAAATGACGGGGGCAGGCCTGGGCGGGTCAAGCGGTCGCGAGAGTTGCCCGAACGAATTCTGCGTGTCCGTTGCTGTGTACATCCACGCAGCGGGCGTCGGAGAGAAGGGCCGAAGTGGAGTGAATCCCCGAGCCGATTGGGGTGATCGATGGTGACCCTCGGGGAATGACCCGAGCGACCGGATGCGAGGCCTGAACTAACTTCGTTTGGGGGGAGGGGAGAATGGAGACCAGCATCCTGCTGGCGGACGATCAGGCGATCTTCCGCGAGGCGATGAAGAGCCTGATCGAGCGCCGCGGCGATCTGTACGTGGTGGGCGAGGCCAGCGACGGGCAGGAGGCCCTCGATCTGGCCCTTCGGGTGAAGCCCGACGTCGTGATCAGCGAGATGTGCCTGCCCAAGCTCTCGGGCGTCGAGGTGGCCCATCGGATCCGCCGCACCCAGACCCACACCCGGGTGCTCATCCTGTCCTCGACCCACGGGCGCGGACAGGTGCGCGAGGCCCTGCGTGCCGGCGCGGCGGGCTTCGTCTCCAAGTCGGACAGCTCGGCCGAGCTGCTCCAGGCCATCGACTCCCTGCGACAGGACCGCAGCTACCTCTCGCCGACCGTCTCCCACCACGTCGTGGAGGTGCTGACCGGCGAGGAGACCGATCCCGAAGGCGCGCTCAGCCAGCTCACGAGCCGGGAGCGCGAGGTGCTCCAGCTGATCGCCGAAGGGCTGTCCAGCAAGGAGATCGCCGACGAGCTCGAGCTGTCGACGCGCACGGTCGAGACCCACCGCTCCCACATCATGGAGAAGATCGGCATCCACAAGGTCTCGAGCCTCGTCCGCTTCGCGATCCGCGAAGGCCTGGTGAAGCCGTAGGACTGCGGCGGAGGCCGGGTCTCCGCCCTAAAGCACCGCCGGCCTGGGTGGAAGCGTGCATCCCCCGCGCCCGCGGATCGACCGATCGGCAAAGGCGATGAACCGTCGCTCCGCCAGCGCCAACGCTGCTCCCCAGCGTTCCATGGACCCCGAAGAGTTCGGTACCAGCGCCTTCGAGTCGCGGGTGCACGAGCGGGTGGCCGTGGATCTTCCCGTGGACGTGACCCTCGCGGGCTATGGCCACCCCCTCTCGGCACGCACCCGCGACCTCAGTGCCGGCGGGCTGTGTCTCGCCACCGAGTCGCCGATCGCCGTCGGCGACATCCGCAGCGTCCGCATCCACCTGGAGAACGGGTCGTCGGTCGAGGTCGACGCCGAAGGCAAGCGTCAGACGGTCCCCGCGGCCGAGCGCTCGGTGCTGACGAGCGTGCAGTTCGTTCGGGTGGAGGAAGCCCGCCGCAAGCAGCTCCAGGGCCTGGTCGAGGACCGCTCGGCGAAGCTCGCCGAATTCCTGTCCCGTTCCGAGCTCGAGGGGATCCGTCCCGACGAGGCGATGGGGCTGACCGGCGTGACGCGGCTGCGCAACGTGCCCACGCGCACGCACCTCTACCACCAGGGCGCCCAGGAATCGGGCACGTGCACCTCGCTCTACGTGGTGTCCACGGGCGAGATCGCGCTCGACGTGCGGCTCGGCCGCGGCGGCAACCGCACCATGGCCCTCGCCAAGCTCGGGCCCGGCGCCATCTTCGGCGGGCTCTCGCTCGTCGCCGACGTTCCGATGCTCGAGTCCGCCTGGGCGGAGTACGACGCCTCGCTGATCGAGATCTCCGCCGGAGCCTTCCGCTACCTGCGGATCGCGCGGCCGCTGCTGGCCCAGGCCATGAGTGAGGCCGCCGTGCGGCGCCACGCCGACCGCCTGCAGGCGCTCTTCCGCCGGCTCTAGGCCCGTGCCCCGGCTCGCGATCTGCGCGAGCTGCGCGGACTAGAGGTCGAGGTTGCGCATGCGCTCCTCGACGAAGATCGCGAGCGCCAGCTCGGTCTGGTCGTCGAGGCCCGTGAACATCACGCCCATGCCGAGCGGCAGGTTGCGCTTCATCAGGTTGCCCGGGACGTTCGTCGTGACGACCTTGCCCGCGACCTTGACCGCGCAGCCCGGGATCGGCAGCGCCACGCGCACCAGCGTGCGGCGCATCGCCGGCTTGGGCGTCGCGAGGTAGATGCCCGACGGCGAGACGGAGTAGGCGCGGGTCTCCTTGCGCCGGCGTCCGAGCAGGACGTCGATGGGCCATGCGATGGGCACCCGCGCCGACTGGCGGGCCCGCAGCACCGGCGGGGCCAGCGCGCGATTCAGCTGGAAGCGCAGGGTGTGCGCATCGACGGGCTCGAAGAGCGGGTAGTCGACGCCGGCGTTCGCCAGGGTGTGGCGCTGCTCGCGGGTGGGCCGGGTTCCCGCGACCAGGAAGCGCAGGCTGTCCGAGCGGGCCACGCGCCGCAGCTCGCCCAGCGCATCGCCGAGATCCAGGACGGGCAGATCCGGCGGGATGATCGCCGCCTGGATTCCGAAACGCGGAGCCTGGACCGCCTCGTAGGCCTGATCCAGGGTCTTCGCTCGTACCACGCGATAGCCGAGTCGCTGGATGCGGGACGCCAGGACCTGCATCGAGTCGCGTCCCGCCTCGATGATCAGCACGCTCCGTTCGGTCAAGAGACACCTCCCCCTCGCTCGAGGAGATCGACCCGCCGCCTGCGGGTCCGCGTGACGGGGCTCACGTTTTCGGCGAGACCCGCGGGGGCGGAGCTTCGCTACCGTGGGCGGGCTTTGTGCGGCCAGGCGTCCCTCCGATCCCCGCTACGGACCTCGCTGCTCCTCGCCGGTCTGGGGCTGGCCCCGCTGCTCGCCCCGGCCCCCGGCGCCTCCCAGGAGGCGCCGTCGTGGCTTCGCCGCGTCGACGCGGGCGTGCGGCTAGAGGTGGAGAGCGCCGTCGACACGGGCACCGCCCGCTTCCAGAAGGCCGAGGCCACCCTGCTCCCCGAGGTGCGGCTGGACTTCGCCGGCGGCCACGCACTCGAGGCCATCGCCCGCGTGCGCCTCGACGCCTTCGACCGGCTCGAGCCCGGGCGCGTGGCGGGTGGTGAGGTCGCGCCGTGGTCACGGCGACGCTCCCTCGGCGCCCACGGCGAGGTCGAGCTGCGCGAGCTGTTCCTCGACCTCGACCTGGGGCGCGCGCGGCTCACCCTGGGAAAGCAGCAGGTCGTCTGGGGCGAGTCCGACGGGCTGAAGCTGCTCGACCTGGTGAATCCCCAGGAATTCCGGGAGTTCATCCTCCCTCCCTTCGACCAGTCTCGCATCCCGCTCTGGACCGCGAACCTGGAGGTGCCCCTGGGGCCGGGCACGCTGCAGCTGCTCTTCATCCCCGACCCGAGCGTCCACGACATCCCCCCGGCCGACGGGGTCTTCGCGTTCCGCTCTCCGCAGCTGCTGCCGCCCCCGGTTCCGGGGCGCGTGCCGATCCTCGGCGACGAGCGCATCCCCGACCGCGCCTTCGAGGACGCCGATGCGGGAGTCCGCTGGCGCGGCCAGCTCCTCGGAAGCGACTTCTCGGCCGGGTACCTGTACCAGCACGACGACCGCCCCGTCTTTGCCCTCGACCCGACGTCGCCGCCGGGGATCGCCCGCTTCGACGTCGTCTACGAGCGCACCCACATCGTCGGCGCCACCGGGAGCAGCGCCATCGGCGACTGGACCCTGCGCGGAGAGATGCTCTGGCGCAGCGACCGGGTGCTCTCCACGCGGGATCCGGGCGTGCGCGACCGCCTGCACCGGACGGGCGAGCTCGAGGCCGTCGTGGGGCTCGACTGGTTCGGGCTGCGCGACACCCTGCTGAGCGTGCAGCTCTTCCAGAGCCTGCTGCTCGACGATGCACCCGGCCTGCTGCGGGACGCCTACGAGACGCGCTTCACGCTGTACGCCGAGCGGCGCCTGTGGAACGACCGGCTCACCCTGGAGCTGCAGTGGATCCACGACCTCCTGGAGGGCGACGGGCTGCTCCGCCCACGGGCGAGCTACGAGGTGCGCGACGGGCTCGACGCCTGGGTCGGGCTCGACGCCTTCTACGGCAGCGAGTCGGGGCTCTTCGGCCAGTACCGCGCCAACGACCGCGTGGTGATCGGCTTCGAGCTCGGGATCTAGGGGTTCAGCGCCCCGCGGGCCGGAGCACGGCCTCGGTGGGCCACACCTTGCCCTCCCCCACTCCGCCATCGCCCCCGGAAAGGGAGAGCCGAAGCGCATCCCAGCCGGAGAGCTGGTCGACGCGCGCGCCGCCGAGAGCGGGAGAGGCGGCCGCGCGCGGGAGCGGCGTGAGGAGCAGGCGCAGTCGACCGCCCGGCTCGATCTCGCGTGCGACGGGCACGGACGTCGACATCCAGCGCAGGGCACACCCTCCGACGCGGACCGTCGAGAGCCGTGTGTCCTCCTCGCGCCGGGCGGCTCCCGTGGCGTCGGTGGCCGCTCCCTGCCAGTTCCAGTGCACCTTCGGAAGCTCCGCATCGGGGACCTCGAGGCAATCGCCCTCGGCCACGCGGGGCGGCCGGCGCTCGGCGCGGATCGCGACGGCATCGAGAGGGAACGGCGCGGAGCCTTGGTTCTCGACGTGGATCCGCAGTCGCGGGCGCAGGCCCTGGACCTCGAGGAGCTCGGCGTGGAACGCGACCCAGCTCGGATCGTCGACCTGGAGCACGAGGGGGAGCCGCGCTCGAAGGGGTGCTCCCGCCGGCGCGTTCGCGCCCCGCTCGAAACCGAGCCCGTCCAGCGACACGTCGAAGCGGTGGCCGGCGAGCCGGAAGCCCAGGGTCGCACCCGCCGGCGGCGGCCCCTCTCCTGCCACCGAGACCGACCCGGTGACGCGATCGCCGTCCACCTCGAGCTGCATCGGCGCGGGCCACTCCTGCGCCCACGGTTGCTCCTCGTCGAAGCGCAGCTGGGCCAGCCCGTCGAGGTAGGGTGCGCGGGCGAAGGCGGCGTCGCGGAAGCGCGCCGTGACCTCGAGGGTCACGAGATGAGGCTGCGCCCCGGCGGCCAGCGGCAGCGAGAGGCCGAGCGCCATCGCCAATGCAACCAGGCCGGGCCTACGAACCGCCACGACGGATCACCTCCAGGAGACCTTCGCCGTAGCGTGCGGCCTTGGCGGGGCCGATGCCGTGGACGGCGAGGAGCGCTTCGGAATCCACCGGCCGCACCCGTGCGAGCTCGCGCAGGCAGCGGTCGCTGGCCACCACGTAGGGCGGGACTCCCTCTTCCCGGGACACGGTCCGCCGATGCTGGCGCAGGGCATCGAAGAGCGCCTGCTCGTCCTCGTCGAGAGCGAAGACCTCGTCCGAGCGCCCGGCTCGCGAGCCGGATCGCGAGCCCGCTGCGGGCGGCCCCGCGCGTCCGCCCGGCCTCGGGGTCGGGCGGCGAGGCGGCAGGAGCATCCGCGCGGGGCGCTCCCCCTTCATCACCGAGGCCCCCTCTTCGGTCAGCACCGCGACCGGCCGGTCGCCGCCCGCGAAGTCGACCCAGCCAGCGGCCACGCACCGCCGCAGGAGCTTCTGGACCCAGTCGCTGCGCTCGTGGGAGAGCTGTCCCCAGGTCGGCGTGGCGGTGAGGCCGGCTCGCTCGATGCGCTCGTCGGCCGCCGCCATCAGGAGCTTCTCGGCGGCGCCCAGACCGAAGCGCCCGTGGATCCGCGCCACCGCCGACAACGCCTTTCGAACCACGAGCGCGTCCTTCTCCGGATCCCCCGCCTCGCTCTCCAGTCGCTGACACACGTCGCAAAGGCCGCAGCCCGAGAGGGTCTCGGCGTCGTCGCCGAAGTAGCGAAGGATCGCGTCGTGGCGGCAGCTTCCGCCCTCGACGAAGCGCATCAGCTCGAGGAAGAGCCCCCACTTGTGGCGGGCCACCTCGCCCTCGGCGTCGCGTTCGATCAACGACCGCCGCAGCGGCAGATCGCTCGGCGAAACCAGCAGCAGGCCGGTCGCCTGCTTGCCGTCGCGTCCGGCCCGGCCGACCTCCTGGTAGTAGGCCTCGATCGAGCCCGGCGGCGCGAGATGCACCACGGCCCGGACGTCGGCCCGATCGATGCCCATGCCGAAGGCGTTGGTCGCCACCACGACCTCGAGCTCCCCGGCCTGGAACGCGTCCTGGACGCGTGCCCGCTCGTTCGCCTCGAGGCCCGCGTGGTAGGCCGCACAGGCGTAGCCCTGGCGCCCGATCCGCGACGCCTCCTGCTCGCTCGTGCGGCGGGTGGGTGCGTAGACGATCGCGGCTCCGCAGCCCGACCCCGGCGGTCCCAGCGCCTCGCGCAGGGCCTCGTCCACGAACCCGCCGGCGTCGCGGGGCGCCGCCAGCTCGGCGGCCCGCAGCGCCAGGTTCGGCCGCGCGAAGCCCGTCACGAGCTGGGTCGTGTGGGCGGGAAGGCGCAGCCGCTCGACGATCTCGTCGCGGACCACCGGCGTCGCCGTGGCCGTGCAGGCGAGCACGCGCCGCGGAGAGAGATCCTCGAGCAGGCGGCCGAGCTCCAGGTACTCCGGGCGGAAGTCGTGACCCCACTCGCTGATGCAGTGGGCCTCGTCGACGGCCACGAGCGAGAGCTCGATCCCGCGCAGGGCCGCGCGCATGCCGCTCGCCACCAGACGCTCGGGCGCCGCGTAGACGAGGGAGAGCGAGCCGGATCGCAGCCGCGCCATGCGCCGGGAGAGCTCGGCCGGATCGAGCGTCGAGGCCAGATAGGTGCACGCCACCCCGCGCGCCTCGAGGGCGGCCACCTGGTCGTGCATGAGCGAGACCAGGGGAGAGACCACCAGCGCAGTGCCCGGGAGCAGCGTCGCCGGGAGCTGGTAGGTCAGGCTCTTGCCACCACCGGTGGGCGCGACGAGCAGCAGCTGGCCCTCGGCCAGCAGGGTCTCGATCGCTTCGCGCTGACCCGGCCGGAACTCCGCGAAGCCGAGGCGCTGGAGGCCCGCCTCCAGCTCCAACGTCCGCTCGTCCGAAGCCTGCTCGTCCGAAACCCGCTCGTCCGGAGTCCGCTCGTCCGGAGCTTGCTCGTCCGGAGGCGCCGGCACCTCGTTCGTTGCGTCTACCGACATCCCTGTCCGCTTCCCTGACTGGTCGGGCCGTTCCGGCCGAGGTTTCCCGTGGCTGTTCGTGGGGGTGAGACGCGCGACGACGGTAGCAGTCCCCGCCGAGGGCGCGCCGGGCGCGGCCGTGAGCCAAGGCGCGATCCCCGCTGTTATCATCGCCGCCATGCTCCAGGGAATCGGCGAGGACGCGCTCGAGCTGTTCGGGCACGCGGGGACCCAGGCGCTGGGCGCCGTGGAGCGTCCGCTGCTAATCGCCGAGCCCGGCGAGACGCTCGAGGTGGCCGTCAACCGCATGTGGTGGCGCAAGGTCGGCGCCCTCCCCGTGATGCACGAGGGGCGTCTCGTCGGCTGCTTCGCGGAGGAGGACCTGCTGCGCATCCTGGCCGCTCGCGTGCGCGAGAGCCAGGATCCCGAGGGCCAGGACGTGTGGGGCACGTTGCTCGGAGACGTGCGCGTGCGGGACGCCATGAGCCCGGTGGGCAAGCTCCCCGTCGTCTCGAGCGAGGGCAGCCTGCTGGCCGGCCTGCGCGAGTGCTGCGCGCCGGGCGCGCCCCGGGGCCGCTACCTCTTCGTCGTCGACGCCACCGACTCCGGGGACGCCGTCCAGCTGCTCTCCTTCCGCGACATCGCACGCTTCTCGACGGCCGTGTACGCCGGCAAGGCGCCCAGCAGCTGGTTCGGCGGCGACGCCGGCGCCGGCGCGGCGCTCATGGCGTGTCGCCGTCTGCTGAGCCACACCCTGGGCACGTTGGTGGCCGAGGGCGTGATCGGCCACGAAGCCAACACCGTGTCGGCGGACCTCGACGGCGCCTCGACGGTCCACGCGATGGCCGACGGCGAGCATGGCTACGTGCTCGTCACCATCGCGGACGGCGGCCCCATCGGCATCTGCACCCGGCGCGACATCCTGCGCGGCATCCGCCCACGCCACGCGCGCATCGACCAGCTCGCCGTCGAACGCCTGATGAGCCAGCAGGTCCAGACCGTGCTGCCGAGCAACACCCTGACCGGTCTCTTCCACCTGATGGCCATGGCCTCCTGTCGGCACATGCCCATGGTGGACGGCTGGGACCACGTAGAGTGCGTGGTCTCGATGTGGGAGGCCATTGCGCTCGTGGCGGGCGTGCCGCGTCCGAGCTGAGGGCACCGTGCTCTCCCGATTCGACGACTACCCGATCCACCAGACCCCCGACCCCATCGCCCACCCGGCGACTCACGATCGCAACGTCTACGACCGCTACTGGTTCAACGGCTACCACGAGGACGGCGACTTCTACTTCGGCATCGGCGCCGCGCTGTACCCGAACCTCGGAATCCTCGACTGCGGCTTCAGCATCGTCCACGACGGCGAGCAGCACAGCTTCCACGCCTCCAGGCGAGCCCCCTCCGATCGCGCCGAGCTGCGCGTCGGCCCGTTCGAGATCCAGATCCTCGAGCCGATGAAGCACCTGCGCGTGGTGCTCGACGACAACGACACCGGCATCGCGTGCGAGCTCGAGTGGATCCCGCGGACCGCCAGCATCCAGGAGGCGCGGCAGACCTACCAGCGCGGCCGCGTGGTGATGGACGCGACCCGCTTCAACCAGTTCGGGAGCTGGCGCGGAACGGTGCGCTACGCCGGACGCGAGCTGGCCATCGATCCGGACGTGGTACGCGGCACCAAGGACCGCTCGTGGGGCATCCGCCCGGTGGGTGACCCCGATCCGGGCGGCGCGCCCTCCCTGCTCGGCCCCCAGTTCTTCTTCCTGTGGGCGCCGCTCCACTGGAAGGATCGCTGCACCCACGCGAGCAGCTTCGAGGACTCGCTGGGCCACTGCTGGCACTTCGACGGGATGGTCTGCCCGGTCTACGAGAGCCCGGACGACCTGCCGGGCATCGAGGATCCGGACGTGCGCCTGCTCGACCGCTGCGAGCATCGCATGGAGTTCCGCCCGGGCACGCGGCGTATCTCCGGAGGCGAGCTGCGGCTCTTCGAGAAGACTGGCGAGCGCATCGACATCCAGATCGAGCCGCTGCTCTGCTTCCAGATGAAGGGCATCGGCTACACCCACCTCGAGTGGGGTCACGGCCGCTGGAAGGGGGAGCTCGCGACCGCCGGCGAGTCCTGGAAGTCCGAGACCCTCGACCCCATGGCCATCGACAACCAGCACGTCCAGCAGGTGATCCGCGTGCGCACCGGCGACGACGTGGGCGTGGGCGTCCTCGAGCAGCTGATCCTCGGGCCGTACACGCCCTACGGCTTCCGCGACGTGCTCGATCCCGCCTAGCCGGATCGCGGAGCCGGCTCACTCAACCGAGCTCGACGGCGCCGACGGCCTCGTCGAAGGCGGCGAGGTCGCGCTCGATGCCGTCGAGCGACTCGTTCCAGAAGCCGGGCTCCTCGAGCTCGACGCCGAGCCCCTCGCGCGCCACCACCTCGGCCGGATGGCTGCCGGTCAAGCGCAGCAGCCGCGTGTAGCTCGGGAGGAATCCTGCGCCCTCGCGGCGTGCCCGGGCGAAGATCCCCAGGCTGAACAGGTAGCCGAAGGTGTAGGGGAAGTTGTAGAAGCTGAGCCCGGTGATGTAGAAGTGCAGCTTCGATGCCCAGAAGAAGGGATCGAGCCGCTCCGGGTCGAGCGCGTCCCCGTAGACGTCGCGCTGGGCCTCGCCCATCAGCTCCTTCAGCCGGCTCACCGAGACCTCACCCTCCCCGCGCTCGCGGTAGAAGGCCCGCTCGAACTCGAAGCGCATGGGGATGTTGAGCAGGTAGGCCGCCGCGTCTCCCATGCGCCCGTCGAGAAGCATCGCGCGCTCCTCGGGCGCCGCCTCGGGATCCGACAGCACCGCGTCGATGATCAGCTGCTCGGCGAAGGTCGAGGCGGTCTCGGCCAGCGTCATGGGATAGCGGCGGGCCCAGGGACGCATGTCGCGCATCACGAAGGCGTGGAAGGCGTGGCCCAGCTCGTGGGCGAGGGTCGCGACGTCGCCGAGGGCGCCCTGGTAGGTCATGAAGATGCGCGACTGGCCCACCAGACTCGACGAGGCGCAGAACCCGCCGGGACGCTTCCCCGGGCGCGGCGTGTGATCGATCCAGCGGCCCTGGAAGGCGTCGCGCGCAAAGCCCTCGAGGTCAGGGTGGAAGCCTCCGAAGGCGCGCAGCACGCGCTCCCGCGCCTGGTCGTAGGGGATGGCGACGCTGCTCGAGAGCGGAAGCGGGGCCATCAGGTCCTCGAAGCCGAGGCGCTCCATGTCGAGCAGGCGCGCCTTGCGGCGCAGGAACTCGCGAGGGATCTCGAAGCGCTCCCGCACCGTACCGAGCAGGGTGTCGAGGGTGCGGCGCGAGATGCCTGCGTCGAAGAGCGCCGGGTCCAGGAAATCCTCGATCCCCTGGCGGCGGTACAGCAGGAGCCGGGTGCCCGCGATCGCGTTGAGCGCCGCCGCCGTGACGTCCGCCGTGGACTCCCAGGCCTGGTTCGAGCCCGAGAGCGCCGCCCGGCGCACCGCCGGGTCGGGATCCTCGAGCAGGCTCCGGGTCATGGAGACGGGGAGGCGCTTCTCGGGCTGGCCCGACACCTCGAGGTCGAACTCGAGGCGACCGGAGACCTGGTCGTACAGCCGGCCCCACGCCGAGAGCCCCGTGGTGTCGAGCTCGGCCGAGAGCGACTCGAGCTCCGGCGCCATGGACCACGCGGCGCGGCGACGCAGGCGGGTCACGAAGTAGGTCACCGGCTCGAGCGCCGGGATCGCGAGCAACGCCTCGAAGTCCGCCTTGGACAGCGCTCCGAGATGCGCGCGCAGCGCGACGAAGATCTTCCGCTGCTCCGACTGGGACACGGAGAGCGCAGCCGACTCGCTCTGGATCGCCTCGTTGCGCGCGTCCGCGGCCCCGATGCAGCCCAGGTACGAGCCCAGGTGGTTGAGCCGCGCGTTCGCCGACTCGACGCGCACCAGGAGCTCGGCGAACGCGTCGGGTGGGGTGGCGTCGACGCCGGCCGCTTCCTCCGACAGGGCGCGCAGCTCGCTACGAAGCTCCGAGACGAAATCCCGGTAGGCCTTTCCCCCGAACTCGGGAAACCAGTCCGTCATGTCCCAATCGCCGACGGCGGCCTCGTTGCTGGGATCCATCGCACGCTCCTCCTGCTCTCGGGTTCGAACGGCGGCTACACTCCGCCGCGGAGCATGACCGGCGCCGGGCCACCAAGCCAGCGGGCCACCGGACCAGCGGGCCAGCGGATCGGCCGGCTCCCCCGGGACCGCCTTGCTAGCGTCGCTGCTGAGTGGCGGGTGAGAACTCGACGGCAGCGCCTCCGAAGCGGGGGGCAAGGGGAGGTGGGCGCACCACCGGGCGCGCATCCGGGCACGCGACCGGGCCCCCGAGCGGGACCCCGGTGCTCGAGCCGTGGGCCGTCGCCTCGGCGCTGGGCATCGGCCTCGCCTTCTTCGGCTTCGCGGACTGGACCTGGCAGGTCGCCGCCGCGCCGCTCGTCGATGCCGGGCGCGAGCTCTACGTCGCTTGGCGGCTGTTCGAGGGCGACACCCTCTACACCGACATCGCCTGGGACTCGGGCCCCCTGGCGGCCTGGATTCCCGCGCTGGTCTTCGGTGCGCTGGGGCCGGGGCTATTGCATCTGGCGATCTGGAACGGCGCGCTCACCGCCCTGGCCGCCGCCCTGCTGTATCGCTGCGTGATCGAGCTCGGCGGCCGGCTCGCGGCGTTCATAGCGACCCTGGGCTTCGTCGTGTTCTTCGCCTTCGACCATCCCGAGCCCGAGGCCGGCCATGGCTGGCTCGTGCCGAGCGTCCACGCGCGGCCGCTGGCGGTCGTGCTCGCGCTCGTGACGCTGACCGCCATGCGCCGCTACCGCGAGACACCGCGGCCCCTCCCCGCCGCGGTCGTCGGCGTCGCCGTCGGCCTCTCGCTGCTGACGTCGGTGCAGGCCGCCCTCGCCTGCCTGGGCGCGGCCGTCGGGGGCGGCGTCGCCCTCGCCTACGGCCGCCGCACGCCGGCGCGCGAGGTCCTGGCGCATACCTTTGCCGGAATCGGAGGCATCGCACTCCCGCTGCTCGCCGGGCGCATCGCGCTCGGCTTCTCGCTGTCGCCGCCGGACGCCAACCGCGCGCTGCTGAGCGGCGTGGCCCCGCTCTTCGAGCCCGAACGCCTGGAGCCGGACCTCGCGTCGGCCGTCGTCCGCGGCCTCGGCTTCGACGCGCCCGGTCACTTCCTGCTGATCCTCGCGGTGGCGACCACCCTGTGGCTGCTGCTCCTCACGCCGGCGGTCGCCGTCGCGCTGCGCGTGAGCGATGGCCAGCGCGCGCGCATCTGGGGCGGCGTGCTGGCCTTCGTGTTCTTCGCGGGGGCGGGCATCGCCGCGAGCTTCGGCTGGCCGTCCCGGGACTGGGTGGCCTGGGGATCGCCGCTCCTGGTGGTGACCGTCGGCGTGATCCTGCGCTGCATCGCCGCGCTGCGCGACGCGCGCGCCGATGAGGACGGGCCGGAGGTGGATCGACGCAGCGGACTCATGGCCTTCGCCCTGGCCGCACTCGGCCTGCTCTGCGCCACGGGCCTGCGCGCACGGCTCTTCGACGTCGGCAGCACGGCAGGCGTCCTGGCGTTCGCCCTCGCCAGTCTCTGGCTCGTGAGCTGGCTGCCTCGGCGGATCGAGCGCGGAGGGAGCAACGGCTGGGTCTTCCGGGGCGCGGCCCTCGGGCTGCTGGCCGTCCTCGCGGTGGCCCACCTGCGCATCACCTACGAGAACGTGGAGGCGCGCCGCACGCCCATCGGGGCCGACGCCGACACCTTGCGCGTCGACGAGCTCCACGGCGAGGTCTTTGCCGCCGCGCTCGCAGACATCGACGAACGCACCGAGGCCGAGGATCGCCTGCTCGTCGTCCCCGAAGGCGCGATCTGGAACTATCTGGCGCGCCGCCCGAGCGGCTCGCCCCACCTGAGCCTCGTGCCGCCCGCGCTGCTGCGCGTCGGCGAGGCGACGGTGCTCGAGGGGCTGATGGCGGACCCGCCGGAGTACGTGCTGGTCGTGCAACGCGAGACGATGGAGCTCGGTGCCCGCGCCTTCGGGCGGGACTATGCCCCGGTGATCGGCGGCTGGATCGAGCAGCACTACGAGCCCGTCTCCACCTTCGGCGGCGCACCCTTCGAGACGAGCGGCTTCGGCGTCGAGCTCCTCGAGCGCGGGGAGAGCCTCGATCCCCCGCCCGAGGCCGAGGCCGAATCCGGATCCGAGATCGAGTCCGGATCCGACGGCTAGCCGAGCGGGCTCACGTGCGCAGCAGCAGCCGCTCGCAGTGAGGACACTGCACGCGTTCCTCCGCTCTGGCCTCACGAGCCCGCCGGGCCTCCATCACCGGCAGCGAGGTGCGACACGCGCTGCAGGTGTCGCCCTCGAGGATGCCCACCACCCGGCCGCGGAGCCGCTCGAGCGGGCGCAGGCGGTCGTAGACGCCGAGCCACGAGGCCTCGACCTGCCCGCGAGCCTCATCGCGCAGTCCGGCGAGCCGGGCCAGCTCGCCGTCGATGCGCGCCTCACCGGCCTCGAGCTGCTTCTCGAGCTCGGCGCGGCGGCCGGCCAGCTCCTGCTCCGCGCCCTCGATCCCGCGAAGCTCGCCGTCCACCGCCTCACCGCCCTCCATCGCGACGAGCTGCTCGCCCTCGATGTCCTCGAGCTGGCTGCGAACCCCCGCGAGCTCTTCTTGCAGGGCCTCGAGCTCGCGCGCCACGGTGACCTGCCCGGAATAGAGGAGCGTCTCGAGCTCCTTCGCCCGAGCACCCACCTCGGCCGCGAGGGCCTCGCAGCGCGCCTCTTCCTCCGAGAGCGCCGCGCGACGCGACGTCGCATCGGTGCGCTCGCCCTCGATGCGCTGGGCCTCGCGCGCGGCTTCTTCGAGGGCCGCCCGTTCGGGCAGGTCTCGACGCTCGGCTCGGAACGCGTCGTCCTCGAGGTCGAGCCCCTGGAGCGCGAGGATCGGGGGCGTGGCTTCGCTCACCGGCCCTCGTCGAGCTGCGCGAGCGCGCGCTTCGGTGCGACCAGCCGGTAGCCCTCCTCGAGCAGTCCGGCGACCACGCCCCAATCGACGGCTCCCTCGAGGCGGATCCCCACCCAGCCGCTCGGCCCCAGGTACGGCGGCCGGAAGAAGCGCTCGGGATCCGCGTCGATCAGCCCCTCCTGCATCCCCGGCCCGGCCTTGCACCACACGGCGATGCGGCCGTCGCCGTGGTGGTTCGCATGGAAGGTCGCAAAGGTCTTCTTGCCCCCCCAGAAGGTCGGCGCGCCGTGGGAGATGCGCTCGTCGGTCTCGGGCCACGCAGCGATGATCTCCCGCACCCGCTCCAGGGGGTTGCCGCGGGCCTTCCTCGCGCTCTTCTTCCGCGCGGCCTGCTTCGGAGCCGCCTTCTTTGCGGCGGTCTTCTTTGCGGCGGTCTTTCTTGCGGCCGCCTTCTTGGCAGCGGTCTTCTTCCGGACCGCCTTCTTGGCGGCGGCTTTCTTGCGAGCGGGGGCCGAGGGAGTCTTGCGCGCAGCCACGGCGGGAGCCTAGCTCGCCGGCGCGGGGGAGCCCGGGTCGTCGACCTCGAGGGCGAAGGTCGGGCAGCGACGCACGGCGCTCCGCACGGCCTCGGCCTGGGCCGGGGCCGGCCGCTCCGCGAGCACGCGCACGCGTCCGCTCCCGGCGTCCAGCGCGAACACCTCCGGTGCCAGGCGGCAGCAGACCCCGTGCCCCCGGCAGCGCTCGACGTCCGCATGGACCCGCATCAGCCGGCGTCGAAGCCTGCGGGTACGGCCATCACCTTCGTCTCGAGGTACTCCTCGAAGCCCATCTGCCCGTTCTCCCGCCCGATCCCGCTCTGCTTGTAGCCCCCGAATGGCGTGTCCACGTGGAACCACTGGGCGCCGTTCACGGCCAGCGTGCCGGTCCGGATGCGTCGGGCGACCGCGAGCGCCCGCTCGTCGCTCGCGGAGCTCACCGCACCCGAGAGCCCGTAGCGCGAGCGGTTCGCGATGCGGATCGCGTCCTCGTCGTCCTCGTAGGGGATCACGCACAGCACCGGGCCGAAGATCTCCTCCTGGGCGATGGTGGAGTCGGGATCCACGTCGGCGAAGAGGGTCGGCTCCACGTAGAAGCCTCGCTCGAGGTGGGCCGGACGCCCGCCGCCGACGACCAGCCGCGCGCCCTCACGCCTTCCGGCCTCGATGTAGCCGAGCACCCGCTCCTGCTGGCGTCGGCTCACCTGGGGCCCCTGCAGGTTCCGCGGGTCCTTGGGGTCGCCGTAGCTCCAGCCCTCGAACGCGGCCTTCAGGATCGCGACGCCCTCCTCGTAGCGCGAGCGCGGAAGCAGCAGGCGCGTGTTGATGGCGCAGCCCTGTCCCCCGTGCACGCAGGTGGTGGCGGCGAAGGGGAGCACGGCCGCGAAGTCGGCATCGTCGAGGACGACGTGGGCGCTCTTGCCGCCGAGCTCGAGGAAGATCTTCTTCACCGTCTCGGCGGCACAGGCCATGATGCGCCGGCCGGTGGCCGTCGATCCGGTGAAGGTCACGCAGTCGATGCGCGCGTCGGTCGAGAGGATCTCGCCCACCGAGTGATCCGACGAGGCCACCACGTTCAGGATGCCCGGCGGCAGGTCCGTCTCGGTGGCGATCTTCCCGAGGTGGGTGGCGGACCAGGGAGTGTCGGGAGCCGGCTTCAGCACCACGCTGCAGCCCGCCGCCAGGGCGGGCCCGATCTTCGCGATGTTGAGATAGAGGGGCACGTTCCAGGGCGTGATCGCGCCCACGACGCCCACGGCCTCGCGGCGCAGGATGCGGCCCTGGGGGCGCCCGAGGAAGGGGACGTCCTCCATGCGCGTCTCGGGCCGATGGCTCTCGGCCTTCTCCGCCCAGTAGGCGAGCATGTCGATGGGGTCGTCGACGTGCATGTACGAGCCCAGCGAGACCGGAGCCCCGGCCTCGTGCACCACGATCGAGCGAAGGGCCTCCTTGTCGGCGACGGCCGCCTCGTGGAGCTGCCGCAGGCAGCGCGCGCGAAGGGGCGCGTCGTCCGACCAACCCGTCTCGTCGAACGCCCGCCGGGCCGCGGCCACGGCCTGCTCCATGTCCTCCTTGGTGCCGTCCGCGGTGTCGCCCAGGCGCTCCTCGGTCGCGGGGTCGACGTTCTCGAAGCGCGCACCGTTCGACGCCTCGACCAGCCGGCCGTCGATCAGGTTCCGGGTGCTCGGAGCGAGCGGTGCGAGAGCCACGCGTCAGGCCCGCACGATCTGGCCGCCGTCCACGGCCAGGATCTGCCCGGTGACCCAGGAGGCCGCATCCGAGAGCAGGAAGAGGCAGGCGTTCACCATGTCGTCGGTGGTGCCCACCCGCGAGAGCGGCAGCCCCGCGACGATCTGGTCCGCGAAGGCGCCCGCCGTCTTGTCGAGCGCCTCGGTCTTGGTCGGCCCTGGCGCGATCGCGTTGACGCGGATGTTCTGGGCACCGAGCTCGCGGGCCAGGCAGTGCGTGAGGCCGTTCATGGCGAGCTTGGCGAGGCCGTAGTAGCCGGCGCCCATCCAGCTCGCCGTCGACGACTGGTTGACGATCGCGCCCCCGCCGCGGCTGCGCATCGACCGGAAGCACGCGCGCGTGCACAGCAACGCCCCGTTCTGGTTCACGTTCATGAAGCGCTGGTAGTAGTCCCAATCCACGCGCAGCAGGGAGTCGAGCTTCATGTCCCCGAAGATCGCGGCGTTGTTCACCAGGAAGTCCACGCCGCCGAGCTCGGAGACGACGCGCTCGGCCATTGCGTCGCAAGATTCGGGGGAGCCCACGTCCACCTCGATGAAGAGGGCCTCCTGCCCGGCCGCGCGGATCTCCTCGGCCACGCGCGAGCCGCCCTCCTTGTCGATCTCCGCGACCACGACGCGCGCGCCCTGCCCGGCCAGGCCCTTCGCGTAGGCCTCGCCGATGCCGCCACCGGCCCCGGTGACGATGGCCACCTTGCCCTCGATTCCATCCAGCTGCATCGACGCTCTCCTCTGCGCGGGTGGCTCAGTCCCGCGGCTCCTTCTTGCGGCCGCCGGGCTGCACCTCGACCACGGCCGGGTACGACTCTTCCACGGGGATCGCCACGGTGCGGACCACCGCCCGGGCCACGCTCTCCGCCGGCATCCAGTGCATGTTCCGGAACACGCCCCAGTACTTCCAGGAGGCCAGGATGTCGTGGATCTGCTCCTTCGGCATCTGGTTCCCGAACTCCGAACCCGTGGGGCCCACGCGCATCAGGATCGAGCGGACGCCGGTGCCCTCGGTCTCCATCTCCACGACCTTCGCCAGCGCCTCGATGCCGGCCTTGGCCGCGCTGTAGGCCGCCATGTAGGGCCGCGGGCGCTGGGCCGTGTCCGAGCCGATGAAGACCACGTCTCCGGCACGGCGCTCGAGCATTCCCGGCAGGACGGCCCGGGTCATCCACAGCGCCGAGAGCAGGTTGGTCTCGACATCCGCCCGGAGCGCCTCCGGGCTGGCCTCGTGGAGCAGCGACGAGAGGTTCTGGCCGGCGTTGTTGACCAGCACGTCGGGGGGGCCGAGAGCGGCCTCGGCAGCCCGCGCGAAGCGGTCGATCGAAGCGGGATCCCGCACGTCGAGGGGATGGGCGAACGCACGCCCCCCGGCGCCCTCCACCTGCTTCGCGACCTCCTCCAGGCGCTCCTCGCGGCGCGCCCCGAGTGCGACGCGATGCCCCTCGGCTCCGAAGGCCCGGGCGGTGGCCGCACCGATCCCCGAGGAGGCGCCGGTGATCCAGATCGTCCGCGGCTCCGGACTCATGCCGCCCCCAGCTCCCTGCTCATGCCGCCGCCAGCACCGTGCTCATGCCGCCGCCAGCTCGACGGGCAGGCGAGCAAAGCCGCGGACGTTGACCGAGTGCACCCGCACGGCACCGTCCGGTCGCACGCAGTAGGACGGGAAACGGCGGCCCCACTCCTCGAGAGCGACGCGTGCCTCGAGTCGCGCCAGCGCCGCGCCCAGACAGAAGTGGTTGCCCTTGCCGAAGGAGAGGCTCGACTGGGTGTCCCGATCGACGTCGTACTCGTCGGCTCGCGGAAACACCGCCTCGTCGCGATTCGCCGAGCCGATCAGCAGCACCACCTTGGCGCCGGCGGGAATCGGCTGGCCCTGCAGCTCGACCTCACGACGGGTCGTGCGCGCCAGGAGCTGCGTCGAGTTGTCGTAGCGCAGGGTCTCCTCGACCCAGCCCGGGATCCGCGCCTCGCTCTCCTCGACCCGCTTTCGCTGCTCCGGGTTGCGCCACAGCCAGTAGAGGGCGTTCGCGAGCAGCTTGGTGGTCGTCTCGTTCCCGGCCACGATCATCAGGTTGCAGAACGAGAGGATCTCGGCGTCGTCCAGGCGGTCTCCGTCGAGGCGCGCGTCGAGGAGTGCGCTCAGGAGGTCCTCGCGAGGCTTCCGACGCCGCTCCGCGAGCAGCTCCTGGAAGTAGCTGCGGATCGTGCCGAAGGCTTCGACCGCGGCCGGCGGGACGTCGAAGTCGCCCTCCTCGCGATGCACGAGCAGATCCGCCGCGCGCCGCAGCTCCGCGCGATCGGCCGGCGGCACGCCCATCAGCTCGCTGATCACGTCCATGGGCAGGATGCCGGCGAAGTCCTCGATCACGTCGCAGCGCCCGGCGCCGACCAGCGCGTCCAGGAGCTCGACGCTGCGCGCCCGGATCCGCGGCTCGAGCTCCGCCACCCGACGCGGCGTGAAGCCGCGCGACACCAGAGCCCGCATGCGCGTGTGGCGGGGCGGGTCCATCGCGAGGAAGGACTGCGCGGCCGCGGCCACCGCACCGGACGCCGCGGGATCGAGCGACACGCCCTGGCTGCTCGAGAACGTCTCGGCGTCGCGCAGCGCGCGGTGCACGTCGACGTGGCGGGCCAGCGCGTAGAAGTCGCGCTTCGCGTCGTGGAGCACCGGGGCCCGCTCTCGCAGCTGGCGGTAGAGCGGATAGGGATCCTCGTGGAACGCGTAGGCATACGGGTCGAGCTCGAGGGCCGCGGACATCGCCCGCCAGCCTACGTCAGTCACATTGCGTCTGCAATGTAAATTGCGGTACGTTCGGTCCGAGGAGAGGAGCCATGACCCTTCGCGCCGGCTTCATCGGGCTGGGCAACCAGGGGCGCCCGGTCGCCGAGAACCTCGCCGCGTCGAGCCACCCGACCATCGTGTACGACGTGCTCGAGGAGCCCGTGGCCGCCCTCGCCGCGCTCGGCGCGACCCGCGCCGGCACGGCCCGCGAGGTCGGGGCGGAGGCCGACGTGATCGGGATCTGCGTGCCCGAGGACGATCACGTACGCGCCGTGGTCCTTGGCCCCGACGGCGTGCTCGCGGGCTGCCGCCCGGGAAGCGTGATCGCGATCCACAGCACGATCCTGCCGGAGACCGCCGAAGCGCTGGCACGGGTCGCGGCCGAGCGCGAAGTCGCCGTGCTGGATGCCTGCGTCACCGGGGGCGCCGCCCGGGCCGCCCAGCGGGAGCTCACCCTGCTGGTCGGCGGCGAGGCGCGGGTGCTGGAGCGGGCGCGGCCCGTGCTCGAGATCAGCGCGGCCAAGGTGATCCACGCGGGGCCCGTGGGTTCCGGCGCGAAGCTCAAGCTCTGCATCAACGTGATCACGTATCTCCAGTGGGCCGCGGCCCAGGAGTCCCATGCCCTGGCCCGGGCCGTGGGCCTGCCCCAGGAGGTGCTCGAGGAGGCCGGGCTCTCGAACGGGCAGATCACCCCGCTGATGCAGGGCTTCCTCGCGCTCCACAAGGCGCCCGAAGAGGCCCGCAAGAGCGAGGCCCTGCAGTCGACCCTGCGCGGCTTCATGCAGATCGCCGAGAAGGACCTCGCCTGGGCACTCTCCCTCGCGCGTCGCGCGAACGTCGCGATGCCGGTCACGGGCGTGGTGTCGCAGTCGATGGCCCGCATCTACGGGGTCGAGGACCCCGGGCGCCGATGACCCGGATCGGGGACCGTTCGTGACCGCGCGACGCAGCCCGGCCCGGGCCCGTCCGCGTCGCACCCACGCCGAGCGCACCGCGGAGACGCGCGGCCGGATCCTCGCGGCGGTGGTGGAGAGCATCGAGGCGGTGGGCTTCCAGCGCACGACGGCGAGCGAGATCGCGAAGCGCGCCGGCGTCACCTGGGGCGCGGTGCAGCACCACTTCGGGGGCAAGGACGGGATCCTGAACGCCGTCCTGCAGCAGTCCTTCGACCGCTTCGCCCGCGAGTTCCGGGACCCGCCGGCGGCGGACGCGCCGCTCGAGGAGCGCGTGCACTTCTTCGTCGAGTGCGCCTGGCGTCACTTCGGGAGCCCGCACTTCCGCTCGACCCTCGAGATCCTGCTCCACTACGCGGCGCCCGAGCCGGGCTCGAATCCCGAGGCGAGCTGGCAGGGCGAGATGCTCGGGCGCTGGAACGGCATCTGGTCGCGCCTGTTCCCCGATGCGCACATGGGGTCGCGGCGTCGTGTGGCGCTACAGCACTACACGATCTCGGTACTGGCCGGCCTGGCCTCGATGCAGCGGCTCGAAGGGGGCGGGAGCGCACGACACACGATGGAGCTCGAGTGGCTCGAACGCACGCTGCTCTCGGAGATCGGCGCGGGCGGCGACGCGAACGCGTAGAGGAGGATCGGGGTGGGACGCATCGAGGTGGAGCGCGTGTTCGACGCGAGCCCGGAGGACGTCTGGGCGGTGTACACGGACCACGCGGGCTGGTCGCGCTGGGCGGGCCTGGGCCCGAGCCGCCTGGAGCGGCCGGGCGACGAGGAGCCCAACGGGGTCGGCGCCATCCGACTGCTGGGTCCCGGGATCGGTGCGGCGCGCGAAGAGGTCGTGGCCTTCGAGCCGCCCAAGCTCATGATCTATCGCCTGATCGGCGGCCCCCTGCCCCTGCGCAACCACGAGGGGCAGGTGCGCTTCGAGCCCGAGGGTTCGGGCACGCGCGTCGTGTGGCGCTGCCGCTTCGATGCGCCGCCGGGAACGGGCTGGCTCCTCGATCGCGCCATCGAAGGCGTCTTCCGGCGGGCACTCGCGGGCCTGGCCCGGCAATCCTTCGCAGGCGGAGGCACGCATGCCTGAGGCCGACGAACGCGTGGCCGTGGTGACCGGTGCCGGAAGCGGCATCGGCCGCGCGCTCGCCGAGCGCTTCGCTCGCGAGGGCCTGTCCCTCGTGCTCGCCGACATCGAGACCGGGGCCCTCGAAGCGACCGGCGCCCGGCTCGAGGAGAACGGAGCCCGGGTGCTGTGTGCAACCACCGACGTCTCCGACGCCGCGGCCGTGGAGGCGCTCGCCGAGAAGTGCTTCGCGCACTACGGCCGGGCCGACGTCGTGTGCAACAACGCCGGGGTGCTCTCGGGCGGGCTCACCTGGGAGACCTCGGATCGGGACTGGGAGTGGGTGCTCGGCGTGAACGTCCGCGGGGTCGCCAACGGGATTCGCAGCTTCGTGCCGCGCATGAGCGAGCAGGGCTCGGGCCACGTGGTCAACGTCGCCTCCATGGCGGCGCTCACGAGCACGCCCTTCGCCGGCGTCTACCACGCGAGCAAGCACGCCGTGCTCGCGCTGTCCGAGTGCCTCCACAAGGAGCTCCGGATGACCGGCTCGCCGCTGCGCGTCTCGGTGCTGTGTCCCGAGATGGTCGACACGCGCATCGCGGAGTCCTCGCGCAACCGACCCGAGTCGCTGGCGGGCGTGGTGCCCGACAGCCAGCGCGTCGTGCTCGACGCCACCGCGCGGGCCGCTCGCCAGGGACTCGACCCGGCGGTGATGGCCGAGCGCGTGATGGCGGCGCTGGCCGACGGGCGCTTCTACGTGCTGGCGCCGGACGGGCCGTGGCGGCGGCTCATGGAGACCCGCCTCGAAGACCTGCGGACGGGCCGGGACCCCGTACTCGACCTGCCCGAGCAGCCGCCTTCAGACCGCGACTGAAGCTTTCTGACGGTCCGCCAGAAACGCCTCTCTGGCGGCGCCTGAGGGTTCGTCCAGCCCCCGAGGGATGGTGGCGCAAGCGCCCCGTTTTCATGAGAGAAACACGGTTTCGCGGCTGCTCGGGGGACGCATACAATGGGTCACATGCCCCCCTGGCTCCGCCCCCCCGGAGCGCCGCCCGGTCGCCCTCGGCACGCGGCGCGCTTCGCTCCCGTCCTGCTTGCGCTCCTCGGCCTGACGCCGGCGTTAGGCGTTCCGGCCCAGGCGTCGACGCCCGCTTGCACGGCCTGGCCGGGAGAGGTCTCGCCGCTTCCCACCGACCAGGACCCCGACCGCCTGCGCGCCGCCTGGGCGACGCTGCGCTACGACGAGCTGAGCCGGGTCGCCACCGGGCTCGAGGGGCTCGAGCCGCTCGAGGCCCACCGACTCTGGCGCCACGCCCGCTGCCTGCGACCCGACTCGGTGGAGGCGAACGAGGGCGTCGAACGCACGCGTCCCAGAGCCGTGCATCGACCGAGCCTGCGCGCACGCGACGCCGAGGAGGGGCCGAGCCGCGTGGGCGGATCCAGCTTCGCCTTCGCCCTGCAGCAGGTGTCCGTCCGACTGATCGCGGCCGAGCCGCCGACGGCCCAGCCGGGTCCCCGTGCGCTCGCGCGACGCGAGTCGCAGCAAGGCACGCAGCAAAGCACAGCACTCCGCCCGGCCGCGGACAACCTGCGGGCGCTCCCCGCGCGCTCGCCCTGCGGGACCCTCCGCACGCCCTGCCAGGAGCTCGACGCACTCACGATCGAGCTCGCCGGTCTCGAGGCGCTGCTGCGCGGTGCGCGCTTCCGCGAGGCGCTGGACGGCGTGCAGGCACTCGACCTGCGCATGGAGGCACTCGACGCGAGCGAGCCGTCGCGCGAGCTCCGGGTGCGCACCGAGGTGCTGCGCGCCACGGCCGAGGTCGCCCTCGGCAACACCGCCCAGGCCCGCGACGCGTTCAGCCGCGCGCTCGTCGAGGAGCCGGGCCTCGCGCTCGATCCGATGACGGTCTCTCCCAAGGTGAGACGCGCCCTCGAAGAGGCGCGTCGCTCGGGGGCCGACGGGTGATGCGCAGCGCCACTCTCGCCTTCGCGCTCCCGGGCGCGCTCCTGCTCGGCTGTGCCCAGCTCGCGCCGCCGCCGACCGGCCCTCCGCCGGTGGCGAACCTCGAGGTCGAGGTGCTGCGCGGGTTCGGCCTGCCCGAGGCCCCGCTCGGGGATCTTCCCGGGAGCGTCCAGGTCGTCCTCGACCTGTCCTCCTCCATGCGGACGGCCACGGACTCCGGACCCGAACGCTGGCTCGGCGCGGCCGGCGGAGCCCAGGAGCTGCTGTCCGGAATCGCGCCCGAATCGGCCCGCCTCCACGTGGTGGGCCATCGGGCTTCAGAAGATCAGTGCGACGCGGGCGCCGGAGTCGACCTCGCCGATGCGGAGACGCTCCGACCCGTCGCGGACGGATCGGTCGCCCGCGCCCTCGCCGGACTCGAAGCCGAAGGGCGGAACGCGCCCGGACGCGTCGTGGTGTTCAGCGACCTCGAGGACCCGTGCGCGGCCGAGCTGTGTGCTGCGGCCGAGCGGCTGGTCGCAGCGGGCAGCTGGATCGACTGGGTGCTGGTGGGAGAGACGCCGGCCCCCGCGTGTCTCGCCACGCTCGCGCTGCCCGCCGAGGCCGCCGGCCCGGTGGCCGGCGCCCTCGCCCAGGGTCCCGCTCGCTTCCAGGTCCTGCAGGCCGGCGAACCGGTGATCTCGGGCATGACGGGCGAGCGCGTCGAGGTGCCTTCCGGAGCCGAGCTCGAGGTCGTCGTCGCCCTGGATCCCCCGGAGCGCGTCGGGCCCATCCGCATCGCGGCCGGCGAGATCTCGCGACTGCGGGTGCTCGACTTCCCCATGGGCGACCCGCCGCGCCGGGTATGGGCGCTGGAGGACGAGCGACGTTTCGATCCCGCTCTGCCCCAGGCGCCGGAGTTCCAACGATGAGTCGTGCGTTCCTCCGCTTCCCCACGCTGCTCGGCGCGGCTCTCCTCCTGGGCGCTTCGCCGGCGGCGGCCGTCTCCCTCGAGGACCTGATCCCGCTCGAGCCGAGCGAGCGGCTCCGCATCTCGGCCCGGGACGTCGTCGCCAACGCCTTCGACAACCTCTACGGCTGCGACCTCGCCCAGGAGGTCGTGATGGTCACGCGGACGGAGAACGGGGTCACCCGCGAGCAGCGGGTGAACATGCTGCGGAAGCGCATCAAGAACCGCGCCCACCAGCTGATGGACTACCGCACGACCAACCAGTTCTACGGTCTGCGGCTGCTCAAGATCGAGGGCCACGGCCGCTCGGACGACCACTTCATGTGGGTTCCCGAGCTCCAGCGCATCCGGCGCTTCACCAGCGCCCAGAGCGGCGACCTGGTGCAGGGCACCGACCTCTCCTTCGAGGACCTCGAGTTCCGCCGCATCGAGGAGTTCGCGGTGGTCGGCCGCGACCTGCGCGAGCTCGACGGCGAGTGGGTCGAGCAGGTGACGATCGAGCCCCTCGACGAGAGCCCCTACGAGCGCGCCGACCTGTTCATCGAGCCGCGGGACTGGGTGATCCGCGAGGTGCACTACTACCGCACCGGGAGCCTCACGCCCTTCAAGACGATCCGCGCTCCGCGCGAGGAGATGAATCGCTTCGAGGACCGCGTGCTCCCCGGCCGCTGGATCGTCACCGACTACGAACGGCGCACCCAGACCGACGTGATCTTCCGCAAGACCCTGGTGGACCCGGCGCTGGCCGATCACCTGTTCTCCACCGTCGTCCTCGAGAAGAAGGCCGCGCTCCCCGGAGTCCGCAAGTGAAGGCGCAGGTGAAGGCTCCGGTGAAGGAGCTTGGCGCGTGAGCGGAAGCGGACGCGGGGCGCCGCTCCCGGGCGGCGAGAGCGAGGCCATCGGCGCGCTCGCCGACCAGCTGGAGCAGCGCATCGGCGCGCTGCGCAAGGCCGAGCCGATTCGCGGGCGCGGCCCGCGCCGCGCCGCATCGCGCTCCGCGGCCGACGACGTCGAGCAGCCGCGTCCGGGGGAGCGACCGCGCCCCGATCCCTCGAGCGGCAAGCCGCCGGCGGGGCCGGCCGCCGGCGGCGCCGCGGACTTCTACCGGGCTCCCGACAAGGCGCCCGAGCAGCCGCTGGTGGAGCCCAAGCGCCCGCGGCGGAGCGCCGCGGAGCAGCTCCAGCGCCAGGCGACCCTGCGCGCGTTCGGCGTGGGCATCGGCGTCGGCATGGCGGTGATGGCCTTCGGCTTCTGGCTCACCCGGAGCGCTCCCCCGGAGCAGCCCGCCGTGAGCACCCCGGACGTCGCGACGGCCGTGCCGGACCCGGCGCCCATCGAAGCCGCGACGGCGACACCGGAGCCGGTGGCCGAGGTCACGCCGGCGCCTCCGAAGCCCGAGCCGGTCGAGGTGCTGCCTGCGCCGAAGCCCGCGCCGCTGCCGGACGTGGCCGCAGCGCCACCGCCCCAGGCGCCCGAGCCCGCGAAGCCCGCCCCGGAGCCCGCCCCTCCCGTCGCCTTCGCCGCGGCCGCGCCCGCGCCCGAGGAGACCGCCGAGCCCGTGGCGGCGGCGGCCGCGCAGGTGCTGGTGAGCGTGAACGCCTCCCCCTGGGCGGTGATCCGGGTGGACGGCGACGAGATCGGAGAGACTCCGATCGCCGAGCATCCGATCGAGGCCGGCGCCCACGAGTTCGAGGCGACCCTTCCCGACGGACGCGTGCTGCGCCGGACCGTCGACGTGCGGGCCGACAACGCCCACGTCGCCTTCCCCTAGGGAAGCTCTGCACTCGATTCTCTACACGGAGCGTCGAGGCCTGTCAGCCGCGTGTAGTCGACACCTGCAGAGCTTCCCTGGCGCTCCGCCTCAGCCGCGACGGGCGACGGACCGACACGCCTCGACGAGGGTCGAGGCGAAGGCGCGCTCGGTGACGCAGGCGTCGTGCCCACCCCGGACCTCGAAGACCTCGGCCCCTTCGATGGAGCTGGCGAGCTTGCGCTGCCGCTCGGGCGGAACCAGGACGTCCTCGGTAGTCACCACGACGGCGCTCGGAACGTCGACGTCCCCGATCCAGTCGTGGGACGAGAAGCGTGCGACCGCGT
Source organism: Myxococcota bacterium (assembly GCA_030065975.1). Classification (GTDB taxonomy): domain Bacteria; phylum Myxococcota_A; class UBA9160; order UBA9160; family UBA6930; genus JASJCN01. The sequence goes on from JASJCN010000004.1 coordinate 26,127, forward strand.
GGGCGGCCTGGATCACGCTCGCCGGCTCGTGGCCGATGAACTCCTCGCGCACGCGTTCGCGCAGGGCCGGGTGCTCGATGCGCTGGAGCATGCGGCTCAGCGAGCGGGCCCGCGCGGGGCCGGGGAACAGCCGCGCAGCGAGGGCGGCCGGCGGCATGCCGACGCGCGCCAGCCGGGCCATGGTGCGCGTCGCGAAGTGGCGCGCGGTGGCACACAGGACGAGGCCGTCGACCTGGTCCCGGTGGCGACGCCAGGTGAGCGACGCGATCGGCCCCCCCATCGAGTAGCCGACGGCGATGAAGTGCTCGGCGCCGCGCGCGGAGGCGGCGGCCGCGGCGTCGTCGGCGCACTCCTCGAGGCGGAAGCGGCGGGTGCGAAGGCCCCGCCCATGTCCCCGGTGGTCGAGGCTCAACACCCGGAAGTGCTCCGACAAAGCGCGGTAGCAACGCCCCCAGTTCAGGCGACCCGTGGCGCCCAGGCCATGGAGCAGGAGCACCGTCGGCGCTCCCACCGGGCCGGGAACGTCCCGCACCCGCGTGCGGCCGCGTCCGGGGAGATCGACCCAGTGATCGATTCCGCCGGGATCTCCCGCCCCATCCGGGCGGTTGGGGCGGCTTCCGGGCGTCTGCGTCGGCTCGCCGGCGGCTTGCATGTCCGAAGATCATGACGAGCCGACGCCCGAGGGCAAGCGCCCGGGCCTCGTGCGCCGCGGCCCCAGCCGCGTTCAGGCGCGCAGGAGCGGCGCCGGGTCGAGAGGCTCGGCGATGGCCGCCCGCAGCTCGCTCCCGAGCGCGGCGGCACGCGCCCGGACGAAGTCGTTGTCGACCAGGCTGCGCAGCCACTCCGCCAGGCTCTCGGCCGAGAGTCGCGGGCGCCGGATCGAGACCGGTGCCGCCCCGAGCTGCCACATGCGGTGGGCGAACCAGTACTGGTCGAGCAGGTGGGGAACGATCAGCTGGGGCACCCCGGCGCGGGCCGCCGTCGTGGTGGTGCCCGCACCCCCGTGGTGGACGACGCAGGCGACGCGCGGGAACAGGGCGGCGTGGGAGACCGGGCCGGCGACGTGGATCGAGTCGGGAAGCGCGCCCTCGCCGAGCCCGGCCCAGCCGCCCCCGATGACGGCGCGCAGCCCAGCGCGCTCGACGCCCTCGACCAGCGTGCGCGTCGTCTCCCCCGGCCGTGCATCGGGCATGCTGCCGAAGCCGATGTAGACCGGGCGGGAGCCCGAGGCCAGGAACGACTCGAGCTTGGCCGGAAGCGGCTCGGGCTCGAACGGATGCAGGCAGCGCACCTGCTGCACCGGGAACGCCGAGTCCGCCGGCGCGCGGGCGATCCCCGCGTCGACCGCGAGGATGGGCCGCTCGGAGACGAAGTGGCGGTAGACGTCGCCCAGCCGAGGCAGACCGAGCTCGCGGCGGTGGCGGTCGAGCGGGCCGCGCATCACCGCACCGAGCCCGGCTCGCGCGAGCCACCAGAGGCCCGCGTTGAGCCAGCCCGGCAGGCCCTGGCGCGAGACGACGAAGGGAGGGTGCTCGCGGGAGGGCAGCAGCACCGGGCAGTAGGCCAGCAGCCGGTACGGCACGCCGGCCGCCTCGGCCACCGAGGGGCCGGCCACCTGCACGCCGGCCCCGATCACCAGGTCGACGCCGTCGATCGCCTCCGGCAGGGCTGCGAACTGCTCGTCGAAGAGCGCACGCAGCTCGCTCCGGCAGGCCTCGAGCGTGGCCCGCGGCCCGGCGTGGATGGCCCGGGCGTTGCGCTCGAGCAGGGAGCGCACGCTCGATCCGACCGGCCGGAAGTCGAGGCCCGCGGCGGCCACCTCGTCCGCGAAGTCCACCGTCGCGCACACGCGGACGTCGTGGCCATGGCGCTCGAGCGTCGCCCCCAGCGCCAGCACCGGGTACACGTCGCCGCGGGATCCGGAGGCGGCCAGGGCGATCTTCATCCCCCGCCTATCGGCTCGGCGTTCGCGCTGCTTGAAGCGGCCTACGCGGCCCGGAAGCGCAGCGCGAACTCGCCACACAGGGGCCGCCCGGGCTCGACCACGCGCGGCGCCAGGTTCAGGGCGTCGGGAGGACCGCTCTGGGGCTCCAGACACAAGGCATGCTCGGGCTCGTCGTAGACGACCCAGTGGTCGAGGTCCGAGTGCAGCTCGAGGCGCACGGCCCCGGGCCACTCGATCCACGGCTCCTCGACGATTCCGGTGAAGCAGTCGTCGAAGGGCCCCGAGCCGGGCGCGCGGCGTTCGCCGTCGGGGATCCCCTCGGCGTCGCGCACGTACATCTCGCGGGCCTCGAAGCCGAGCCGAGCGTCCCCGCCGGCGCCGAGCCGGCGGCGGAACCAGGGATGCCAGCCGAGGCTCGCCGGAAAGGGCTCGCTCTCGGCGTGGACCTCGAGTCGCAGCCGAAGCTCGCCGGGCTCGAGCGCGAACTGCTGGACCGCCCGACCCGGAAAGGGCCAGTCCGGGCCCAGATCGATCGAGAGCCGCCCTCCCCCTTCGTCCTCCCAGGGGCGATCGAGCACCGTCCCGTGGATCGCGTGGGGCGGCATGCGCAGGGGCAGCGTGTACTCGGCGCCGGCGAACCTGAAGCGCCCACGCCGGACCCGGCCCGCGAACGGCGCCATCGGATAGCAGCCCCACCGGACGGGATCAGGGACGGGATCAGGGACGGGATCCGAGTCGCGCCCCAGGAGCAGCTCGTGACCGTGAACGGTGAAGGACGCCAGGCGCCCTCCGGCCTCGGCATCGACCCGGGCCCGTGCGTTCGCGACCTCGAAGCTCGGCACCGGTGGTACTGTACCGGACCGTGCCCGATCCACCGGGGGTGGCTCCGGCCGGTCAGAGGAGTGCCATGTCGGAGCGATGCGACGAGCTGCTCGAGCAGCTCACCCTGGAAGAGAAGGTCGAGCTCGTCACGGGTCTCGACATGTGGCACACGCGGCCGGTCGAGCGGCTCGGCATCGGCTCGATGAAGGTCACCGACGGGCCTGCGGGCGCGCGCGGAGACGGCCTGCTGGCGACCGGTACCCCCACCGCCTGCATTCCCTGCGGCGCGGCGCTCGGCGCGAGCTGGGACCCGGACCTGCTCGAGCGCCTCGGCGCGCTGCTCGGCGACGAGTCGCGCGCCAAGGGCGCACACGTGCTGCTGGCGCCGACCATCAACCTCCACCGCTCGCCCAAGGCCGGCCGCAACTTCGAGTGCTACTCGGAGGATCCGATCCTCTCGGGCAAGCTCGCGGCGGCCTTCATCCGCGGCGTCCAGTCCCGGGGCGTGGCCACGACGCCGAAGCACTTCGTCGCCAACGACTCCGAGTTCGAGCGCAACACCATCGACTCCCAGGTCGACGAGCGCACCCTGCGCGAGCTGTATCTCCTGCCCTTCGAGCTGGCGGTCAAGGAGGGCTCGGCCTGGGGTCTGATGAGCGCCTACAACCGGCTCAACGGGGTCTTCTGCTCCGAGCACGAGTGGCTGCTCGGGACGGTGCTGCGCGAGCAGTGGGGCTTCGACGGCTTCGTCGTCTCCGACTGGTTCGCGGCGCGGTCGACGGCGGAGTCCGCGCGCGCCGGGCTCAGCCTCGAGATGCCCGGCGAGGGCCGCTACTACGGGGAGAAGCTGCGCAAGGCCGTCGAGTCGGGCGAGCTCGAGGAGGCCGTCCTCGATCGGCTCGCGGCCGACGTGCTGCGCGTGCAGGAGCGCTCGGGCGTCCTCGACGGCGTGGGCAGCGACACCGAGGACGCCCTCGACCGCCCGGAGGACCGGGCGCTGATCCGCGAGGCGGCAATCGCCGGGACCGTCCTGCTGCGCAACGACGGCCTGCTGCCCCTCGACCCGGCCGCCCTCGGATCGATCGCGGTGATCGGGCCCAACGCGTACCGCGCCCGCATCATGGGCGGCGGCTCCGCCAAGGTCGCCGCATATCGCGCAGTCTCGCCCCTCGACGCCCTGCGCTGGCGCGTCGGCGAGGGCGTGCGCATCGAGTACGCCCGCGGCTGCGACATCAACCGCACCACCGCGCCTCTCGAAGCGCCTCTGCTGATGGAGGGTGCGCGCCTCGAGTTCTTCGCGGGGCACGATCTCGAAGGCGACGTCCTCGCGAGCCGGGAGATCCAGGAGTTCGACTTCCGGGCCTTCGGCGCCCCCGCGCCCGAGGTGCCGGCTGGGCCCTACTCGTTCCGCGCGGTGGGGCGGGTGCTGCCGACCGTGACGGGCCTCCACGAGCTGCGCCTGATCCAGTCGGGCCGCGTGCGCGTGCTGGTGGACGGGGAGGTGAAGCTCGACGCCACCGAGGGCGAGTACGAGCGGGGCGACGCCTTCTTCGGCTTCGGCTCGGTCGAGATCGCCGCGGAGGTCGAGCTCGTTGCCGGGCGGCCCACCGAGATCGAGCTGCAGTACTGCAACCGCGATGCGGTGCTCCTGAGCGGCGCGACGCTCGGGCTCGTGAGCCGGGTCGAGGAGGACCTGCTGGGCGAGGCCGAGGCGCTGGCCCGCGCCTGCGACGTGGCCCTCGTGGTGGTGGGCACCAACGACGACTGGGAGACCGAGGGGCGCGACCGCGACCTCTTCGAGCTCCCGGGCGACCAGCCGGAGCTGATCCGGCGCGTTGCGGCGGCCAACCCGCGCACCGTGGTCGCGGTGAACGCCGGCGCGATCCACGACCTCTCCTGGCTCGAGGATCCCGCCGCCACGCTGCAGATCTCCTTCGCGGGTCAGGAGCTGGGAGACGCGCTGGTGGACGTGCTGTTCGGCGTGGCCGATCCGGGCGGCCGCATGCCGACGAGCGTCCCGTCCCGCTACGAGCAGTTCGGCGCCTACCTCAACTACCCCGGCGAGAACGGCGCCGTGCGCTACGGCGAAGGGCTCTTCATCGGACACCGCTGGCACGATGCCCTCGGCGTCCCGGCCCGGGTGCCCTTCGGCCACGGCCTCTCCTACGCCCGCTTCGAGATCGGCGGGCTCGTGGCGCCCACCACGCTCCCGGCCGGCGAGCCCCTGCCGCTCCAGTTCGAGGTGGCCAACGTGAGCGAACGACCCGGCACCGAGGTGGTGCAGGTCTACGTGGAGCCGCTGGCTCCGCGGCTCCAGCGGCCCCTGCGCGAGCTCAAAGCATTTTCCAAGGTTCGGCTCCAACCGGGCGAAAAGAAGACGCTTTCGGTCGAGCTCCCGGCGCGGGCGTTTGCCAGCTTCGACCCGGCCGATCCAAACGGTGCGAGGCTCCGCAGCCGGAGCCCGGTGCCCGTGGGCGAAGGTGCAGGCGCCCGCGAAGAGGCGGGCTGGTACGCGGAGCCGGGCACGTACCGCATCCACCTCGGACGCTCCTCGGCGGACTTCGTGGCGCGCCACGAGGTGACCCTCGAGGGCGACGACGCGCGCCTTCCCCTCTGACCTGCGACGCCCGAGGAGAACGGGGGAGTGCCATGACGATCCGGAGCTTCGAGCCCCAGTACATGCCGATCGGGGTGCTGACGGCGGCTCTGCAGGAGCTCACCCCGCGCGAGGCGCGCGACGCCGACCCGGACCTCGCGATCGAGGAGTGGCTGGCCTTCGCCGCCGAGCTCGACGTGGAGTGCATCCAGCTCTCGGCGGCGCTCCATCCGAGCGAGTCCGACGTCCCGCCGGAAGCCCTGCTCGACCCGGTCGCCAACACCCTCGACCTGCGGGCCCCCTTCGACGCCGAGCGGGCGGCCCGGGTACGCGCCGCCGTGGCTGCGAGCGGCGTCGAGATCGCGGACATCGGCTACTTCGACAACCTGCTCCACGACGACGCCCGCCTGCGCGCCCGCAAGCACGCCTTCCTGCTGCGCGTCTTCGACGCGGCGGTGGCTCTCGGCGTCCCGGCCGTCTGCGGCTTCGTCGGCCGCAACGAGAAGCTCTCGATGGACGAGAACCTGGTCGACTTCGAGGCGTCCTTCGTCCCGCTCCTCTCGGAGGCCCGGGCCCGCGGCCTCGAGTACCGGATCGAGCAGTGCCCGATGCCCGGCTGGACCCCGGCCGACTCCTTCCACAACAACATCGCCTACACGCCCGGCACCTGGATCGCGCTCCACCGGATCTGCGAGCGCCACGGCGTGGGCGAACAGCTGCGCATCCACTACGACCCCTCCCACGCGATCCTGATGGGTCAGGACACCCGCTCGCTGTTCCAGGTGCTGCGGGACGAGGGCCTGGGCTTTCTGATCTCGGGCTTCCACGTGAAGGGCCAGGTGATCGACCCCAAGGGCCTCGCCACCTGGGGCTACGGGGGCCAGACGGTCGAGCGAGGCGACTGGGTCGAGGGCCGCCCCTCACCCGAGGTCGCCGATCGGGCGAACGCCTGGCGCAAGCAGACGGTGCTGTGCGAGCACGAGCTGCCCGGCACCGCGCGGCACGACCCCCTCGCCTACCTGCAGAACCGGAGCGTCGACTGGCTCGACCACCAGCTGGCGGCGCGCGAGCTCCTCGATCTCGACGTCGCGCGCACGCCGCTCATCGTGGAGCACGAGTACCCCGCGGCCCGCGTCCAGGATCGCGAGGCGCTGCTGCCGATCCTCAAGGGCTCGATCGCCTTCACCCGCCACATCGATCGCGCGGCCGCGGCGATGTACGCGCTGCAACAGGAGGTGCTGCCGGCCCAGGAGATCGCCGTGCAGGGCATCGGGCGGGAGGCCTACCGGTCGTGAGGCCCGTGAGCCCGGAGCGTCGGGAGCTGCGGGTCGCGATGATCGGCCACCGCTTCATGGGCCGCGCGCACTCGAACGGCTGGCGCCAGGCCGGCCACTTCTTCGAGCTCCCCGCGAAGCCCGTGCTGGCGTTGCTGTGCGGTCGCGACGCGACCGCCGTCGCGGACGCCGCGAGCCGCTACGGTTTCGAGGCGACGTCCACCGACTGGCGCGAGACCGTGGCCCGCGACGACGTCGACGTGGTGGACGTGTGCACGCCCGGCGACTCCCACGCGGAGATCGCCATTGCCGCCGCCGAGGCCGGCAAGGCCGTGCTCTGCGAGAAGCCCCTGGCCAACGACCCCGCCGAGGCCCGGGCCATGCTCGACGCCGTGAAGCGGGCCGGCGTGGCCCACATGGTGTGTCACAACTACCGACGCGCACCGGCCGTTTTGCTGGCCCGTCGCATCCTCGATTCGGGCCGCCTCGGACGCATCCACCACTACCGGGGCACCTATCTGCAGGACTGGATCGTCGATCCGGAATTCCCCCGGGTCTGGCGCCTCGAGAAGGCGCGGGCCGGCAGCGGGGCGCTCGGCGACATCGCCTCCCACTCGATCGACCTCGCCCGCTTCCTCGTGGGAGAGATCTGCGAGGTGAGCGGGCTGCTCGAGACCTTCGTCGAGGAGCGCCCGCTGCCCGAGGGGGGCGGGCGCGGGGCGGTCGACGTCGACGACGCGGCGCTCGCGCTACTGCGCTTCGAGAGCGGGGCCATCGGATCCGTCGAGGGCTCGCGCTTCGCGCCGGGGCGCAAGAACTGGAACCGCTTCGAGATCAATGCGAGCCGCGGCAGCCTGGTCTTCGACCTCGAGCGGATCAACGAGCTGCGGGTGTACGAGGAAGACGGGCCGGACAGCGGCTTCCGCACGATCCTCGCCACCGACCCGAGCCATCCCTTCGTCGAGGCCTGGTGGCCGCCGGGACACGCGCTCGGCTACGAGCACACCTTCGTCCACACCCTGGTCGACTTCGTGCGCGCCGTCTGCGGCGGCCCGCCTGCGACACCCGACTTCGCCGACGGACTGCGGAACCAGGAGGTGCTGGACGCGATCGAGCGCTCGGCCCGCGCCCGGAGCTGGGCTCCCGCTCACTGAGCGGAGCGGAGCTCCGCGTTCATTGGGCGGAGCGGAGCTCCCCGTCTACTGGGCGGAGCGAAGCTCCTTCTTCAACGACGCCAGGGTCTCGGCCTCGGGGCGTCGCTTGTAGAAGGGATCGATCGGGTAGCAGCCCGACACCAGGCCGTTGCGCGGCGCCGTGGTGCAGTCGCTGAACGTGCGGCACACGAGGCCGCGCTCGAGGGGCCGGCCCGCGAGCACGTCCTTCGGAAGCTCGGGGTACGAGAGCATCATGCGGCCGAGCCCGATCACGTGCGCCCCGCCCTCGCGCACGACGCCCTGGGCCACGAGCGGCAGCCACTCCTGGAGGTAGGTGTAGGCCGAGCCGACGACGACGAGATCCGGGTGGCGCCGGGTGAGCTCGGCGGTCGCGTGGAGCTGACGCGCCACGCCCACCAGCGGATCCTCGGGTGGCTGGTACCCGTCCGAGGGCGGGTAGAAGGCCGGCCGCTGGGCGTGGGGGTTGTAGTAGGGGCTCCCGGCGGTCGTGCACAGCAGGGCCACCCCGGCGTCGGCCAGGCGCTCGAGCAACGCGTGGGTCTCGGAGAGATCCGGTGCGAGCCCGTCCGCAGTCGACCCGAAGGGCGCATGCGCGCTGGGCTCCGGCCGCCCCACTCCGTCCTCGCCCGGGCCGAAGGGGTGCAGGTCGAAGATCGAGAGACGCACCCCGATCGCGAGCTCCGGGGCCGCGCTCTTCACCGCGGCGATCGCGCGCAGCAGGAAGCGCGACCGTCCTTCGAGGTCCCCGCCGTAGGGCCCCGGGCGCTCGTGGGCCGAGAGCAGCTCGTGCCCCAGGTAGCCGTGGCACGCCTTCACGTCGACGAAGCCGAAGCCCGCGTCGCGGGCCATGACGGCCACCCGCGCGTACTGCTCGACCAGGTCGTCGAGCTCGGCGTCGCTCAGCAGCGCCGCGTCGTCGGTGATGCCGACGCGACCATCCAGCACCGGATGGCGAAACGCGGTCCGCGGCGCCGGCGTGCCCTCGGGCCTCGCATAGCGGCCCGAGTGGGTGAGCTGCAGCCCGGTCAGCAGGTCGTCGTGGCCGCCGCAGTCGGCTTCGTCGTGCGCACGCAGCAGCAGCGCGTGGAGCTCCGCGAGGTCCGCCGCGCTCTCGGGATTGCGGCAGAGCTGGTTCGGGTTGGCGCGCCCGTCGGGCGCGATGGCATAGGCCTCGCCGCCCCACACGAGCTTTGCGCCGCTCGCCCCGAAGCGCTCCCAACGTCGCCGCACGAGATCCGTCGGACGACCGTCGGCGGTCGCGTCCCAGCCCTCCATCGGAAGCACCGCGAAGCGGTTGCCGATCGTCCGCCCGCCGATGTCGAGAGGCGCGGCCAGCGGCCCCCCCGGCTCCACCTCCTCTTCGAGGGGCATCTCGATGCCGAGCTCGGCGAAGCGCTCGAGCAGCGCTTCGCGGGTGCGCGTACGGGTCAGCTTGCGTGCCTGGCTCAACCCAGGGCCTCCAGACGGCGAGCGATGTCGGCCAGCACCGGGCGGTCGCTCTCCGGGCGCTCGGGCGCCCGGGGATGGGTGCGCGAGCTCTCGATGCGCCCGCGCAGGTGCAGGAAGATCGCCGCGTCGTGCTTGTAGGCGGGAACCGGATCGCGGAAGGCGAAGCAGCCCAGGTACTGCAGCAGGTCGTTCCACTCGTAGAAGGCCGGGTCGCCCGCCTCCCAGAGCCGATCGCGATGGGCGAAGTGCTCGGGTGCGAAGGCCGAGAGCCCGAGCAGGTAGTCGCTCCCGTACATCACCATGTCGATGGCGAGATCGTTCCCGGTCAGCACCCGGAAGTCCGGGCGGCGGGCATCGCGCAGGGCGAGGCGCTCCCACTCGAGCGCCCGGGAGAGCGAGGAGTGCTTGGCTCCCAGACACTGCGGGATCTCGAGCAGGCCCGCGTAGGCGTCGAGGTCGTAGATCCGCCCGTAGGGCACGAACATCGGGCCGAGCTCGAAGCCGATGAAGCGATCCACGTTCTGCGCCAGCTTGGCCTGGGCCTCGACCCACTCGGGACCCTCGAGCGCGGTCAGACCGTTCGAGGGAAAGATCACCGGGATTCCGCCATGACGCTGGATGTCGTCCATGGCCGATGCGTAGGCATCGGGCCGGTAGGCGTCTCCCGCCTCGTCGCCCACGTGCGTCCCGGCCACGAAGCCCTCACCGGCGACGGCGTGCGCGGTCTCGAGGACACGCAATCGCTCGGCCGGCTCGAGGAGCTGGACGTAGCCTGTGTCCATGTTCACGGCCGGCACGAGCCCGGCCTCGACGGTGCGACGCAGCAGGTCGGCGTAGCCGTTCCAGTCGATCTCGCCGGCCTCGGTGAACGGGAGCAGCACGGCGGACATCCCGTGGATCTTGCGACCGGGTCGGACGCGCGCACTGGGGTGGTCCGGAGGCTGAGAGGGATCGGAGGTGGGGTCGGTCATGGCCGAGGCTGGATGGTGGCGGCCCCGAAGCCCCTCGTCTACACCTGCGCCGAGGCAAGACCCTGACGACCCCCCGCGCCGAAGCCGAGTCCACCGAGTCGACTTCCCGAGGCCCGCAGCTGCTCCTGGGAAGCGTGGCCCTCGAGCCCAATCGCTGGCGGACCGTCGACCCCACGGGTCGGGCCACCCTCGCCCTGACCGACTGGCTCCCGGCCATCGCCGAGGCCGGCTTCGACGGCATCGAGATCTGGGACCGGCACCTGACCGAGGCCTCCGCGGACGAGGCCGACGCGATCCTGGCCGGGCCGCTCCCGATCTCCGTCTTCAACAGCTACGTCTCCCTCGACGAGGTCGCCCCGGGCGACCGCGACGCGGTCAGCGGGTGGGTCGCACGCAGCAGGAGTCGCGGCGTGAAGTTCAACGTCGGCAACGACGCGGCCTCCGAGTCGCGCTATGCCGAGCGGATCGCGGCCTGGCTCGAGGGGCTCCCCGATGGCGCCGCGCTCCTCTGCGAGTGCCACCACGGCATCTCGATCGCCGAGGATCCCGCCGTGGCCCGCCGGATCTTCGAGGCCGCGGGCCCGCCCGAGCGACTGCAGGCCATCGTCCACACCCACGAGGAGCCCGACGCGATCCGCGCGCGCTTCGACGCCTACGGCGAGCGCATCCGCCACGTCCACGTGAACTTCCTGGACTTCCAGAAGGGAGGCGCCCCGCCCCTGCGCGACGAACGCGAGCGGCTCGAGGCCCGGGTGGCCCTGCTCGACGAGCTCGGCTTCGCCGGCAGCTACTGCCTCGAGTTCGTGCACGGCCTGCTGACCGAGCGGGACGACCCCGAGCACCTCGTGCCCCAGGCAGCGGAAGACCTGGTGCTGCTGCGCGAGATCACGGGGTAGGGGCGACCTCAGTCGTCGCCGGCTTCGGAACGCTCCTTCTCCACCGCCGCGATCTGCTGCTCGACGACGCCGAGCATCCCGGCCGCCCGGGGATAGCCCGCGTAGTGCGCCAGCATGATCAGCACCTCGCGTAGCTGCTCCGGCTCGAGCTCTCCGTTCTTGAGTGCCGCCTTCGCCTGGATCCCGAAGGTGTCCTTCTCCCCGAGCGCGCCGATCGCGCCGAGCAGGATCAGCCGACGATCCCGCATGGAGAGCGCCTCGCGGGTCCAGACCTCGGCGAAGAGGGTCTCGAGCATCACGTCGGAGAAGGCCATGGCGCCCTTCGGCGGCACCACGACGTCGCCGGCGTAGACCTTGCGGATCATCTCGGCTCCGCGCCGATAGCGTTCGTCGTCGGACATGGCGGTAGTCTGCGGCCGATCCCGAGCGGCCGCCATGCTACAGGTGGGGCCGGGAGGACCGCTCCCGGGAGGAGGGACGATGCTGCTCGAAGGGAAGACGGTGCTGGTCGCGGGGGTGGGCGACGGGCTCGGCCGGGAGGTCGCCGAGACGGCCTTTCGCGACGGTGCCAACCTGCTCCTCGCCGCGCGCACCAAGGAGAACCTCCATCGCGCCTGCGAGGAGATCGACCCGAGCGGCGCGCGTGTCGCGGGCGTGCCGACCGACATCTCCCGTGCCGCCGACTGCGAAGCACTGGCGGCGTTCGGACGCGAGCGCTTCGGCGGCATCGATGCCCTGATCCAGGTCGCCGCCTACGAGAACGTCTTCGGCGGCCTGGCCGAGACGGACTTCGAGACCTGGAGGAAGGCCTACGACACGAACGTGATCGGGAGCCTCACGCTGATCCGCGCCCTCGTTCCCGGGCTGCGCGAGCAGGGGGGCGGCTCGATCGTGCTGATCGGCTCGCAGTCGATGTTCCTGCCCCAGCTCCCCCAGGCGGGCTACGCCGCCTCCAAGGGCGCCCTGCTCTCGGCGATGTACTACCTGGCCGACGAGCTCGGCCCGGATCAGATCCGGGTCAACATGGTCGTCCCGAGCTGGATGTGGGGCCCGCCCGTCCAGGCCTTCGTCCGCTTCCGCGCCAAGAGCGAGGAGAAGACGGAGGAGGCGGTGCTCCAGGAGATCGTCGGGAGCTTCCCGCTGCGGCGCATGACCGAGGACGGCGAGGTCGCCGAGGCGGCCGTCTTCTTCGCGTCGGACCGCGCCCGCGCGATCACGGGCCAGCATCTGATGGTCAACTCCGGTGAGCTGATGCGCTAGGCGGGTCCGCTAGGAGGTCTCTGCGGAATCCACTCGCTCGAAGCGGTAGCTCGTGTTCGCGGTGACCACGAGCAAGGCGCGCGCACCGAGGCGTTGGACGCCCCGGATCGGGCTCGTCGCGACCGTCGGCCCCTCGTCCACGGAGAAGCGCGCGCAGCTGCCGATCTCGAGGGCGTCGAGCAGGTGACCGAGGCCGAGCTCGCGCCGGCTCTCGAGGTCGCGCTCCCGGCTGCTCACCTTGGTGACGCGCACGCGGGCTCCCGCGGCGAACGCTCCGGCTGCCGCGGCCGGACGCGGCGCAGCGGCGCTGTCGACGAGGCCCGTGGCGTCGTCGTCCCCTTTCGCCCGCGCGGTCGCCACCGGACGCGTCCGCGCGCGCAGGTCGGCGAGCCGGCCCAGGGCGTCCTTGGGTCGGGGGCGCTCGCCGTTCAGGCGGCTGAGCTGGTAGGCGTGGTTGTCGGTCGCGACGCGCACGACCTTCGGGCCGAGCGCCTCGACCTCGAGGACCGGCGTCGAGAGCATCACCTGGCTGGCCGCGGCACCGAAGCCCACGCGCAGGCGCGCTCCGGGCATGAGCCGCTCGAGCAGCCGTCCGATGCCGATGTCCTTGGGCGCAGCCGCGTGCGCGTCGCCCGACTCTGCGTCGCACGACTCTGCGTCGCACGAGGCCGGGAGCTGCTGGACCCGCACCCAGGCGCCCATCTCCCACACTGGAGCCTGCCCCGCCGGCGCCGGCGGGACGATCCCCGAGTGGGTGGAACCCGTGAGGCCCTCGAGCGGGCCCGTGGCCTCGAAGGAGCGGGACGGGCGCGTTTGCCGCTCCTGCATCGGCGAGGAGCGGGATTGTCGGAGCTTCACGCGCGCCTCTTCGGCGACGGCCAGAGCCCGCTGGAGGACACCCCCCTGGGGGCTTTCCCCACCTCCGAAGGCACCTGCGCGCCCCATTGACCGACCAGTCGGTCCGCAGCACGCTAGCCGGACCCACTCTTCCGCTTCCTCGAGGTGCTCCATGTCGATCCGTCTCCCGATCCTCTCGCTGGCGCTCGCCGTCGCCGTGCTAGGCGCAGGCGCCGCGAACGCTGCGCCGTACCCCAGCGACACCTGCGTCGCCGACCGCCTCCAGGCCGCCGCGCGGGCCTGCAAGTCGATCGTGAACGGGACCGACTTCGCCACGGGGGACGTGCGTCCCGGCCGGGTCGCGAAAGCGCGGACCGCACTCGAGACCGCCTGGTCCGACACGGCGGCGGCAGCCCAGGGCACCTGTTCGGAAGCGTCGGCGACGCCGGACGAGCTGCTCGATCTCTTCGAGTCGGGCGCGAGCGCCCTTGCAGGGGCCGTCTCCGCCACGAGCCCGGCCTGTGCCAGTGAAGCCCGGCGCTGGGCCGCCCAGTCCTGCAAGAACCTGCTCCGCGATTGGGGCAACCACCTCGCCGACCGCGAGAACGACCGGCTGCGCACCGGGCTGGACGCCGCACTCGACCTCTCCAGCCGGAAGATCGAGGCTCGTCTCGCCGCCGGCGCTCCCAGCTGCGACGCGACCGACCGCGCGGACGTGGCGAGCGCGGTCGAGGTCCTGGCCACCAGCATCCGCGTCGCGACCACCACGACCAGCAGCGTCGGCTCGGCGTTCGTGAAGATCTCCCCCGGCGACTCCGTCGACTACATGGGCCAGACCTACGAGCCCCGCTGCTCGGCGGGCGGCCCCTACAGCTTCTGGGTGCGGCGCGGCACCGAGAACAAGCTGCTCATGTACTACCAGGGTGGCGGCGCCTGCTGGGAGAACCTCACCTGCAACGGCATCCCGGGCCTCACGGGCCCCACTTTCAAGACCAACACGTCGGACAACGACAACCCGGACAACTTCACGTCGGGCTTCGCCGACCTCGACAACCCGGACAACCCCTTCCGCGACTGGAACGTCGTGTTCGTGCCCTACTGCACCGGCGACGTGCACTGGGGCAACGAGGTGGTGGACCACACGGGGCCCTTCCCGATCACGATCCACCACAAGGGCTACGCCAACGCCCAGACCGCCGAGAAGTGGGCGCGGGAGCACTTCGTCCTGCCCGACCAGGTCTTCGTGACCGGCTCGAGCGCCGGATCATACGGCGCCATCGTGAACTCGCTGCCGCTCCAGGAGTTCGCCTACCCGTCGACGGAGTTCGTCGTCCTGGGCGATGCGGGGAACGGCGTGATCACCGAGAGCTTCCTGCGGGACAACCTCGCCATCTGGGGCATCGAGGAGAACCTGCCGACCTGGATCCCGGCGTTCGACGTCCCGATCACGCAGCTGGATGCCGCCGACCTGTGGGCCGAGTCGGCGAAGTTCTACTCCCAGAACCGCTTCGCCACCTACACCACGGCCTATGACGGCGGCGGCGGCGGCCAGACCGGCTTCTACAACGTGATGCTCGAGATGTCCCCGGTCGGCGCCCTGCGCTGGTGGGAGGCCTCCTGCGCGTGGAACGAGGAGATGCTCGACCTCAACGACAAGGCGGGTGCGAGCGCCGGCAACTTCCGCTCCTACGTGGGCTCGGGCTCGGCCCACACCATGTGGGGGCGTAACAAGGTCTACACGGACACCACCGGCAACGTGCCCACCATCCGCGACTGGGTGGAGGACATGCTGCAGGGCAACTCGGACTGGCAGGACGTGCTCTGCACCGATTGCACCACGGTGCTGCCCGGGGATCCGAAGCCGAACCCGCTCCAGCTGCCCTTCGTGGCGGACGACCGGATCGACTGCTCGGCGACGGCGCCGCCTTCCTGAGTCTCACCGACGTAGGCGCCCCGCTGGCGAAACCGGGGCACGTGCGCTCTTCTCCACACACCGGTGGGTGAAGATCGAAGCGTCGAGGAGCGCCTGGCCGCTCTCGAGGAGGCCGTTCGCGACCTCCGGGAGGCCGTTGGCCCGAGGGCCCCGGAGGCTCCCGGCGGGGCCGACTCGGCTCCGCTGGCCGAAGCCCGATCGTCGGCCCCGGCGACGCAGCCGCCACCGGACCTGCCCCCGGACGATTCCGACCGGCCCCCGGGCGAATCCGGAAAGGTGGTCGTCCGCGGCCTCCCGCACGAGATGCCGGGAGACCCGCCCCTGCGCTCCGGCCTCCGGCTGGGGAGCGCCGAGGATTGGCTCAGCCGGCTCGGCATCGCGATGCTGCTCTTCGGCGTCGCCTTCCTCTTCAAGTACTCGATCGATCGGGGCTGGCTCACGCCCGCCGTGCGCGCGGCCATCGGGCACGGCGTCGGCGTCGCCCTGCTCGTCGCAGGCCATCGGCTCACGCGACAAGGGCGCACCCTCGGGCTCGTCCTCACGGGCGGGGCCATCGCGACCTTCTACGTCACGATCTTCGCGCAGTTCCAGGTCCTCGAGATCCTGTCCCAGCCCGTCGCCTTCGCCTGGATGCTCGGCGTGACCGCGCTCTCGTTCGCGCTCGCCCTCCGCCACGACCAGCCGATCCATGCCTGGATCGGAGCGCTCGGCGGATTCGGGACGCCCTTCCTCCTCTACACCGGCTCCGGCAACGTGCCGGGCCTCGTCACCTGGTCGAGCATCGTGGCGGCGGCGACCACCGCCGTCGCGATCGGGCGTCGCTGGCCCCAGCTCCTGTACGTCGCTGCGGCCGGAGCCTGGGTGGTGCTGATCATCGCACTGGACTCGTCCTCGGCCGGCAGTCCAGAGTCCCGCGCGATCGCGCTGGGCGTGGTGGTGGCGGCCCTCGTCCTGTGGGTGGCCCCGCTGTTGGCGCAGGCGGCGGCGCCCGCGGAGGCGGCAGCCCATCCGGTCCTCCACGTTCTCGCGATCTCGACGCCGCTCGTCGGGAGCCTGGTGCTGGACGAAGCCTACGATTGGAATCGCGACCAGCTGGGCCTGGCGTACGCGCTCGGCGCGGTCGCGTTCGCCGGCACCGCCTGGCTGCTGCGCGGCCGCGATGCGACGCGCGAGCTGTCGCCGACCCACGGCCTGGTCGCGCTGCTGCTCGGCACCCTGGCCGTCGCGTGCCTGCTCGACGGCGACGTCCGCTTCACCACCCTCGCGGTAGAGGCCGGCATCCTGCACCTCCTCGCCCGCCGTCTCGACTCGACGCGCATCTCGCTCTCGGCACACGCCCTCTCGCTGGTCGTCGGCACGCTCCTGCTCGGACGGCTCTTCGACGGGCCGTCGGGAACGGCGCTGCTGAATGCCTCGGCCGTCGCCGACGGCATCGCCATCGGCGCCCTGGCGCTCGGGGCCGCATCGAGTCGCGAGGACATGGTCCGGCTGAGCTACGGGCTGGCCGCCCACCTCGCGGCACTCGGGCTCTTCCAGCGGGAGCTCGCGGAGCTCGACGCGGGAGCGGCGTGGGTCAGTGCCGCCTGGGCGGCCCTCGGTGCCGCCCTGCTGGTGGTGGGGCTGCTGAACGACTCCCTGCGCCTGCGGCAGCTCGCCATGGCGACCTTCGCCGGCGTGGCGTTCAAGATCCTGGCCCTCGACCTGGCACGGCTCGACCCCCTGGTGCGGGTGGTGACGTCCATGGGCTTCGGGGCCGCACTGCTGGCCCTCGGGTACCTCTTCCCGATGCTGTGGCGGGGTCACGGCGAGCGCCCGGGGCCTTCGGGCTGAACCCGCGCATGGCGAAGCCCTGCGCCGCTGCGGCATCCTGCGCCTTGGCCGACGCCTTGCCCTATTCCCCGGAGCAACGAATTGGGTCTCTACGACTTCTACGAGCAACGCATCTTCCCCCACGTCCTAGAGTTCGCCATGAAGCCCCTGGGTGCCCACCGCGGCGAGACCCTGGAGCAGGCCCGCGGTGACGTCCTGGAGATCGGCTTCGGCACCGGGCTGAACCTGCCCTTCTACCCCGAAGGCGTGGAGCGCCTGTCGACCGTGGATCCCATGGACGCGCTGTCGGAGAAGGTCGCCGCGCGCATCGCCGCCGCGCACTTTCCGGTCGATCGCCATCACCTGCCCGCGGACGGCACCCTGCCCTTCGACTCCGGCCGCTTCGACTCCGTTACCGTCACGTGGACCCTCTGCACGATCCCCGATCCCGACGCGGCACTCGCCGAGATGCGCCGCGTGATCAAGCCCGACGGCCGGCTGCTCTTCATCGAGCACGGCCTCTCCGACCAGCCGGGCGTGGCGCGCTGGCAGGAGCGCCTCAACCCGATCCAGAACGTGATCGGCTGCGGCTGCAACCTGAACCGCCCCGTGGATCGCCTGGTCGAGAAGGCCGGCTTCGCGATCGATCGGCTCGAACGCTTCGTCGACGGGCCAGCCATCTTCGCGAGCCTGTACCGCGGCGCCGCCCGCCGCGCCTGATCCCCGGGCGCGCCCCGCCGACCCCATCCAGGAGCCCCCATGCCCCTCGACCCGCAACTCCAGTCGATCGTCGACGCCATGGCCCAGAACCCGGACGCGCGACCCACCCACGAGCTGGAGCCCGCCGAGGCCCGCGAGGGCTACCGTGCGCTGGCCGATCTCTTCGGCCCGGGCGCCGAGGTCGGCAAGATCTCCGATCGGCGCATCCCGGGCCCGGCCGGCGACATTCCGGTTCGCGTCTACGAGCCTGCGGGCACCGGCCCGTTTCCGATCCTCGTCTTCTACCACGGCGGCGGGTTCGTGATCGGCGACCTCGACACCCACGACAAGGAGTGCCGGGCGCTGTGCAACGGCGGGGCCTGCCTGGTCGTCGCCGTCGACTACCGCCTCGCGCCCGAGCATCGCTTCCCGGCCGCCGTCGAGGACGCCGTCGCCGCCCTCGAGTGGGTGGCCGCCGAGGGAGCGAGCCTGGGCGGGGATCCCTCCCGCCTGGCCGTCGGGGGCGACAGCGCCGGGGGCAACCTCTCCGCCGTCGTGGCCCAGCACGCGAGGAATCGGCGCGGGCCCGCCCTGCGCTTCCAGCTCCTCGTCTATCCCACGGTCCAGCTGGACTGCGCCGGCGAGCGCTTCGCATCCCGCAAGGAGAACGCCGCTGGCCCCTTCCTGATGCACGAGACCATCAACTACTTCATGGGCCACTACATCGGCGACGCGGACGAGCAGGCGCTGATGGCGGACCCGCGCATCTCGCCGATCCGGGCGGACTCGTTCGAGGGCCTGCCGCCGGCCCTCGTGGTGACCGCCGAGCTCGACCCCTTGCGCGACGAGGGCGAGGCCTACGCCCGGGCCCTCGAGAAGGCCGGAGTCCCGGTGACGCTGCGCCGCTACGACGGCATGGCCCACGTGTTCTTCCAGCTCTCCCCGGCGATCGGCGCGGCCACGAGCCTGCTCGACGAAGCCGGTGAGGCCCTGCGCCGGGCCTTCGCGTAGACGCCGATGGACCGCGACGCGCTCCTGGCCATGCGGCGTCGCCACCGGGCCCACGCCCGGGCCGGAACCGTCGACCAGGCTCCCGACGTGCGGCGCGTGCCGGCCGCGCACTACGTC
The DNA here is from genome assembly GCA_030065975.1 of Myxococcota bacterium. Lineage (GTDB taxonomy): Bacteria > Myxococcota_A > UBA9160 > UBA9160 > UBA6930 > JASJCN01. The sequence continues at coordinate 44,921 of JASJCN010000004.1, forward strand.
GATGCCGAACGCTTCGAGCGAGAGTGCGAGCGCATCTTCCATCGGCTGCCGCTCACCGTGGCCTTCTCGGCCGAGCTGCGGGAGCCCGGGAGCTACCGCGCGCTCGACGCCGCGGGGGTTCCGGTGCTCGTCACCCGCGACCCGGACGGCGCCGCGCGCGCGTTCCTGAACGTCTGTCGTCATCGCGGCGCGATCCTGGTCGACGAGGGCGTCGGGCGGGCCCGGCGCTTCGCATGCCCCTACCACGGCTGGGGCTACGACGCGTGCGGGGCGCTGCGGACGATCGTGAACGAGCGCGAGTTCGGCGGACTCGACAAGGACGCACACGGCCTGGTCCCGCTCCCGGTGAGCGAGCGCGCCGGCCTGGTGCTCGTCACGCTCACGCCCGGCGACGGGCTCGACGCCGACACGTTCCTCGCCGGCTACGACGCCGTGCTCGAGGCCCAGGGGCTGGCCGACTGCTTCGTCGTCGGGCGCCAGCGGATCGAGGGCCCGAACTGGAAGATCGCCTTCGACGGCTACCTCGACTTCTACCACCTGCCCGTCCTGCACCGGGAGACCTTCGGCCCGCGCATGCCGAACCGCGCGCTCTACGATGCCTTCGGGCCCCACCAACGGATGAGCTTTCCTCTGGAAGGAGCCGACGAGACCGAGGAGCCGAGCCTCGCCGCGCTCTGCGAGGGCGTCTGGACGGTGTTTCCCAACCTCTCCCTGGCCACGGACCCGGGCCCGATCTTCATGGTGTCCCAGCTCTTCCCCGGGGCCGGCCCCGGGGAGTCGGTGACCCACCAGACCTTCTTCTCCCGCGTCGCCCCGGACGCCCGCATCGAAGAGAAGGCCCGCCGCACCATGGCCTTCATGCAGCGGGTCGTCCGCGACGAGGACTACCGGATGGGCGAGCGGATCCAGCGAAGCCTGCGGACCGGCGCGCTCGAGCACGTGCTCTTCGGGCGCAACGAGGGCGGCGGCCAGCGCTTCCACGCCTGGGTCGACGCCCTGCTCGAGACCGAAGATCCGGAGCTGCCCGCCCTCTTCGAGCGCCGAGTCGGCCCCGAAGTCGCCTAGAGCGCGCCGATCCCCCAGCGGATCCCGCGGCGCAGGAGCTCCCAGTACTCGGGCCGCTCCCACGAGCAGCGCTCGATGCGCGGGTACCAGTCCATCACTGGCCGCATGTCGAAGTGGCCCCGGCAGTGGCCGAGGGTGTTGTAGAGCACGGCGCCGGATCCGAGCGGCCGCAGGTACTGCACGAGGTGGCGGTCGGCTCCGCTCCAGTCCGACTCGGTGAAGCCCGGCGCCTCGCCCCGGAAGTGGGTGTCGAGAAGCGGCACGAGCCGTTCCTCGTCGTGGAGCTCGCACAGGTAGAGCTCGTCGTCGGTCTCGAAGGCGCCGATTCCCGCGACCAGGGGGTGTTCCGGCGCAACGGGCTCCACCCTGTAGGGCTGAATCGGCGGGTGCGCGACGAACTGGCTGCCGAGCGTGCGCGCGAGCGTCGGGAAGCAACGCGGCGCGGCGACGCCGCCTTCCGTGAAGTCGAGGGCCGAGTTGGTGCCGTGGAGTGCCAGCCAGCGTCCCCCTTCCCGCACGAAGCGTTCGAGCGCGCGCTCCTGCGGCGCGTCCGGCCGGACGTCGCAGGTGTAGGTCACGAGCAGCCGCGAGCGGGCGAGCGCGTCGAGGTTCCGGTAGTCCGAGTCCACTGTGACGCGGATGGCATCGTGCTCGGCGAGCAGCCCGAGGAGCTCGCGCCGCGCGTAGTCGATGTCGTGGTAGCGCCCGCCCGCCACCAGCAGGACGTCGATCGGTTCCGGTCGATCCGCGGGATGGGGCCGGCCGGCGTCGCTCATGCCTCGAGGTAGCGCTCGAGCAGGCAGTGGAAGTGCCGGATCTTCGTCTCCTGGTAGCGGCCGAGCGTCACGTGGGTGTGACGCGCCGCTCGCAGACCCTTCTGGATCGGCGCCATGTTGAAGGTGTCCTGGGAGAACACCTTCGCCAGGGATCCGAGCTCGGGCGCCTCGGTCCACGGCTCGTCGACGTCCAGCCAGTGCACGGGCGCCGGCTCTGGCTTCCGCCCCTGGTAGGGCGCGAGGTAGAGCACCTCCATGATGGAGCGGTGCGGGTCGTTTCCGTGGGGGCGGAAGCGATAGGTGATGCGGTTGTACGCGCCCCAGGGATGGAAGTTGGGGAACACCGTGTAGTAGAAGGAGTCGGCCAGCTCGGCGTCGCTGAGCTCGGTCACCGAGGGGACGGCGCCCTGGAGCTGCATGCGGGAGACCTGGGCCAGGATCTGGCGCGCGGTCATGCCCTCGGGCACCTGCACCGTGGGCGGCGCGTCGAGGCTGCGATTCATCATCGCGTCGAGCTGTTCCTGCTCCGCGGGCGTCTCCTTGAGGTGCGGGCTCGGCGTCATGTTCGGGGTGATGGCGCGGGAGAAGTGGTCCCAGGCGTCGTACTGCGAGTTCGCGTCCCCGATGCCGTGGAGGATCTGGGGATGGGTCGCCACGACGTGGTAGGCCTCCATGAAGGCCTCCTGGGCGACCTTCCAGTTGCAGGGCATCACGCGCGCGACGTGGGCTTCGGTGTATCGCTTCTCGAGGGGCCAGCGCTCGAAGTGCCGGGGCAGGCTCCCCAGGTGATCGGCGAGCGGAGCCGCGGCGGCGTCGGGATTCACGAACACGAACCCGCCCCAGGTGTCCACCGGGAGCGGCTTCAGCGCGTGCTCGTCCCGATCGACGTGATCGAAGTCCCAGCGACAGGGAACCTCCTGGAGCCGGCCGTCCAGGGACCAGGTCCAGCCGTGGAAGGGACAGCGCAGCGCCTTGCTGCGCCCGGCCCGGTCCTTCAGCGCCCGACCGCGGTGGAGGCAGGCGTTGGGGAACGCGCGCAGCGCGCCGTCGTCCCCTCGCACGATGAGGATCGACTGGTCGGCCAGGTCGTAGACGACGTGGTCGCCGGCCTCCGCGAGCTCGTCCTCCCGGCAGGCGAACTGCCAGACCTTCTTCCAGATCTTCTCCACCTCGAGATCGTGGAACTCGCGCGAGACGTACCGCTCGATGGGCACCCGGACCACGGGGAGATCGCGGGCCGACTGGAGGCGGAGCACCTCGGGCACCGTTCGCGTGTCGGTGTCGAGCAGCTCCTGGTAGGAGAGACCCTGAGATCGCTCGCCTTCTCCCACCCGCGCCGGAGCCAGGGGTTCGATGGCCATGGAGCCTCCTCGACGCCTAGAAGGCGCTCCGCTTGGTGAAGCCCCCGTCGACCACCAGGTTCGAGCCGGTCACCAGGCTCGCCGCCGGGCTGGCCAGGAAGACGACGGTCCGCGCCACCTCTTCGGGAGTGCCCATGCGGCCGATCGCGCACTGGGCCAGCGCCCGCTCGTACATCGCGGGCATCGCCTGCTGGATCATCTCCCAGTTGCCGCCCTCGAAGTAGACGGGGCCCGGCGAGACGGTATTGACCCGGATCCCCTGGCCCGCCAGCGACTGGGAGAGATCCGAGGCATGGGCGATCAGGGCCGCCTTCATGGCGTTGTAGGCCTGGGGGATGCCGAGGAACTCGAGAGCGGCCGTCGAGCCGATGAACACGACACTCCCCGCATCCGATTCCCGGAGGAAGGGGAGCGCGGCATCCACGCAGCGCACGGCCCCCATCACGTCGATGTCGAAGTTCGCCTGCCAGGCGGCCTCGCCCGGCCCCCCACCCGCGCTGGCGTTGGCGACGAGGATGTCGAGGCCGCCCAGCGCCTCGCCGGCCGCCGTCACGAACGTTTTCAGGGCGTCGGCGTCGGCCACGTCGACCGACTGCGAGAACACCCGCGCACCGCGCGACTCGAGGTCTTTCGCGGCCTCGGTCAGCGCCGCCTCACCACGCGCGCAGATCGCCACGTCGCAGCCGTGGTCGGCGAAGACCTGGGCCGTCGCCAGCCCGATGCCGCGCGAGGCCGCGGTCACCAGCACGCGCTTGCCGTCGAGTCCGAGATCCATCTCCAGGTTCCTCCTTCGGCCGGCGGCCGAGCCCGTCGCGCCGCCGTCGAATCGCGGGACGGGAACGCCTCCCGTGTGGCGCGGCGCAGACGTGCCGGGCCCACGACGGCTCGCGAGCTCCGGTCCGCCCACGAATCCCAGCAGGTGCGGGTCCGCCTCGCGCAGCTCGCCGCGAAGCCAACGCCCGTCGGGCTCGAAGACGCCCCGACTCCCGTCGGGCTCCTCGACCTCGACGCTCCCGTCGTCGCGGCGGCTGTAGATCGCCCCGCTCAGGGGGTGGCGCAGCTTCAATCCCGTGACCCGTCCGCAGCCCTCATCGGCCCGATGATACACGGGGCTCCGCCTCGCGGGCATCGCGCTCGCGGCGGCCCGGCCGTCCCGGGCGCGCGTTCAGTAGTGCCAGGGGAAGGAGCTGTAGTCCTGCTCGCGCTTCTCGAGGAAGGCGTCGCGGCCCTCGACCGCCTCGTCGGTCCCGTAGGCGAGGCGGGTCGCCTCGCCGGCGAAGACCTGCTGCCCGACGAGCCCGTCGTCGATCAGGTTCATGGCGAACTTCGCCATGCGCTGGGCCGTCGGGCTCTTCGAAGCCGCCCGCAGCCCCCACTCGAGCGCCACCGTCTCCAGCTCGTCGTGGGGGACGACGCGATTCACCATCCCCATGCGGTGGGCCTGCTCGGCGTCGTAGCGATCGCCGAGGAAGAAGATCTCCCGCGCGAACTTCTGGCCGATCTGCCGGGCGAGGTACGCGGAGCCGAAGCCCCCGTCGAAGCTCGCGACGTCCGTGTCGGTCTGCATGAACAGCGCGTGCTCGCGGCTCGCGAGGGTGAGGTCGCAGGTCACGTGGAGGCTGTGTCCGCCGCCCACCGCCCACCCCGGAACCACCGCGATCACGATCTTCGGCATGAAGCGGATCAGACGCTGCACCTCGAGGATGTGGAGCCGCCCGGTGCGGGCCGGGTCCACGCTGTCGGCGCCCTCTCCGGACGCGTAGCGATAGCCGTCGCGTCCCCGGATGCGCTGGTCGCCCCCCGAGCAGAAGGCGCGCACGCCGTCGCGGGGAGAGGGCCCGTTTCCCGTCAGCAGGATGCAGCCGACGTCGGGGGTCTGTCGGGCGTGATCGAGGACGCGGTAGAGCTCGTCGACGGTGTGGGGACGGAAGGCGTTGCGCACCTCCGGGCGGTCGAAGGCGACGCGGACCACCCCTCCGGACGTCGCGCGGTGGTAGGTCGTGTCGGTGAGCTCGAAGCCCTCGACCGCGCGCCACGCGTCGGCGTCGAAGTTCTCGGAGACGGGAGCCTGGGTTCGCGACATGCAGTCCTCGCTGGAAGCCGGACCGGAGCACCGACCCGACGGGCCCCGGACCGGAGCCGAGCCTACTGGCTGGCGAGGCGTCCGCCATCGGGG
>JASJCN010000083.1 GCA_030065975.1 Myxococcota bacterium
GAGCTTCCCGCATCGACCCGGGTGATGGAGACGGGCGGCTTCAAGGGCCGGGCGCGGGAACGCTCGCGCGAGAGGCCGCGCTCGGCCAAGGCGTCGAGGAGGTGCACGAAGGCGAAGGCGGTTCCGCACAGGAGCAGCGGATGCGCGCTCGTTGGCGCAATCGCGTCGAGGGTGGCCTCGACCTCGAGCTCCCCTGCGCGCACGCGAAAGCCGCTCTCGGGCGTGCCGCGGCGCCGCATCACCACGCCGAACATGTGGGAGAGCGACGAGTCGGGCAGCTCCTCGGGCGAGGGCGCGAGCACCTGCATGGCGACGGGCTCGCCGGGCAGGTCGCAGAGCAGGTGGCGCTCGAAGGTCGGGAGCAGCGACGCCTCGTACAGGGCCAGGGTGTCGAGCTCGAGGGCTCCGCGCCGGCCCCCCGACGTTCCGCTGGTTCGGAACACGTGGCGCGTCTCCTCGGCGTCGAAGCACGCGAGGCGCAGCTCCTTGAACGCCGCGGCCGGGACCGCCGGGATCGCGTCGGCCGCCTCGACCCGATCCGGAGTCGCGCCGCGTCCTTCGCAGAAGCGCCGATACGCTGCGCAGGCCCCGAACTGGAAGCGGAAGAGCGCGAGCGCCAGCTCGTCGAAGCGGGCCTCGTCCCGGGCGAAGTCGAGGCCCTTTGCCTCCGCCATCCATGCGAGCACGCGCTCGTCGAGAGCCTTCCGGACACTCACACTCACGGGGAGCTCACGGGATGGCGTCGACGAGGAGGTCGAGGGCCGCGTCGAGCACGGGCTCGTCGATGGACAGCGGCGGCGTCACCGAGAGCACGTCGCCGGCGTCGCCCGAAGGGAGTGCGATCACGCCTCTTGCGAGTGCGCGCCGGCACGCGGCCGCCGTGTCCACGTCCGGGCCGAGCACGATGCCGATCATCAGGCCGAGCCCGCGCACCGCGGCCACGGACGTCTTCCCCGCGCAGCGCTTGCGCAGCCCGTCCAGCGCGCGCGCCCCCACGTCGGCCGCGCGGGCCACGAGCCCGTCCTCCTCGAGCACGTCGAGCGCCGCGAGCGCCGCGGCGCAGCCGGCCGGGTGCCCGAGGTGGGTCCAGGTCTGGCGCGCCTCGCCTTCCGACGCGGGCCACGCCTCGAACACCTCCGCACGACCCATCAGCGCGGAGAGCGGCATGCCCGCGGTGAGCCCCTTGCCGAGGCACAGGAGGTCGGGGACGACGCCCTCGTGCTCGCAGGCGAAGAGGCGGCCGGTGCGCCCGAAGCCCGTGTAGATCTCGTCGGCGATCAGCAGGAAGCCCTCGCGATCGCACAGCTCGCGCAGGCGCGAGAGGAACCCGGGCGGCGGCACGCGCTCGCCGCCCCGCCCCTGGACGGGCTCGACGATCACGCAGCCGACCGGCTCCGGGCACTCGGCGGCGGCGGCCAGCACCGAGTCGGCGTCGCCGAAGCGTGCGAGCCGCGTCAGGCCCGGGAGCCGCGCCGAGAGGCCCTGCTTGAAGAAGGGGCGGGCCGTCACGTCGAGCGCTCCGAAGCCGAGCCCGTGGTAGCCCCCCTCGAAGGCGATGGCCCCCGGTCGCCCGGTCGCGAGGAGCGCCGTCTTGAGTGCGCTCTCCACCGCGTCCGACCCGGACAGGCAGAGCAGGCCCCGCGTGGGCCCGCCGCCCGGGTACAGCGCCGCCAGCCGCTCGAGCAGCTCCACCTTCCTCGCCGGCGGGTGCACGTCGCCCATGCCGTGGAGCAGGGTCCCGGCCTGCCGGGCGATCGCGTCGACCACCCGCGGATGGGCGTGGCCCACGTTCGCCACGCCGAAGGCGCCGCCCAGGTCCACGAAGCGGTTGCCGTCCACGTCCCATACGTTCGCGCCCTGGGCGCGCTCCCAGAAGATCGGCGCGTCGGGATGCAGACAGGTCGTGTCCGGCGACTCGACCCGGGCGAGCCGGGCGGCGAGCTCGAGCGAGCGCGGCCCGGGCACGGCCGTCCGCAGCTCGGGCAGCCGATCCGCACGTTGCTGGGAGGAGGAGGTCACGGGCGCCCAGTGTAGAGGCCCCTTCGGGGCCCGGCTGCGGCCCGGCTCTGGCAGACTCCCGGCATGTCGTGGCCCAGGCGCGCGTTCATCGGACTGGGGGCCAACCTCGGAGATCGAGAGGCGGCCTTCGCTCGCGCGCTCGCCGCTCTGCGCGCGACGCCCGGGGTCGGGCAGGTGGAGTGCTCGCCCCTCTACGAGACCGAGCCCCATGGCCCGCCCCAGCCCGCGTACCTGAACGCCGCCGTCTCCCTCACCACCACGCTCGCGCCGCGCGCGCTGCTCGATCGTCTGCTCGCGATCGAGAAGTCCCTGGGCCGGGAGCGCGGGCCGGAGCGCAACGCGCCGCGGCCCCTCGACCTCGATCTCCTCTTCTACGACTCCGAGCGGGTCGCCGAGCCCGGGCTCGAGGTGCCGCACCCGCGCCTGCACGAGCGCGCCTTCGTGCTCACGCCGCTCTGCGATCTGGCGCCCGGCTTCACCCATCCGACCCTGGGCCGTACTCTCGAGGAGCTGCTCGCCGAAGCCCCCGGGCGCGACGGCGTGCGCACCCATCACCCGGAGGACTGAGATGGCGATCGTGGCGGTGAGCGTGGCACCCCTGGGCGAAGGCGCGAGCGTGGGGGATCACGTCGGCGCGGCGCTGCGCGTGCTGCAGGGCCAGGACCGCGTCCGCTACGAGCTCGGCTCGATGTTCACGACGCTCGAGGGAGAGCTCCCGGCGATCTTCGACCTGATCCTGCAGATGCAGGAGGCCGTGTTCGCCCACGGTGCCGTGCGCGTCTCGACGGTGATCAAGGTCGACGAGCGGCGCGACCGCGACGCGCGCATGGAGGACAAGCTCGGCCGCGCGCGGGCTGCGCTCGGGGACGACGCGTGAGCACGACCCCGTCGCCGATCCGCACCGATCTCGGCGCCGGACCCTTCGACGACGAGGGCTTCCGCCTGCGACCCTTCGAGGCCGGCGATCGCGAGAGCGTCGTGCGTCATCTCGACGACCGCGGCATGTGGCGCAACCTGACCGATCGGATCGCGAGCCCCTACACCCTCGCCGACGCCGACTTCTGGCTCGGGCTCCAGCGCGAGCAGCGCGAGAAGGGCCTCGTCCACAACTTCGCCATCGAGATCGACGGCGAGGCCTGCGGCTCGATCGGCATCGAGCCCCTCGACGACCTCCACCGCCGCTCCGCCGAGATCGGCTACTGGCTCGGCCGCGCCCACTGGGGCCGCGGCATCGCCACCCGCGCGCTCGCGCGGGTCACCCGTCTCGTGTTCGACTCGACGGACCTCGTGCGCCTCCAGGCGACGGTGCTCGACTGGAACCCCGCCTCGTGCCGCGTGGCCGAGAAGTGCGGCTACGAGCGGGAAGGCATCCTGCGCAAGGCGATCTTCAAGGACGGCCAGATCACCGACGCGTTCCTCTACGCGCGGGTCCGCGAGGACACGCTCTAGAGCGGCGCCAGCAGCAGCAGCGCGAAGGCGCTCTCGAACGCGACGCCGCCGAAGTTCAGCGGCTCCCTCGCATCGTCGACGACGATCGAGAACACGCGGCCGACCGCCGCGCCGACCCAGGCGGCACCCAGCAGGCTGAACGCGACCTCGTCCTGGGCGAGCAGGGCGAACGCGCCCATGGCCGCGAAGAGCCCGCCGTAGGTGGCGCGGATCTCCGAGAGCCCCATGCGGCCGTCCGGGGTCATGTGCACGAAGCGCGAAGTGGCCCTCGGTCGCAGCATCCCGTTGATCCCCAGGCCGAGCGTCGCGAGCGCGCCCAGGTTGTGCAGCAGGGGCCCGAGCTCCATGGGGCGAGCATACCGGGTGCCGCCGGGATCGCGGCGCTCGGATGGAGCGAGGGGGAAGAGCCGCGGCCCCGGACACTGTGTCCGGGGCCGCGAGGGGGCGATCTTGGTGGCGGGTCGGTTGATCTCGCCCCCTGGTACAGCTCTCTCCGTGGCCGCTTCGACGGCATGGGATGGGAAGGGATCCGCCGCGAGGAGTTCGCGGAAGGCCTACGTCTCGGCCTCCGTGTTTCCGTCGTGCGGTCCGTCGATCTTCTCGCGGAGCTTCGCCGCCAGGTCCTGGAGCAGCTCGGCCTGGAGGTCCAGGTGGGCCAGGCCGGACTCGCGCATGAAGCGCACGAAGAACGTCGAGAGGGCGTCGGGGTTGTGCAGCTCGGAGCGGAGCGTGTCGGCGCGTCCGCGAACCGCCTCGATCTCCTTCTCGATCCAGCCGAGGGCATCCTCCGCATTTTCGGGCTGGGCGAAGAGCAGCTTCAGGAACAGCGGCACCTTCGACTGGGGCAGTCCGTCGGGCGGCAGCCGTCGCCAGCGCGCCAGCTCCTCGCGCCCGGCATCGGTGATCTCGTAGACCTTCCGGTCGGGTCGTCCCTCGGTCGACTTCTCGAGCCGATGGGCGACGAGGCCCTCCTCCTCGAGCTTGCGCAGGCTCGGGTAGATGGCGGCGAGGTTGACCGGCCAGAACGACGAGATGCCCTCGTCCAGCACCCGCTTCAGCGCGTAGGCGTGAACCGGCTCGTGGTTCACGATTCCGAGGATGGCGTGGCGCAGGGACATCGATGTTGTGAATCATAATATGGGAAGCAAGTTCGTATCAATCACATTGTTCGGATTCCCATGTTGAAAATCATGATATGGGCCCATCGGCTGCGCATGGACTATTCTGCAGCGCGCTGATACGGAACTCACGGCCGCGCCCGCCCGTGCTTCCAGCTCCTGAGGAGCCTCCGAAGATGAGCGAAACCGCTGCCGAAACAGCCATCTCGGCCACTCTCCGCGATCCCTCCCTGGCTGGCCTGGTCGACTCCGGACACTTCGACGGGATGTCCCCGGCCGAAATCCTGACTTGGACAGTCGAGAAATTTGGGGACCGGTTCGCGCTCCAGTGCTCCTTCGGGAACCCCGAAGGCCTGGTGCTCCTGGACATGCTGAGCCGCATCCAGCCCCGGCCGCGGGTCTTCGTGCTGGATACCGGCCGCATGCCCCAGGCGACCTACGACCTGATCGACCGGGTGCGCGACCGCTACGACGCGCGCATCGAGGTCGTCTTTCCCGAGGCGCGCGCCGTGCAGGAGATGGTCGAGGAGCACGGGGTGAACCTCTTCTACGAGTCGCTCGAGAAGCGGAAGCTCTGCTGCCGCATCCGCAAGGTCGAGCCGAGTCGCCGCTACCTGGCCGGCCTCGACGCCTACGTCACCGGCCTGCGTCGCGAGCAGAACGTGACGCGCGAGGACACGCCTCGGGTGAGCGCCGACGGCACGGCACTCAAGATCAATCCCCTGGTCGACTGGACCCACGATGACGTCTGGGCCTACGTGCGCCAGCACGACGTGCCGGTCAACCGGCTGCACTCCGAGGGCTACCCGACGGTGGGCTGCGAGCCCTGCACCCGGGCGATTCGCGCGGGAGAGGATCCGCGCGCGGGACGCTGGTGGTGGGAGGACGAAGCCACCAAGGAGTGCGGCCTCCACGTCGGCGAGGAAGAGGGCGGATCGGGCATCTAGCCCGCCCGGGCGCCGCGCGGACGGGGTCCGTCGCATTCGCTTGCTAGCCTCGGCGCTCATTCGAGGAGGCTCCCGTGATCAAGCGACGCGATTTCGTCGTCGGTGGCGTGGCCGCCGCGGCCCTGGCTGGCGTACCGACCCTGTTCGTGAGGCAGGCCCTCGCCAAGGACCTGCCCGCGAAGTCGCTGCTCGACGACAGCGAGTTCGTGTACATCTCGCCGCTCAAGAGCGACGGCGCGGAGAGCACCTGCCACGGCGAGGTCTGGTACGGCTGGCTCGACGAGTCGGTGGTGATCGTCACCTCGAAGGACAGCTGGAAGGCGCGCAGCCTGGCCAAGGGGCTCGACACGGCCCGCGTCTGGGTCGGCAACCACGGCCGCTGGAAGGGCGGGCTCGGCACGCGCAACGAGGCCTTCCGGAAGGCGCCGAGCTTCGACGCGAAGCTCGAGCGCTCGCAGGACGAGTCCCTGCTCGAGCGGCTGATGGTGCTGTACCGCACCAAGTATCCGGGCGAGATCGGCAAGTGGGAGCCGCGCTTCCGGGACGGCTTCGCGTCCGGTGAGCGGGTGATGCTCCGCTACCGGCCCGCCTGACCCGGGCTCAGGGTTCCCCTGGGGAATCCGCTCAAGGGCGCAGGCGGCGACGCCGATCGGCCCTCCACTAGCTGGAGGTCCATCCTTGTCTCTCCGAGCCTTCCTCAAGCAGGCCGCGGGCCCGGCGGCCCTCTTCGCGGCCATCGCCCTGGCGTCGCCGGGTGTCCAGGTCCACGCCGAGGGCGAAGCGCTGATGTCCATGGAGACGGCGCCCTTCGCGAGCTTCGGCGAGAGCGCCGCCTCCTGCTCGGTCGACGCGCCGCCCGCGCTCAGCCCGACGGAGATCCGGCAGATGACCCGCCAGCGGCTGCTCGCGCAGATGGCCGCGGCGAAGCCCGGTGAAGAGGTCCGGCCCCTGAACGGCCGCGGCTACAACTACAAGACCGAATCCAGCCCGATGGCCGAGATGGCCATCCTCCAGGCCGAGCTGGCCGAGCTCGAGCAACAGCAGCAGCAGCGCTAGCTCGTTCAGCCGAGCCGGCGCGACCCGCGCCCGCTCCACCGCCCGGGGACCACCCCGCGGGCGTCGCGCTATCATCCGCGCCAGGGTGCCTGGAGCGGTATGAACCCGACAGCCACGCTCCGCTTTCGCCAGGCGACGGCCATCGCGGCGATCGCGTGGGCGCTCTTGGCGGGCCTCGTCGGCCTGCGTGCGCGAATCGAGATGGGGCAGCTTCCCTTCCTGCCCTTCGACTTCTCCGGTGCCGCCGGCCAGGCGGTGGTGCACGGGACGAGCCCCGGTGCCGAGGCGCTGGGCGTCGAGCCGCGCGACCGTCTGATGTCCATCGACGGCCTCGCCTTCACCAGCTGGCTGCGCGAAGGCGGGCTGCGCAGCCTCGAGTTCGGAGTCTCCAACGTCTACGGGCTCGAGAAGCCCGACGGCAGCGCCTACACCGCCGAGCTGCCGCCCGTCGCCGGCGGCAGCTTCCAGAGCCTGCCCGTTCGCCTGGTGGCGATCGGCCTGCCCCTGGTGGGCTTCGTCTACCTGCTGATCGGCGTCGCCGTGTGGCGCCTCAAACCCGATCGCATCGAGGCGTGGGCGCTGCTCCTCTTCTGCTCCGTCACCTCGGCGATGCTGCTGCTCTCCGGGCCTTCGTTCCCGCTTCCATGGCTGCTCATCCAGATGACGATCCCACTGGTCGGGGCCACGGCGTTCCATCTCTTCACCACCTACCCGATCGAGCCCTCCTGGATCGTGCGGCGCCCCGACATCCGCACGATCCCCTACGTCGCGGCCGGCGTGCTCGCCCTGCTCGCTCTCTTCGAGGAGCAGCTCGGTCCCGTGAAGCCCTACGTCCAGCCCACCAACACCTTCTTCTCCGCCGGCATGGCGGCGCTGTGCATGGGCATCATCACGCGCGAGCGCTTCGCCCACGGTGGGACCGGCGCGGCCGATCGCACCGACGTCATGCTGCTCGGCGCCACCGCGAGCTTCGTGCCGGTGATCGGCCTGCTGCTCTGGCACTTCTTCTTCGGCACGACCTTCCCCTGGTCGGTGGGCCTGCTCGGCTTCTTCGTGTTCCCGCTGGCGGTCGCCTACGGGATCGTGCGCAAGGACCTCTTCGACATCCGGGTGGTGGCGCGGAGCTCGGCCGCCTACGGCGCCGTCACCCTCGCGATCACCGGCGTCTTCGCCCTGCTGGTCACGTCGGCCGACGCGCTCTTCAACCGCTTCAGCCTGAACGCCCGCTCGCCGGCGTTCTCGGTGCTCTTCCTCTTCCTGGCGATCCTGGCGTTCAATCCCCTGCGCGTGCGGCTGCAGGCCTGGGTGGATCGCACCTTCGACCGCGATCGCACCCGCTACCGCCAGGCCCTGCGCGAGATCTCCGAGGCGATGGTCTCCATGCTCTCGGTGAAGGAGATCGTCGACCGCATCCTGATCGCCGTGACCGACACCATGGGAGTGGACCGCGCCATGGTGCTCCTGGTGGACGACGCGAGCGAGGAGCTCCAGGTCGAGGCCGTGCGCGGCGACTGGGACCGCGAGGCGTCCGAGGCGTCCTTCGCGGCCGACCACCCGATCTGCCGCGCCCTCTGGATGCGCCGGCGCTCGCTGGTGCGCGAGGACTTCGACGACGAGGAGGATCCCGAGACCCGCGAGGAGTGCCGCGACGTCTTCGACCTGCTCGACGCCGAGCTCCTGATGCCGATCCTCTTCGGCGTCGATCTGCTCGGCGTGATCGCGGTGGCGCGCAAGGTGAGCGGCGAGCGCCTCGGCCCCGACGATCTACAGCTCCTGCGGACGCTCGCGAACCAGAGCTCGATCGCCATCGAGAACGCCAAGGCCTTCGACGAGATCGCCCAGCTCAACGAGACCCTCGAGGCGCGGGTCGAGGAGCGCACCCAGGAGCTGCGGGAGACCCAGGCCCTGCTGGTCCAGAGCGAGAAGATGCGCTCGCTGGGTCAGCTCGTGGCGGGCGTCGCTCACGAGCTGAACAACCCGATCGGCTTCGTGCACGCGAACCTGCAGCTGCTCGACGACTACATCGGGCGGCTCGTGCAGGGCGACATGGACCCGGCCAAGCGCGCCCGCACCCGCGAGGCCATCGGCAAGCTGCTGGGTCGCAGCCGCGAGGGGACCGAGCGCGTGAAGCAGATCGTGCGCGACCTGCGCACCTTCTCGCGCACCGACTACGCCGAGCTGCAGGAGGTGGACCTCGAGCAGGAGATCGACAGCACGCTCTCGCTGATGGAGCCGCGCCTCAAGGGCGGTGTCGAGATCGTGCGCGACTACCAGGGCCTCCCCACGATCCGCTGCTTCGCGAGCCAGCTGAACCAGGTGTTCATGAACCTCTTGATGAACGCCTGCGACGCCATGGAGGGCAAGGGCAAGATCACCGTGCGGACCCGTGCTACGGGCGACGGCGTGGAGCTCCACTTCGAGGACGACGGCCCGGGCATCCCGGCCGACGTGCAGGAGCGCATCTTCGATCCCTTCTTCACCACCAAGCCCGTGGGCAAGGGAACGGGCCTCGGGCTCTCGCTCTCCCATGGCATCATCGAACGCCACGGCGGGAGCATGGTGGTGAGCTCGGTGCCGGGAGAAGGGGCGCACTTCACCATCTCGCTGCCCATGGAGCCGCCGGAGGGAGTGGATCTGGAGGTGCACGCGGCGTGAGCCCCGAGCAGACGAGATGGATCCGGCGCGGCACCGCGTCCGCCGCGGTGCTCTGGGCCGTGATGGCGCTGGTGCTGGCCCTCTACGGCCAGGTCCAGGCTCCGCGCAACGTCGATCCCCCGCTGCAGACCACGGCACTCGGCGGGAACGCGATCGTGCAGTCGGTGACGCCCGAGGCAGCGGCGGCCGGCGTGCGCGTGGGCGAGCGCGTGCTGCGGGTGGACGGCCGGCCCGTGCACCGCTGGTACCGCGAGCGCGGCTGGGAGGACATCCGCGCCAACACCGAGATCGTGTACGAGCTGGTCAAGACCGGGGGGCGCGTCTACGAGGTGCGTCTCACGCCGAGCGAGCGCGCATCCTCCTACCAGCGCCTCGCGACGCCGCTCTTCCTGGCGCTCGTGGTGGTGGGCTCGGTCTACCTCGCCGTCGGGCTCTTCGTCTGGCGCCTGCGCCCGGACCGCGCCGAGGCCTGGGCCTTCCTGCTCTCCTCGGCGTTCATCGCGACGGCGCTGTTCGGGGCCGTACACACCTACGACGCGCCCTTCGGCCACGAGCGGATGCTCATGACGCTGCCCATGATCGGCGCGAGCGTCGTGCACCTCTTCACGACCTTCCCGGCGGAGCCTCCGTGGGTCACGCGCTATCGCCGCGCCCGCGCGGTGCCCTACGGGCTGGCCGCCCTGCTGGCCCTGGGCGTGCTGCTCGGCGTGGGCATGGAGGACGGCTGGCTTCCCGTGGTGAACTTCGTCGCCGCCTTCAGCGGTGCGGTGGCCGGCATCGCCATCCTGATCCGCGAGCGCATGCGCATGCGTGGAAGCGGCGGAACCGAGAGCGCCGACATCGTGCTGATCGGTGCGCTGGTGAGCTTCGCACCCGTCGCCATCATCCTCGTGCTGCGCGCGCTGATCAGCGGGCTGCCCGTGTCCATGCCGCTCGCGATGCTCTGGTTCATCGGCTTCCCCGTCGCCGTGGGCTACGGGATCGTGCGCACCCAGCTGTTCGACATCCGCGGCATCGCGCGGTCCTCGGCCGCCTACGGTGCGGCCACCCTCGCCATCACCGGGCTCTTCGCGAGCCTGATCACCTTCGCCGACGCGGCCTTCCGGCGCTTCAACGTCAACGCCGACTCCCCCTACTTCTCGATCGTCTTCCTCTTCTTCGCGATCCTGGCCTTCAACCCGCTCCGGCTGCGGCTCCAGAGCCTGGTCGACCGGCTCTTCGACCGCGACCGCGCCGGCTACCGCGACGCCGTCCGCGAGATCTCCGAGGCGATGGTCTCGATGCTCTCGCTCTCCGAGATCAGCGAGCGCCTCCTGCTGGCGGTGACCGACACCATGGGCGTCGAGCGGGCCATGGTGCTGCTGCTCTCGGAAGACGAGCGCAAGCTCAAGGTCGTGGCCTGGCGCGGCGAGTTCGAACCCGAGGCCCGGGAGCTCGAGCTGCCCGTCGACCACCCGATCGGCAAGCACCTGTGGATGCGGCGCCAGGAGCTCTCCCGCGCCGACTTCGACGACGGAACGGATCCCGAGACGCGCGAGATCTGCCGCGACGTCTTCGACACCCTCGACGTGAAGCTCCTCGTTCCGATCCTCTTCGGCGTCGACCTCCTCGGCGTGGTGGCGGTGGCGGGGAAGGTCACGGGCGAGCGCCTCGGCCCCGACGACCGCCAGCTGCTGCGCACCCTCTCGAACCAGAGCGCAATCGCCATCGAGAACGCGCAGGCGTTCGACGAGATCGCGAAGCTGAACGAGACCCTCGAGGCCCGCGTGGAGGAGCGCACCCAGGAGCTGCAGGACACCCAGACCCAGCTGATGCAGAGCGAGAAGATGCGCTCCCTCGGCCAGCTGGTCGCGGGCGTGGCGCACGAGCTGAACAACCCGATCGGCTTCGTCCACGCGAACCTGCAGCTGCTCGACGGCTACATCGGGAAGCTGGTGGACGCCCAGGAGCAGGGCGGCGACTACAGCAAGCCCCGGGAGGCGATCGGAAAGCTCCTGGCTCGGAGCCGCGAGGGCACCGAGCGCGTGAAGAAGATCGTGCTCGACCTGCGGACCTTCTCGCGCATGGACCAGGCCGAGATCTCGGACACGGACCTGAACGAGGAGATCGAGCGCACCCTCGGCCTGATGGAGGCGCGCCTCAAGGACGCCGTCACCGTCGACAAGGACTTCGGCGCCATCCCGCGGGTCCGCTGCTTCCCCGCCCAGCTGAACCAGGTGTTCATGAATCTGGTGATGAACGCCTGCGACGCCATCGACGGCCGGGGCACCCTCGCGATCCGCACCTCGCGAAGCCCGATGGGCGTCCGCCTCGAGTTCGAGGACGACGGGCCGGGCATCCCCGAGGACGTGCGCGGCCGCATCTTCGAGCCCTTCTTCACCACGAAGCCCGTGGGCCAGGGCACGGGGCTCGGCCTCTCGATCTCCCACGGCATCGTCGAGCGCCACGGCGGCCGCATGCAGGTCGAGTGCGGAGACCAGGGCGGCACGCTCTTCCAGATCGACCTGCCCCTGGTCGCTTCGCCGCCCGACGAAGAGGCGATGTCGCTCTCCTGAGAGCGCGGGCGCTCGTGCGGTCTCTGGCGTCCAAGACTCCGATCCTGCCGATCCTCCTGGTGCTCGTCGGGGGGTCGGCTCCGCGATCGTGGGCTCAGCAGGTCCCGGCACCAACCGAGGCGGGGGAGGCGATCGAGGTCGCCGAGCCCTGTCGCTACATCGGGACGATCCACCGGAAGGCGCGGGCCAAGCTCGAGGTCTACCGAGCCTGCGGCGTCGTCGACCACGAGGGCTTCGTCTGTCTCGCGCGAGCGCTGGCTGCGATCGACGCGAGCCTGACCGCGTCGTGCCCCGAGACGCCCTCGACCTACGAGGACGTCGCGCGCGAGCAGCAGGAGCGCTTTCGTGCCTGCATCCCGGACCTCTCCGCCGAGGCCCAGGCCTGCGCGCTCTCGACCGGGCCGCCGATGTGCACCCGGGAGGTCTGTGCTGCGGCTCGGTCGGGCTCCTGATTCGACCAGGCGGGTCCCAGCGTCCAGCCCCCCACCCCCGGGCTCGCGACGGGGTCGGCGCTTCGGGTCCTCTCTCGAACCAAGGGCGGGCCCGCTAGCCTCCGCCTCTCGGAGACGTCGTGACCGTCAATACCACCGATTGGAATCGCATCCGCTACGGGGCGATGGCCCCGTTCTACGACCTCGCGACTGCGCCGCTCCAGCTGGCGGGCTGGGCCGAGGCGCGGCGGCGGTCGATCGAGTTGCTCGAGCTCGAGCCCGGCTCGCGGGTGCTCATCGTCGGGGCCGGGACGGGTCTCGACCTGGAGTGGATTCCGGCAGGAGTCGAGGTCGTGGCCACGGACCTGTCGCCACAGATGGTCGAGGCGGTGCGGAAGCGGGCCAAGCGGCTGGATCAGAGGGTCGACGCCCGCGTGATGGACGGCGAGTCGCTCGCTTTCGAGGACGAGAGCTTCGACCACGTGATCCTGCACCTGATCCTCGCGGTCATGCCCGATCCCGAGGCCTGTGCCCGGGAGGTGAATCGCGTTCTCGTGCCGGGAGGACGCGTCGCGATCTTCGACAAGTTCGTCCCGGATGGGGAGTCGCCCTCTCTCGGGCGACGGGCGGCGAACGTGTTCACCAACCTGCTGTTCTCGGACTTCACCCGACGGCTCGGTCCGATCCTCGATGCCGGGGGCTTCCGGCTACGTCACCGCGAGAAGGCCGTCTTCGACTTCTTCACCATCGCGACCGCAGAGAAGAAGACGTCGCCGCGCTGAGGCGCTGGTCAGCGGGACTTCCGCGGCCGCAGAGAAGAAGACGTCGCCGCGCTGAGGCGCTGGTCAGCGGGACTTCCACGACGCCTGGCCGAGCTCGCGGCCGAGCTTTGAGAGCTCGGCGACGAAGGCGTCGCGGTGCGAGTCGCTGGCGGCGGCGGCCACGACCGTCATCAGGCCGTGGTGGGCGGCGACCAGGAAGCCGCGGTCGGTCAGGGACTCGGCTGCCCAGGCGATCAGGGCCGCGATGTAGGCGATGTAGGACTGGCGGCCCAAGGCCGTGGGGTCGAGCTCCGGGCGGAGCGTTCCCATTTCCTGGGCGCCCTTCATGGCCTGGATGTGGAGCTGGACCGGGTCCACGGCGAGGGGGGAGCCGCTTGCCGGGAAGGAGCCCAGGGCTCGGACGATCTGGCGATAGGCCTCTCCGTCGGCCACGAAGGCCCGGGCCGACTGCTCCACCGCGAAGCGCGCCTCGTCGATCGGGTCGAGCTCGCCCTCGCGCTTCTCGAGGGTGGCCACGAGGTCCTCCATCACCCGGTCGATCAGGGAGCCGAGGAGCTGCTCGCGGGTGCCCACCAGGTTGTAGACCGTGGGGGAGGAGACCTCGGCGCGGGCCGCGATCTGCTCGATGGTGACGTCCTCGAGGGCGTTGTGGCGCAGCAGCTCGAGCGCCGACTCGAGGATGGCATGGCGCCGCCGGGCCTTGTTCCGCTCGCGAAGACCGCTCATGCTCCAATTCTGGCAGGTGTAAAAAACTTTACAAGTCTAAAATTTCAGGATACTCTGCTCTCTCCACGGTGGGCCCCTGCGCCCGGGCCGCCCTGGGTGCGGAGGAACCGATGAGCCATTTCGACGTCGTGATCGTGGGAGCCGGCCTCTCGGGCATCGGGGCCGCCTGCCACCTGCAGCAGCGCTGCCCCGGCAAGAGCTACGCCATCCTCGAGGCGCGCAGCGAGCTCGGCGGCACCTGGGACCTGTACCGCTACCCGGGGATCCGGTCGGACAGCGACATGCACACCCTCGGCTACTCCTTCAAGCCGTGGAAGGCCGAGAAGGCCATCGCCGACGGCCCCTCGATCCTCGCCTACGTGAACGAGGCCGCCGACGAGCACGGGGTGCGCAAGCACATCCAGTTCGACCGCAAGGTCGAGGGGGCGTCGTGGTCGAGTGACGAGGCGCGCTGGACGATCGACGTGGCGGCCACCGACGGCGGCCCCGCCCCCGAGCCGATCACCTGCAACCTGCTGCTGATGTGCAGCGGGTACTACAGCTACGACGAGCCCCATCGTCCCGAGTTCCCGGGTGAGGCCGACTTCGAGGGCGAGCTCTTCCACCCCCAGCTCTGGCCCGAGGATCTCGACTACCGCGGCAAGCGTGTGGTCGTGATCGGCAGCGGCGCGACTGCGATGACGCTGGTGCCGGCGATGGCCGAGGAGACCGAGCACATCACGATGCTCCAGCGCTCGCCCACCTACGTCGTTTCCCGGCCCGACGTGGACGCCCTTGCGAACCGTCTGCGCCGCCTCCTTCCCGACCGCATCGCCTACGCGATCACCCGTTGGAAGAACGTCACGCTCCAGAACCTGCTGTACCGGCGCACCCGCGTGGCGCCGGAGAAGGTGAAGGCCTTCCTCCTGAAGCAGGTGCGCAAGCACCTCGGGCGCGAGACCGTCGAGAAGCACTTCACCCCGCGGTACGACCCGTGGGACGAGCGCCTGTGCCTGATCCCCAACGCCGACCTCTTCGAGGCGATCAACTCCGGCAAGGCCTCGGTGGTGACCGACCACATCGAGACCCTCACCAAGAAGGGGATCCGGCTGCGCTCGGGCGAAGAGCTCGATGCCGACATCATCGTCGCGGCGACCGGCCTCAACCTGAAGGTGCTCGGCGGGGCGCGCTTCGAGGTGGACGGCGAGCCCGTGAACTTCCCCGAGACCTTCACCTACAAGGGGATGATGTACTCGGACGTCCCGAACCTCATCCAGACCTTCGGCTACATCAACGCCTCCTGGACCCTGCGCGCGGATCTCACCGCCGAGTACACCTGCAGGCTGATCGACCACATGGATGCCAAGGGGGCCACCCGGGCGGTTCCGCGGCTGCGCGACGAGGATCGCGGCATGCAGACCCGCCAGTGGATCGAGGACTTCACGCCGAACTACATGAAGCGCGTGATGCACCTCTTCCCGAAGCAGGGTGATCGTGAGCCCTGGCTCAACACCCAGGACTATCGCCGGGATCGCAAGATGATCCGCAAGGCGCCGCTGGAGGACGGCGCGCTGATCTTCGACGACCCTCGCGCGGGGGCTTGAGGATCGGCGCGGCTCACCAAGGCTGAAGAGTCGGCTATCGGGCCGGCTCCCGGATCGGCTACCGGATCGGCTCCCAGAGGATCCTGTTCGCGCTCCCGACGCTGCCGTGGGCGGGAGCTCGAGGTGCTCCAGGCGGACCGCTCCGGTTCGAGCCGAAACGGGTGAGCAGCCGAGGCGGGAAGAAGGCGAACCAGAGGGAGAGGCTGGCCAGCAGCGCGAGCGAGCTCGCTGCGAAGAGCCCGAGCGGGAGCTGGAGCATGCTCTGCCCGAGGAACGCCGCGCTCAGGATGCCCGTCGCACTGTCGATGCACTGGCAGGAAGTCGCCAGGCCCCACCAGAGGAACCGCGACGCCATCGAGTGCTGCGCGAGCCCGAGCCGCGCCCTCCGCCGCATCAGCACGCCGTAGCGGAAGCTCTCGAAGGCCGTCCAGGAGAACAAGGCGATCCGAACCACCTCGATCCAGACGAGCAGGAGGGTGGGTCGTGCGGCCTCCGGCCCCAGCCATAGCGTCGCCCCGTACCAGACTGCGGTGGCGACCGAGAGGGCTGCGGCCAATCCGGCGGCCCAGCTCGCGTCGGGCCGGAAGATCCGTCGGATTCCGATCGCGAGCAGGGGGACACTCAGCGCGACCAGGGTGAATCCGAGAATCCAGAGCCCGAGCGCGACGCCGCCCGGGGCGAGCCACTCCCGAGCCGCCAGAAGGGACACCTGGCCCAGGGCCAGGCACAAGGTCGAGCCCCCCACGGTGAGCTCCGAGGCCTGACGAGTGCGCAGGCCCACCCGGACGATGCGTGCACCGACGTAGCAGGCCAGGATGACGGAGACGGCGAAGCAGAGCGTCGCGACCACCGGCGAACCCCCCTCTACGACATGGCTCGGCCGGCCGGCCAGGCGGCTGTAGGGGATTTCACTGAGCTCCAGACCGCTCAGGTTCCGGCCGGATCCGGCCGATTCGACCCTCCGATGATCTGGCTCTACGTCGGTATGGTCGGGTTCGCCCTGGCGATGCTGCGGGGCGGGGCGGCCATCGCTCGCGCGTCTCGCGAGCGAGGCTTTACCCGCCCGGTGAAGCAGATGACCCTGGCTCTCGTCCTCGGGGCCGCGAGCCTGCTGCTGACGCCGGTCCTCGCCGCAATGGAGCCGAGCCCGGTCCAGAAGGGGCTCTGGGTCGCAAGCGACGTGCTGATGCGGATCGCCATCTGCGCACTGCTGCTCTTCGTGTCCGAGACCTTCGGCTGGCTCGAGTCGCGGATCTCCGTAGCCTGGCTCGTGGCGGTGGGGCTGCTCCTCTTCGCCACGCTCGCCTACGACGCAGCCAGCCAGCCGTCCCTCGCATACGATCCCTCCACGGCCGGTGCGATGCTCTCGCAGCTGCCGATCGCGGCGGCGTTCGCGACCGTGAGCGGAATCACCCTCCGGGAGTGGGTGCGGTCGCGCCGTCGAGAGCGCCTGGGC
>JASJCN010000084.1 GCA_030065975.1 Myxococcota bacterium
CAGAGCGACAACTCCCTGCTCGTGCCCCTGCGCATCTGGCGCGCCGACGACCTTCTCGCGCACCAGCGTCAGGAAGCCGTGATGCTCGGCGTCCTCTACGGGATGCTCGGCCTCGCCGCGTTGGCGGGCCTCGTGTTCTACGCGCAGCTCCGCGAGCCCGCGTATCTCTACTACGCGCTCCTCGTCGCGAGCTTCGGGCTCTACGACGCGATCAGCGAGGGCATGCTGGGCGTCTTTCTCTGGCCCTCGCCGATCTGGTCCGGGCGCTGGCTCCACGTGGCCGGGGTGGTCGGCGTCTTCGCCCACCTCTTCTTCGTGCGGCGCTTCCTCTCCACCCCCGTGATCGCGCCCCGGCTCGACCGCATCCCCGTCCTCGCGCTTCCGCTCGCGCCGATCCTCGTGCTCTGGCCCTTCGTCGCGGACGTCCAGGCCTTCATCCGGGTGGCGGTCTTCGCGGTGGGGGTGGCCACCGCCTGGACCCTCGCGGTCGAGGCCGTCGGGCTCGCCCGGGGCACGCGGCCGGCGCGCTTCTTCCTGCTCGCCTGCATCGTGCTGCTGGCGTCGCTGATTCCGTACATGCTGCGCGCGTTCGGGGCCGCCTCGACGTCGGCACTCACGGAGTTCGGCATCGAGCTCGGCATCCTGCTCGCCGCCTCGACGCTCTGGGTCGGCCTCGCCGACCAGCTGAAGCGGCGCAGCGCCGAGCTTCGGGATCTCAACGTCTCGCTCGAGGAGCGGATCCGTGCGCGCACCGCCGAGCTCGAGGAGACGAGCCGCGAGCTCGCGCGCGCCAACGACGCCAAGCGCGACTTCCTCGCGACGGCGAGCCACGACCTGCGGCAGCCGCTGCACGCGCTCAACCTGCTGATCGGCGCCCTCGAGGCGCGCGTCCAGGAGCCGGCGGCGCGGGAGCTGCTCGGGCCGGTGGAGCAGTCCGCCCAGGGCGTGGGCGAGATGCTCGACTCCCTGCTCGACCTCTCGAAGCTCGACGCGGGCGTGCTCGAGGCGGACGTGGGCGACCTTCCGCTCGCCCCGATCCTCTCGCGTCTCGAGCGGGAGCTCGCCGAGAGCGCCGCGCGCAAGGGGCTCGCGCTGCGCATCGAGCCCTCGGCGCGAGTGGTCCGGAGCGACCCGCTCCTGCTGCAGCGGATCCTGCAGAACCTGCTGACCAACGCGATCCGCTACACCGATCGCGGTCACGTGGCCGTCTCCGTCGGGGGCGACGACGAGTCCGTGCGGATCCGTGTCGAGGACAGCGGCCGCGGCATCCCGGAGGCGATGCGGCGCCGCATCTTCGAGAGCTATGCGCGGCTCGAGCCCGGGGACGACGCGACTCGGGAGGCGATGGGGCTTGGCCTCTCGATCGTGCGCCGCCTG
This sequence comes from Myxococcota bacterium, assembly GCA_030065975.1. GTDB lineage: Bacteria > Myxococcota_A > UBA9160 > UBA9160 > UBA6930 > JASJCN01. The sequence goes on from JASJCN010000084.1 coordinate 1,378, forward strand.
GCCGACCTGCTCGATCACGGGCTCGACGTCGAGCCGAACCCGGGGGGCGGAAGCGTCTTCACGCTCCGGGTGGCCGCGGGAGAAGACCGGCCCGTCGCGCTGCCCGTGGCCGGCTTCGACGGGGCGCGCATCCTCGTCGTCGATCCGGACCCGGACACCCGCGCCGGGTTGTGCGAGCTGCTGGCGTCGTGGGATTGCCGGCCCGTGGGCGCCTCGGCACCCGCGGAGGTGGCGGGATGCCTGGCCGCGGAGGCGGGACCACCGAGCGCGTTCGTCGCCGACTTCGCGTCTGGAGGGGCGAGCGCGGGCCTCGACGAGCTGGCGGGGCTGCGCGGCGAGCTCTCCGGGATCGCGGGGATCGTGTTGAGCGCCGACTCGACGCGCGAGGCCTTCGAGCGGGCGCGGGAGCGGGGGCTCGTGTTGCTCCGCAAGCCGCTGGCGCCGGCCAGGCTCCGGGCGGCACTCGCGCACGCCCTTCGCGAGTCGAGGGGCTAGCCGCGGACGCGCGCGAGGTGGGCTTCGACCGCCGCGCGCCAGGCACGGGGATTCTCGTGCTGGGGCTGATGGGCCGCTTGCGGGATCCAGGCCCGTTCGGCATCCGGGATCCCCGCGGCGAGGGTCTCGCTCGGGGCGAGGAAGTCGTGGTCCTCCTCGCCGACCATCACGGTGGCGGGGACGGCGATGCGGGGCAGCGCGTCCACCAGGGACTCCGCGCCGGCCATGGCCCGGATCAGCGCCTCGAAGGCGTGGCCGTCGGTCGCCTCGACGCGGGCGTTGCGCCAGGCCCAGAAGCGCTCGGTGCCCCAATCCTGCTCCACCCGGCGATCGGCCTCCGAGCGCGAGGGGTCGGAGTCCGAGCGGTCGCGCAGGATGCCCGCGAGCACCTTCATGCCGGCCTCGCGCGCGATCTGGCCGGCGAGCCGGAGCTCCTCTTCGCCGATCGGATCGATGGGCTCGGCGCTCGTGTCCATGAGCATCAGGGAGGCGATGCGCTCGGGCGCGCGCAGTGCCGCCCGCAGCACGAGCATGCCGCCCATCGAGTGCCCGAGGAGATCCACCGGCGGCAGCTCGAGCCTTTCCAGGAAGCGCACGAGGTCGTCGGCCATGGCGTCGAGGCCGTAGGCGTCGGCACTTCCCAGGTGCGTGGATTCGCCGTGCCCGCGCAGATCGACGGCGAGGGTGCGGCCGCGTGCGGAGAGCGCGTCGAAGTGCGTCGCGAAGTCCTGCCGGAAGCCGGTGAAGCCGTGGACCAGGACGAGCGGGCGGCCGCCTTCGCCCGCGTCGACGTAGGCGAGCTCGACTCCGTCGGCGACGGGGACGCGGTGGCCATCGGGTCGGGGTTCGGGGGGCAACGGGTCTCCTCGGGGCGCTCGGCGTACTCGTCGGGTGGGCCGCATCCATTGGTGCCACAGGGTCGGCCGCGCGTCGAGCGCTCGTGCGGTGGCAGGAGCCCCTGCGCGGTGCCATCGTTTTGCCCGACATGTCGGCACTCGAAGAGATCAAGAGGCTGCGAGCGAACGTCGGGACCCAGGTGATCGGCCAGGAAGAGATGGTGGAGCGGCTGATCATCGGCCTGCTCGCCAACGGCAACCTCCTCGTCGAGGGGCTGCCGGGCCTGGCCAAGACCCGCGCGGTCAAGTCGCTCGCGACCCATCTCGAGGCCGACCTCTCGCGCATCCAGTTCACGCCGGATCTCCTGCCCGGCGACGTCACGGGGACCGAGATCTACCACTCGACCGACGGGGGCGGCGGCGAGTTCCGCTATCAGCCGGGGCCGATCTTCGCGAACCTCGTCCTCGCCGACGAGGTCAACCGCGCGCCGGCGAAGGTGCAGGCGGCGCTGCTCGAGGCCATGGAGGAGCGACAGGTCACCGTCGCCGGGAAGACCCATCGCCTTCCCGACCTGTTCATGGTGATGGCGACCCAGAACCCGATCGAGCAGGAGGGCACCTATCCGCTGCCCGAGGCGCAGATGGATCGCTTCATGATGCACGTCGAGGTCCGCTATCCCGACGAGGCGGCCGAGGCCCAGGTGATCGAGCTCGTTCGAGGGGAGACCGCGGCCGGAGAGAAGCCAGAGCCCCCGCTGCCCGTCGCCCAGAGCGTGATCTTCGAGGCGCGGGCGGAGATCGACCGCGTGCAGACGAGCGAGGCGATCCTGCAGTACATCGTGGACCTCGTGTTCGCGACGCGATATCCGGAGCGCTACGGCGACCCGCTCGCCGGCTGGATCTCGCTCGGCGCGAGCCCGCGAGCCGGCATCCACCTGGACAAGGGCTCACGCACCCACGCCTGGCTCGACGGGCGCGACTACACCACGCCGGAGGACGTCCGCGCCGTGCTGCACGGCGTGCTGCGCCACCGCGTGTCGCTGTCCTACGAGGCGAGTGCGGAAGGGCTGAACGCCAATCGCGTGATCGACGAGATCGCGAAGCTCGTCGCCGTTCCCTGAGGCCCGTCGTGGAAGGCGGTGCCTACGTCTCGCTCCGGGATCTGGTGGGACTGCGCCACCAGGGGCGCGGGATCAGCCTGCTGCCCCGCCAGCCCCTGCGGAGCCAGCTCGCGGGGCTCCACGCCTCGCGCCTGCGCGGCCGTGGCCTCGAGTTCGAGGAGATGCGCCAGTACCTGCCGGGCGACGACGTCCGCGACATCGACTGGCGAGCGACGGCCCGGACGCGGAAGCCCCACGTCCGCGTCTACACCGAGGAGCGCGATCGCAGCGCGCTCTTCCTCGTGGACCAGCGCGTGAACATGTTCTTCGGGAGCCGTGTCCGGATGAAGTCCGTGAGCGCGGCGCAGACCGCGGCCCTCGGCATCTGGCGCGTGCTGGCCCAGGGCGACCGCCCGGGCGCGATCGTGTTCGGGGACACCGACCAGACGGAGATCGCTCCGCACCGGAGCACCGCGCGGGCGATGGCCATCCTGAAGGAGATCGAGCGGCGCAACCATGCTCTGCGGGCCGATTCGGGTCACGCCCCGGATCCCGGGCAGCTGAACCGGGTGCTGGGTCGTGCCCTGCGTCTCGCGGCCCACGACCACCTGGTGGTCGTGGTGAGCGATCTCGACGGCGCCGACGAGGAGACGACGGGCCTCCTCGACCGGCTCGCCCAGCACAACGACGTGGCCGTGGCGCTGATCCACGACCCCCTCGAGCGAGACCTCCCCGACTCCTCACTGCTGGTGGTGAGCGACGGCGAGCTGCAGATCGAGTTCGACGCGCGGGACGCGGCGCTTCGCGACGGGTTCACCCGGAGCTTCGAGGAGCGGGTGGAGAGCGGCCGCAAGGAGCTCCACAAGCGCAACGTTCCCATGCTTCCGATCAGCACCGCGGAGCCGGTCGTCGCCCAGCTGCGCGCACTGCTCGGAGCGCGCTAGGTGTCCGAGAACTTCGGCAGCGATCGCATGTGGGGTCTGAAGGAGCTGGCCCCGCCGGATCCCGTCTCGTGGCTTCCCCAGGCTCCCGGCTGGTGGGTCGTGCTCGCTCTCGTCCTCGTCGGCCTGGTGTGGCTCGGCCTCTGGCAGAGGCGAAGGCTTGCGCGCGAGCAGTACCGCCGCGAGGCCCTGGCACGGCTCGCCGCCCTCGAGTCCGAAGGCGTAGCGGAGCTGCCGCGCGTCCTGCGCGCGACCGCGCTCACAGCCTACCCGCGGGAGGAGGTCGCGAGCCTGCGCGGCCTTGCGTGGGTGAGCTGGCTCAACCGGAACGGGGGACGCTTCGAGGAAGCGGACGCCGCGCTCCTCGACGGGCTCCCCTACGACGCGGCGCTCGCGGCCGGGCTCGCCCCCGAGACGAGCCGGCGCCTGCTCGCTGGCGGGCGCGCCTTCGTGCGGAGGCATCGTGCTCGCACTTGACTGGCCCCTCGCCTTCGTACTGCTGCCGCTGCCCCTGCTCGTGCTGTGGCTGGTCCCGGAGTACCGCGACGAGAGCGAGGCCGTGCGTGCCCCCTTCTTCCGGCGGCTCGTCGAGCTGACGGGCCGGCTGCCGAGCGAAGGCGCCGTCGTGATCCGCAAGCGCAACTGGCAGAAGCTCTACCACGTGGTCGGATGGGTCGTCGTGGTGAGCGCCCTGGCCCGGCCCGTCTGGGTCGCGGACCCGATCGAGAAGCAGCTCCCGGCGCGGGACCTGCTCTTGATCGTCGACCTCTCGGGCTCGATGGAGGAGCGCGACTTCACCGACGCCCTGGGCGAACGGATCAGCCGGCTCGACGCGGTGAAGCAGGTCGTCTCGGACTTCGTCGAGCGCCGCGAGAGCGACCGCATCGCCCTGGCCGTGTTCGGCCAGGCGGCCTTCCTGCAGGCGCCCTTCACCGAGGATCGCCAGGTGATCGAGGCGCTCCTCGACGAGCTCGTCCCGCGGATGGCTGGCGCCCAGACGATGATCGGAGACGCGATCGGGCTCGCGGTTCGACTCTTCGAGGGGAGCGACAAGGAGAACAAGGTGGCGATCCTGCTCACCGACGGGAACGACACGGGCAGCAAGATGCCCGTGGCCCGCGCCGCCCGGATCGCCGGCGAGGACGGCATCAAGATCCACACCATCGCGATCGGCGACCCGCAGACGGTGGGCGAGAAGGCCATCGACGAGGAGGCGCTCGAGGGCGTGGCCCGCACGACCGGCGGCCGCTCGTTCCTGGCGCTCGACCGGGCCGAGCTCGCCTCCGTCTACGACGAGCTCGACCGCCTCGAGCCCGAGAAGATCGACACCCTGTCCTATCGCCCGCGCGAGCCGCTCTACTGGATGCCCCTGGCCTTCCTGCTCGGGTTCGCGGTGCTGCTCTTCAACGTGATGCTGCGCTTGCCCGGCATCGGGGCCCCGCGCCGTGCTCGATGACTTCCACTTCGTGCGGCCGCTGTGGCTGCTCTTCATTCCCTACGCGCTCTGGCTGCACACGCGCCTGCGCCGCGCCTACAGCGCGACCCGCCAGTGGGAGGGCGCGATCGAGCCCGCCCTCCTCGCGCACCTGACGGTCGGGGCGGGCCGCCGGCGGCGCCTGCGCCCCTACCAGCTCATGACCCCGCTCGTCGTGCTGATGTCCGTGATCGTCGCCGGCCCGACCTGGGATCGGGTGGTGACGCCCTTCACGAAGGATCGCGCACCGCTGGTGATCGCGATCGAGCTCACCCCGAGCATGCTGGGCGCCGACGTCCAGCCGAGCCGGCTCGAGCGCGCCCGCCACAAGGTGCGCGACCTGCTGCTGGCTCGCCGCGGCGCCCGCACCGCCGTGATCGGCTACGCGGGGAGCGCCCACATGCTGCTGCCCTTCACCGACGACACCGAGCTGATCGAGGTGTACCTGGAGGCGCTGCATCCCGACCTGATGCCCGAGCCCGGCGACGCTCCGGACCGCGCGCTCTCGCTCGCCGGGCAGCTCCTCTCCGCCGAGGAGGTCGCGGGAACCGTGCTCTTCGCGAGCGACGGCATCGATCGCAGTCACGCCGACGCCTTCGCCGCCTTCGCCGAGCGGACGCGCGACCAGGTGCTGCTGCTGGCCTTCGGGACCGACGAGGGTGGCGAGGTCGACCCCGCGGCGCTCTCCGGGAGCGCCTACGGGGATGCGGACCTGCTGAGTCCACCGGTCGATCGCGTGGGGCTCGAGGCCGTGGCCTCGGCCGCTTCCGGAAGCCTCGTGGCCGCGTCGATCGGCGACGACGACCTCGAGCGCCTGCTGCGTCGCATCCGGACCCATCTCGTCGACGCGCTCTCGGACGACGAGCTGCTCTCCTGGCGCGAGCGCGGCTACCCGCTCGTGTGGGCGCTCGCCGCGATCATGTTGGTCTGGTTCCGGCGCGGCTGGACGGTGCAATGGCAAGTGTGAGCTCGCGGCTCCTCGTGCTGGCCCTGTCGCTGCTCGGGCTCGGCTGCGCGCCGTCGTGGGACTGGTTCCTCACGCCGGACCAGCAGGGGCGGCTGTGGCTCGAGCGCGGCGATCCGATCCGGGCGGCCCGATCGTTCGAGGATCCCCTGCGCAAGGGCCTCGCCTACTACGAGGCGGGCGACTGGGCGTCGGCCGCCGGAGCGCTGGCGCCGCTCGAGAGCGTCGAGGGCCGCTTCCAGTACGCCAATGCGCTGGCCCGCCTCGAGCGCCTGCCCGAGGCCATCGACGCGTACGAGTCGGTGCTCGCGCAGTCCCCGGAGCTGCCCGAGGCCGTGTTCAACCTCGACTGGGTCCGCTCCCTCTACGAGCAGGATCAGAAGGAGTACGAGGACGCCGGCGGTACCGGTGGGAAGCTCGGGGCGGACAAGATCGTGTTCGACGAGCGCGGCTCGAAGGGGAAGGGCGAGATGACCCGGCAGGACGCCCGCGCCGCCGGTCTGAGCGACGAGCAGATGCGCGAGATGTGGATGCGCCGGGTGGAGACGACGCCGGCCGACTTCCTCCGGCTCAAGTTCTCCTACCAGGCGCAGGCCGGGGCGCGCAGTGCGAATGATGGGGAGGCGGCACCGTGAGGGCTGCTTCGACCTTCGCGCTCTGCCTCGTGCTCGGACTGTCGGGCACGGCACGCCTGGGTGCGGAGCCGCGCGAGCAGTCGCTTCGCGACGGCCGGGTGCGCGTGCGCGTCTCGACGGAGCCCGAGGGCCGCGTGGTGATCGGGCAGCAGACGCGGCTCTTCGTCGACATCCTGACCGACACCTGGTTCACCCAGGCTCCCGCGTATCCGGACGTCGATCTCGACGGCGCCATCGCGCTGCAGCCCGAGCAGCTCGGCACGAACTTCACCGAGCGCATCGCGGGCGCGACGTATGCGGCCCAGCGGCGCAGCTACGTGATCTTCCCCCAGCGCGCCGGTCCCCTCGAGCTCCCCTCGCTCCGGATCGAGCTCGGGGTGGCCGAGGACGGTCGGCCCGGAGAGCCCTTCGTCGTCACCACGCCCGCCCTGCGCCTCGACGTGGTGATCCCGGCCGACGCCGAGGGGGTGGAGGCCCTCGTCACCACCCCGGCGCTGCGGGTGCGCGAAGAGTGGAGCCGCGATCTCGAGGGGCTCGTGGTCGGCGATGCGGTGAAGCGCAGCGTGCGTCTCTCCGCGGAGCAGGCCCTCGGCATGCTGCTTCCCGCCCTCGAGTTCGAGGCGCCTCCGGGCATCGCCACCTATGCCGACCAGCCCCGGGTGAGCGATCGCATCCATCGCGGCCAGTACCGGGGTGAGCGCGTGGAGCAGGTGACCTACGTGCTGGAGCGGCCAGGCGAGTACCGGCTGCCGGCCATCGAGCTCTCGTGGTGGGATCCCCAGGAGGGGCGCCTGGTGACCGAGCGGCTCGAGGAGCGAAGCTTCGAGGTCGCGCCCTCGAGCGGCGTCGCCGCGGTGGACGCCGGTGGGCTCGATCGGGCGCAGCTGCGCGACGCGATGGTGGCCGGCGTGGACTTCGCTCGCGAGCACCTGGGCCTGCTGGTGGCCGCCGGCCTCGTCGGCTTCGGTCTCGTACGGGTGGGGCGACGCCAGGGCCCCCGGGTTGCAGCGGCCCTCGGCCGTGCGCGCGAGCGGCGGCGCCTCTCCGAGCGGAGCGCCTTCGGTGCGCTCGAGCGCAGCGTGCGGGCCGGCGACGCGCCCGCCGTGGTCCGCGACTACTGGGCCTGGCGCGAGCGGCTGGCCCGGGAGCGACCCCAGGCCGCCGGGGCGTTCGAGGCGCACGCGCAGGCCTCGGGCTTCGCGGAGGCGTGGAGCCGCTTCGAGTCCGCCCGCTATGGCCCCTCCGGCGCGGGCGAGCCCGGCCTGCCGCCGGGCCTGCTCGAGGGCCTCCGGTCCCTCCGCGCCCGCCTGCGGGCGGCGCCGGAGCCGGGGCCCGAGGCGGCCCTCGGGGCCCTCAATCCCCTGCGCTGAACGGCCGACAAGCACGACGTGGGGAGGAACCCCCGCCGCTCGGCCTCGGCCCCGGCTACGATTTCGAGGCACCCATGAAGTTCCTGTCGTCCGAGCTGGCCTACCTGCTTCGGGAACGCGAGGCGCGCCAGAACCTGAAGGCGCTCTCGCGCTACGTGGCGCTCCTCACGGGGATCATCCTCGCCTACTCGGTGATCTTCCATCTGCTGATGCTGCGGGAGGGGCAGGAGCACTCCTGGATCACGGGCTTCTACTGGACCCTGACCGTGATGAGCACCCTGGGCTTCGGGGACATCACGTTCCACACGGATCTGGGCCGCGCCTTCAGCATCCTCGTCCTGCTCTCGGGCCTGGTGCTGCTGCTGATCGTGCTGCCCTTCGTCTTCATCCGGCTCTTCTACGCCCCGTGGCTCGAGGCGCAGCTCCACCTGCGCGCACCACGGGAGCTCCGCGAGGACGTGCGCGGCCACGTGATCCTCACCCGCTGGGACACGATCGCGCGCGGCCTGCGGGAGCGTCTCTCGCACCTGGGCATTCCGTGCACCGTGATCGAGCCCGACCCGACCGCCGCCGTCGAGCTACACGCCGACGGCATCAGCGTGATCTGCGGCGACGTCGACAACGTCGAGACCTACCAGGCCGCCCGGGCGGGCTCGGCGCGGCTCGTCTTCACCAACCTCGAGGACGCGGCGAACACCAACGTGATCGTGACGGTGCGGGAGCGCTTCCCCGACGTCATGCTCGCAGCGCTGGCCGAGCATCAGGACGCGGTCGACATCCTCCAGCTCGCCGGCGCCACCCACGTGATCCCGCTCAAGCACCAGCTCGGTGAGCAGCTCGCGAGCCGGGTCGACGTGGGGATGGCGATGACCCAGGTGGTGGGGCGCTTCGAGGATCTCCTGATCGCGGAGTTCCCGGTCCACAACACCCAGTTGGTGGGGCGCACCATTCGCGACACCAAGCTGCGCGAGGTCACCGGCATCAACATCATCGCGACCTGGGAAGCCGGGCAGCTGCTGCCGGGACACCCCGACACCGTCCTCTCCTCCTACAGCGTCCCGGTGCTGGTCGGAACCCAGGAGCAGTTCGACGAGCTCGACGCGATGTTCACCATCTACGAGCCGAACGAGAATCCGGTCCTGGTGCTCGGCGGCGGCAAGGTCGGCTGCGCGGCGGTGGCCGCGCTCAAGGCGCGGGGCGTCTCCGTCCATGCGATCGAGCGCGACGCGTCCCTGCGCGACGAGCTGGCACGGCTCGCCGACCGCGTCTTCATCGGCGACGCCTCCGACCGCAAGCTCATGACCGAGGCGGGCATCGCGAACGCGCCCTCGGTCGTGCTCAGCACCGCCGACGACGCCACCAACATCTTCCTGGCCGTCTACTGCCGCCAGCTCAATCCCGACGCGCGCATCATCAGCCGCATCACCGAGGCGCGGAACCGCGATGCCGTCCACCGTGCCGGCGCCGACTCGGTGCTCTCGTACAGCACCCTCGGGGCCCAGTCCGTCGAGGCGCTGGCGCGCGGCCACGACACGGTGCTGATCGGCGAGGGCATCGACATCTTCGTCGAGGAGGTGCCGGCGTCGCTCTACGGTACGACCCTCGGCAAGTCGCGGATCGGCGCGCGCACCGGCCTGAACGTCATCACCGTCCGCTCCGCCGACAGCACCGCGGCGAACCCGGGCGCCGACACCGTCCTGCCCGAGGGCGCCGAGCTCGTGATGCTCGGTACGCCCGAGCAGCGCGAGACCTTCCGCAAGACCTTCGCCTGAAGCGGCCCCTGGCCCCCTCCTCGGAGTGGGTTTGACGTATGCACATGTGTGCATTTATAGTCTTGCCATGCCCCCTCCCCGAAGACGGGCCCGCGCGGCCCGGGAGCTGCGCGAGATCCTCGACTCCCGCCTCTTCCGCGCGCTCTGCGAGCCCGTGCGCGTCGAGATCGCCACGTGGCTGACCGAGTCGGGCCCGGCCGACGTCAACACCATCGCGTCGCACTTCCCCCAGCATCAGACGGTCATCTCGCGGCACCTGGCGATCCTCCACGAGGCCGGCGTGCTCCGGCGGACCAAGCGCGGCCGGCACGTCTACTTCGAGATGGACGGGCCCGGCATGACCGATCGGATGGAGAAGATCCTCGAGCGCTTCCGCAACATCGTGCCGCTGTGCTGTCCGAGCGACGAGGACTGAAGGAGACCCCATGGCCGAGCGCCGCCTGGTGTTCGTGTACAACGTCGACGGCACGCCGATGGCGTTGCTGCGCGATCTCTATCTCGCGACGACGACGGGAAGCACCGACTGCAGCCTTTGCGACGTCACCTTCGGGCGGCTGCTGAAGAAGCCGGAGTGGGCGGCCTTCGTCGCATCCCTTCCCCTGCCGGTGGAGTTCCGCCTGCGTTCGACCTTCCGCCGCCGCCATCCCGACGTGGCCGGACCCTTCCCCGCCGGCTTTCTCGTCGAAGAGGACGGCCGTCTGGAGCGCCTGTTCTCCGCCGAGGAGATCGACGCGGCGGGCGATCTCGACGCACTGAGGTCGCTGGTGGGTGATCGGCTGCGGGCGCGCGGCCTGGTCCCGGTGGCCGCCGGGGAGCTCGCGACGCCGTGAGCCGGACAGCCGTACCGCTCGAGCCGGTGGAGGCGCCGCGACCCTGGCACGGACCCGACTTCGACGGGGGGCAGGCCTTCAGCGAGAGCCTCGAAGCCGCCGACGTGGCCGAGCTCGAGCGGGCCCTCGACGTGGCCCGCGCCTCGGGCCGCTCCCGCGAGGCGCTCACCCGGGACGACTTCCCGCTGCCGGGGCTGGCGCCGCGTCTCGAGAGGTGGCTCGCCGAGCTCTCCCGGGGGCGCGGGTTCCTGAACGTGAAGGGGCTGCCCGTCGATCGCCACGACGACGAGGCCATGGCCTGGATGTACTGGGGACTCGGCCTGCATCTCGGGACGGCCGTCTCGCAGAAGGCGGCCGGCGATCTGCTGGGACACGTGCGCGACACCGGGGCCGATCCCGAGGATCCCGGAGTGCGGCTCTACAAGACGCGCGTGTCGCTCGGCTTCCACAGCGACGGTGCCGACCTGGTGGGGCTCCTGTGCCTGCGGACCGGCCGTTCGGGGGGCGCCCTGCGTCTCGTGAGCACGGCGGCGCTCTACAACGAGCTGTTGCGACGGCGTCCGGATCTCGTGCCGCTCCTCTTCGAGCCCTTCTGCTGGGATCGCAACGAGGAGCAACGCCCGGGAGAGGCGCCCTTCTTCCAGCTCCCGATCTGTCGCATGCACGAGGGGCGCCTCGGCTTCTTCTACATCCCCTGGTACATCCGCAAGGCACAGCGGCATCCCGAGGCGCCGCGCATGAGCGCCGAGCAGCACGCGCTCCTCGACGAGATCGACGAGATCGCGGCCGACCCGGCGTTCCACCTGTCGATGCAGCTCGCGCCCGGCGAGATCAACTTCCTGAAGAACGACACCGCGCTCCACGCGAGGACGGAGTACGTCGACCACGACGAGCCGGCGAAGAAGCGTCACCTGCTGCGCCTGTGGCTCACGATCCGCGACGGCTCGGCGGACCCCCTGGTGGCCGGCGGCATTCCTCGCAAGGAGGGGGTGCGCGCCGATGCCGACGACTTCTGAGCCGCGGCACTCCGAGCCCCTCCAGTACTCCGAGCCCCTCCAACTGGCGGCTCGCTTCAACGGGCCGCCCGGTGTCGCCAACGGCGGCGTGCTGGCCGGCCTGCTGGCGGAGCGGGTCGATCCGATCGATGGCGACGCGTGCGAGGTCACCCTGCATCGGCCGGTCCCCCTGGAGGTGCCGCTCCCCGTCGTCGCGGGGGACGAGCCCGGTGGCGTGCGGCTCCTCGATCTCCGGGAGGGCGACTTCCTCGCGAGCGCGCGCTCCGCGCGCATCGAGGGGGCGCCGCCCGACCTTCCCAGGGCCGGCGAGCTTCCGATCGAAGCCCGCACCCTGAGCTCGATCCCGGTCGGGGAGCGCACCTGCTTCGTGTGCGGCGCCGACCGGGCGCCGGGCGACGGCCTGCGCATCGTTCCCGGGCCGCTTCGCGGCACCGGCGGGGTCGCCGCGCGCTTCGACGTTCCCGCAACGCTTCCCCTCGAAGGCGGCCGCCTGGCCGGGCCCTTCGTCTGGGCCATCCTCGACTGTCCCGGCATGTTCGCCGTGCTGCGTGACGAGCCCGGCCTGACGGCGCTGCTCGGCCGCATCACGGCACGCGTGCTCGATCGTCCGGAGCCGGGCGAGACCTGCGTGGTGCTCGGCTGGGGGATCGAGCGCGTGCGGCGACGCCGCGAGTGTGGGACGGCGCTCTACGACGCGGCGGGCCGCCTGCTCGCCGAGGCACGCAGTACCTGGATCGCCGTCGGGAGCGCCTCCGGCTAGGTGCCGGTGTTCTCCTCGGTGCGGTAGTCGCCGAAGGGCTCGTCGCGCTCCTGCAGGGCGCCCTTGAGCCCGCCCTTGGCGACCTTCCCGAGGAAGTCGTGCAGGCTCTTCTGGTGCGTGCCCAGAGCGCAGAGCTCCGACCCGGCGCGGATGCCGGTGTGCAGGCCCATGATCTCCATCTGGCGATGCACCACCCGCTTGTTGAGCTGCACCAGGTCGGGCGGGATCTGGGTCACGCGCTGGGCGACATCGAGCACCTTGGCTTCGAGCTCCTCGAGGGGTACCGAAGCGTTCGCCCAGCCGAGTCGTGCGCACTCGACGCCGGAGAGGGAGTCGCCGGTCACCATCATCTCCATGGCCTTGCGCATGCCCACGAACCACGCGTGGAAGTGGTTGTCCGGCACGCCGAAGCGGACCGCCGGGTATCCCATCTGCGCGTCGTCGGCCATGTAGACGAGATCGCAGCAGGTGGCGAGCTCGCTGCCTCCTGCGAGGCAGTGGCCGTGCACCTGCGCGATCACGACCTTGGACAGCTCCCAGATGCCCATCCAGCCCTGGGTCACGTGGCGCGGCCAGTGGCCGTCGCCGCCGGCGGTGTACCACGGGTACTCCTGCCCCTCGTTGCCGCCGCCGAGGTCGTAGCCCGCGGAGAAGCACTTGCCCGCGCCGCGCAGGACCATCACACGGACCTCGGGATCCTGGTCGGCCTCGCGCAGGGCCTCGACGATGCCGCCGCGCAGGGCGTGGTTCAGGGCGTTCCGCTTCTCCGGTCGGTTCAGCGTGATGCGGCGGACGTGGGGAGCCGGGTCGTCGATCAGGACCACGGAGTCGGACATCGAAGCGCTACTCCTCGAGCTCGAAGGTGACGCCGGCCTTCGCCGGCAGGCGCTCGAGGAGCGCATCGCCCATGGCCGCCGCGGGCGTCCAGAAGCCGCCCGCCACGCCGAGGTCGTCCTTGGCCAGGCTGACGGCCGACTCGCCGAGCATCTTGCTCGTCGAGCCGTAGCCCGGGTCGCGGTCGCCCTTCACGCGCGCGTGCACCCGTCGGCTCGGGTCGTCGGGGTCGAGCGCCAGGATCCGCAGGTCGAAGTAGCCCGACTCGCGCTTCTCCTTGCTCGGACCCTCGCCGGGGGGCAGGCGCTGGGCCAGCATGCGCCGCACCGGCGCCAGGGCCGCCGCCGCCATGCCGCCGCCCTGGGCGGTGGCGGTGCCCGCGGCCTTGACCATGCCCGTCGCGCCCGTGCCCATCAGCACGGCCTCGTCGTAGCGGAAGCCCTTGCCGTAGACGAAGTCGAGCAGGGCGTTCGTGCGCCGCACCACCTTGGTGTTGACGCCCGCCATCACGAAGGGCGCCGTCCACTGCTCGAAGTCCGGGTCCCACGCCGGGAGCAGGCCCTCGCCGCCGTCGGGCCCGGTCTGCAGGTCCTTCGGGTTGAGTCCGTAGGGCGCGGCCATCGAGCGCATGACCTCGGGGTCGGTGCGTGCCTCCTCCATCATGTTGAGCATGCTGGCGAGGGTGCCTCCGCTGAAGCCGCCGGCGAAGGCCACCACGCGCAGATGGACCTGCCCGGCCGGCGCGCCGTAGCGCCGCTTCATCTCGCGCTGCACGAACCAGGTGCCGACGTCCGAGGGGATGCAGTCGAAGCCGCAGGTGTGGACGATGCGCGCACCGGACTCGTGGGCGGCCTCCTCGTGGGCGTCGATCATCCGGCGCATCCAGTGCACCTCGCCCGTGAGGTCGCAGTAGTCCGTGCCGGCCTCGGCGCAGGCCGCGACGAGCGGGGAGCCGTAGCGGGCATACGGCCCGACGGTCGTGCACACCACCCGCGTCGAGGCCGCGAGCTCGCGCATGGACGCCTCGTCGTCTCCGTTGCCCACGAAGAGGGGCAGGGCGCTGGCGTCGATGCCGGTCTCGGCGGAGATCTCCTCCCGGAGCCGCTCGAGCTTCGACCGACTGCGGCCACCGAGGGTCCAGCGCAGCTCGCCGTCCACGCCGTAGGTGCGAAGCAGGTACTCGGCCGTGAGGCGCCCGGTGAAGCCGGTCGCGCCCCAGAGGACCACGTCGCTGACTCTGGTGTTCGGGGATTCGTTGCTCATGGCGGCAGGGTCGCACAGCGTCGGCCGCCACGCCGCCGAGCGACCGCCTCAGCGAACCGGCTCGAGCGCCTCCACCCAGGAAGGGTCCTCGAGCCAGAAGTCCTTGGTCCGCTTCAGCACGCCGCGCTTCTCGAGGGCCTCGAGGTAGGTGTCGATCAGGTTCCCGAGTCGCGGGGCCGAGTGGGAGACGGCCACGCCCATGGGCTCGACGGTGTAGGTGTGGATCGGCTCGAGCAGGCCCTGCCCCGGATTCCGCAGCACGGCGTAGTGGCAGGTCTCGAAGTCGGCGATCAGGGCATCGGCCCCGCCGTCGATCACGAGGCGGATGGCCTCGTCGAGATGCGGGGTCGCCATGACGTTGGCGCCCGACAGCTGCGTGCGTGCGAACGACTCGCTGGTCGAGCCGGCGAGCACGGCGAAGGTCAGGCTCGGAAGGTCGACGTCCGCGACGCTCGTGGCCGCGTTCAGGTCGGCGCGCCTGGTGAGGATCGCCTTCCCGGAGGTGTAGTAGGGGCCGGCGAAGTCCACCTTCACCACGCGCTCGGGCGTGATCGCGACGCCGGAGAGCACGATGTCGAGCTCGCCTGCGACGAGCCGGTCGAGGAGCTCGCCGAAGGGAAGGCGCACGAAGCGCGCCTCCACGCCCATGGTCGAGGCGAGCACGCGGCCGATCGCCACGTCGAGCCCGATCAGGTCGCCGGTTCGCGTGGTCATCGAGAGGGGGGGCTGCTCGCCGGAGGTCCCGATCCGCAGGCCGCCCGAGTCGACGATGCGAGCCAGGGGCCCGGGCTCGGCGGCCGGGCTCGTCTCTCCACCGGCTTCGGCGCTCGTCGTCGCGGCCGGCGGAGCTGGAGCGGGCGGAGCCGGTGCGGGCGCGGCAGCGGACGCTTGCGGCTCGGCGGCCTGGGGCGGGTCGGCCGGGGTCTGCGGCTCCGGGGTTCCGGCACAGCCGACCGCGAGACCGAGCGAGACGAAGAGGGAGAGGAGGCGCTGGGTCATGGCCGCACAGGCTAGATCACCCGGGCCATGGCGCATCCACCCGCATCCACCCGGGGCGGACGGCTGCG
>JASJCN010000085.1 GCA_030065975.1 Myxococcota bacterium
TCCACCGAGGGCTTGGGCAGCGGGTTCATGGTGCCCTGTGCGTCCTTGTTGAACTGCATGAACACGAGGTTCCAGATCTCGAGGTAGCGGCCGCTGTCGCTGCTCGGGTCGTCGTTCTCGAAGCCCGGGACCGGCCCGAAGTCCAGATGGATCTCGGTGCAGGGGCCACACGGCCCGGTGTCGCCCATGTCCCAGAAGTTCTCCTCCTCGTCGAGGCGGAAGATCTTCTCGGGCGGAACGCCGATCTCGCGCTCCCAGATCTCGGCGGCCTCGTCGTCCTCGCGGAAGACGCTCACCACCAGCTGGTCCTCGGTCAGGCCGTAGCCCTGGGTGAGCAGCTCCCAGGCGTAGAGGATGGCGTCCTGCTTGAAGTAGTCGCCGAAGGAGAAGTTCCCGAGCATCTCGAAGAAGGTGTGGTGGCGCTTGCTGCGGCCCACCTCCTCGAGGTCGTTGTGCTTGCCCGAGACCCGCATGCACTTCTGGGTCGTCGTGGCCCGGGAGTAGGGGCGCGACTCCTCGCCGGTGAACACCTTCTTGAAGGGCACCATCCCGGCGTTCGCGAAGAGCAGGGTCGGGTCGCTGGCGGGGATCAGCGAGCCGCTGGCCACACGGGTGTGGCCCTTCGACTCGAAGAACGAGAGGAAGGCCTCGCGGATCTCCGCCGCTCTCTGGGGCCTCGATGACACCGTCTGACTACCTCCTGAGTCAGCGGAGGATAGACAGCGGCCCGGGAGGTCGCCTCCCCCGCCGGGACGGCCGGGGGGACGCGCGGGTGCGCGGGGTCCGGCGCTAGAAGCGCTCGATGAAGTCGGCCTCGGGGCCGCCGTCGGAGGCGGGCTCCTCGATCTCGCCCTTCTCCTCGTCGTCGGACTCGAAGTCGTCCCAGGTGCCGTCGGAGGTGGAGGCGATGCCGCGGAAGCGGAGCGCGAAGTCGTCGGGGTTGGAGACGTGCTTCAGGGCCTCGTCGTAGGTGACGAGCTCCTGCTTCACGAGGTGCATCAGCGACTGGTCGAAGGTCTGCATCCCGTAGGTGGTGAAGCCCTTGGAGATCGCGTCCGAGAGCTCCTTGGTGCGATCCTTGTCGGCGATGCACTCGCGGATGCGCGCCGTCGAGACCATCACCTCGAGGGCGGGGACGCGGCCCTTGCCGTCGGCCCGGGGCACCAGGCGCTGGGAGATCACGGCCTTCAGGATCGAGGCCAGCTGCAGGCGCACCTGCTTCTGCTGGTAGGGCGGGAAGACCGAGATGATGCGGTTGATCGTCTCGGTGGCGTCCAGGGTGTGGAGGGTGCTCATCACCAGGTGGCCGGTCTCGGCGGCGGTGATGGCCGTCTCGATGGTCTCGAAGTCGCGCATCTCGCCGACCAGGATCACGTCGGGATCCTGGCGCAGGGCGGCGCGCAGCGCGTTCGAGAAGCTCTGGGTGTCGACGCCGATCTCGCGCTGGTTCACGATCGAGCGACGGTCGCGGATCAGGAACTCGATGGGATCCTCGATCGTCATGATGTGACTGGTCCGCTGGGCGTTGATGTGGTCGATCATCGCCGCCAGCGTGGTGGACTTACCGGAGCCCGTGGTGCCCGTGACGAGCACGAGACCGCGGTTCTCCATCGAGATCTTCTCGATCACCTTGGGCAGCACCAGCTGCTCGATGGACTTCACGCCGAAGGGGATCACGCGGAAGACGATCCCGACCGTGCCCCGCTGCTGGAAGACGTTCACGCGGAAGCGGCCGAGGCCCGGGATGCCGTAGGCGAGATCCGCCTCGCGGAACTCCTCGAAGCGGGCCTTCTGCACCGGGTTCATGATCGAGAGCGCCGTCGCCTGCATGTCGTCGGGCAGGATCCGCTCGCCGTTCTTGAGCGGGACCAGGGCGCCGTCCACCCGGAACATCGGAGGCAGGCCGGACTTCAGGTGGATGTCCGAGGCGCCGCCCTTGAGGGCGACCTTGAGGATCTCGTTCAGCTCGAGCGGCATCCGAGCGCTCCCCGCATCCCGCCGACCCGGACGTGGGGCGGCAACCGCGCGGTTCAGAAGCCGTTTCGACCGGAAAGGGGAGCGGCTTGAGGCCCCGCGGGGGGCGGAGTGCGGCCCAGTACGCGACCCGCAGGGTGAGGGGCGTCAGTCGCCCCCGGACCCGGAGGCGAGGCAGCGGAGCCGCGCCGCGATCACGGCCAGGGCTCCGGGTGTCGCCTCGGCCGCCGAACGGCGTTCCAGGGCCTGGACCCGGTCGATCTCGGTGGCGTGGTCCTCGAGGAAGCGGACGACGGCGCCCTCGAGATCGTCGCCCCCGGCCGCCAGCACGCCCTCGGTGATCTCCCGCTGCAGGTCCAGCAGGTCCCAGCGAACGTCGGCGAGCAGCATGCGATCCCACAGGCTGTGGGCGGGCGTCTGGGAGAGGCGCCCGTAGAGCCAGTTGATGCCGCTCTGGTCGCCGAGGGCCGCATAGGCGCGCGCCGCATCGAGCGGGGGAACCGCCTCGAAGCGGGCGCAGATCCGCAGGATGTTGAGCCCGCGATCGGCGAGCGGCAGGCCGGCAACCTCGTACGCCAGGTCGGCAGCGAGGCCCTGCTCCTCCAGACGTTGGGTGCGGGCGTCCAGGCGCTGGGCCTCGCCCGGCGAGAGGTAGTCCCGCATGGAGCCGCGCAGGAGATCGATCTGCTTGCGCAGCGCATCGACGCGGCCCGCCTCGAGGGTCTCGGTGCCGATCCGCACCAGGTAGCGCGCCACCTCGTGGACGCCGGCATCCAGCTCGATGAGCGCGCCGTACACGCCCTCCCGCGACTCCCCGACGCCCTTCAGCAGCTGCAGCCGGTAGCCCGGAATTCGCAGCAGATCCTCGGCCTGGAGCAGCGCGGCCGCCGCCTCGCCGAGACCGACGCCGAGCTCGGAGGTGAGGCTCGTGAGCGTGGTCGCCCCGCCGGCGTCGATCAATCGGTTCACGAGACGCAGGGCGGTGATCTCGTCGCGCAGGCGATGGCCGCCGAGCTCGGCGGCCTGCTCCTGTTGGAAGCGCTCGGGGAAGTAGCCGCGGAACTCGGGCTCGAGATACGCGAGGCGCGGCAGCTCGCTCTGGCCGAGCTCGGAGAGCGCCTGGAGCTTGGCGAGGCCGAGGAGCACGGCGAGCTCCGGACGGGTGAAGCCCGTGCCCTGCCCCGCGCGCTCGGAGAGGGCGGCCGCGTCGGGAAGCCCGAGGTCGAGCGGGTCGAGCCCGGCCGCCGAGCAGAGCAGGTCGCTCGCGAGCAGGAAGGCGTCGGGCTCCCGCAGCGAGCGCCGCTCGTCCAGGGACAGCGCCAGGGCCTGGCTCCGGTTGTGCGCGAGGACGGCCTCGCAGGCCTCGTCGGCCACGGAGAAGAGCAGCTCCCGCCGGGCCTCGGCGGCGAGTCTCCCGGAGCGGATGGCGGGCGCCAGGGCGACCTTGTAGTTGACCTCGTGGTCCGACAGATCCACGCCGGCGCTGTTGTCGATGGCGTCGGTGTTCAGGCGCACGCCGAGCAGCGCGGCCTCGACCCGGGCCGCCTGGGTCAGGCCGAGGTTTCCGCCCTCTCCCACCACCCGCGCGCGCAGGGCGCTCGCGTCGATGCGAACGGCATCGTTGGCGCGATCGCCGGCATCGGCGTGGGTCTCGCTCCCGGCCTTCACGTAGGTGCCGATGCCCCCGTTCCAAAGGAGATCGACGGGCATGCCGAGGATCGCCTTCACCAGCTCCGGCCCGCTCACCGCCTCGGCTCGGATCCCGAGCCGCTCGGCCATCGCCGGAGGCACCGGAATGCGCTTGGCGCTGCGCGGCTGCACGCAGCCGCCCTCGGAGAGCACGGCGGGGTCGTAGTCGGCCCAGCTCGAGCGCGGCAGGTCGAAGAGGCGCTGGCGCTCGCGGAAGGCCGCCTCCGGATCCGGGTCGGGGTCGAGGAACACGTGGCGGTGATCGAATGCGGCGAGCAGGCGCGCGCGCCGGGCGAGGAGCAGGCCGTTGCCGAAGACGTCGCCCGACATGTCGCCGATCCCGACGACGGTGTAGTCGTCCTGCTCGGGATCGATCCCGAGCTCCGAGAAGTGGTGCTTCACGCACTCCCAGGCCCCGCGCGCCGTGATCGCGTACTTCTTGTGGTCGTAGCCCTCGGAGCCTCCGGACGCGAACGCGTCACCCAGCCAGAAGTCGCGCCCGACGGCGATCTCGTTGGCCGTGTCGGAGAGGTGGGCGGTGCCCTTGTCCGCCGCCACCACGAGGTAGGGATCGTCCCCGTCGAGGCGCTGCACGCCCTCCGGGCCGAGCACCTCGCCATCCGGCGCCAGATTGTCGGTGACGTCGAGCAGGCTCGAGATGAAGATGCGGTACTGCTCGTCCGCCTGGGCGCGGGCCTCGCTCGGCGAGAGCCCGCTCTCGCGCAGCACGAAGCCGCCCTTGGCGCCGACGGGAACGATGAGCCCGTTCTTCAACATCTGCGTGCTCATCAGCCCGAGGATCTCGACGCGCAGGTCGTCGTGGCGATCGCTGAAGCGCAGCCCGCCGCGCGCGACCGGGCCGCCGCGCAGGTGGATGCCCATCATCTTCGCCGACCACACGAAGATCTCGCGGTGGGGCACCACTCCGCTCACGCTCGACAGCCGGCTCGGGTCGAGCTTGAAGACCACCCGGTGGGGCGTCGGGGACGGCGCGAAGGTGTTGATCCGCAGCGTCGCCTCGATCAGCTCGAGGAATCCCGAGAGCGCGCGGTCCTCGTTCAACGACGTGATGCGGTCGCGGTACGCCTCGAAGCTCGTGCGCAGGCGGGCGCCGACGGCTTCGCGCTCGGCGTCGAGCAGCTCCGGATCGTGGCGGCTCTCGAGCAGCTGGATCAGGACGCGCACCGCCAGCGGATTGTCGAGCAGCACGGAGCGCAGGAAGGGCCGCGAGAGCACCGTCTGGAGCTGCAGCAGGTACTCGAGGCAGGCGCGGATGCAGTCCACCTGGCGCCAGTCGAGCCCCGCGCCGAGCACGAGCCCGTTCAGCTCGTCACTGGTCGCGACCCCGGTGAGCGCCGCCGCCAGCGCATCCGAGAGACGCCCGGCAACCGCGTCGAGGTCGGTCTGGTTCGCGCCCAACGGCAGGATGCGCAGGGACTCGACGGCCACCTGGGTGCGGCCGCGAGGCTCGATGTGGGCCAGCTGGGCGTCGACCACGCGCAGGCCGAAGTGGTCGGTGATGCCCATCACGTCGGAGAGCAGCGGGGCCTCCGCGAGGTAGATGCGCAGCGTGGCCGTCGAGCGCTCGGTGTCACCGTGGTCGAAGTAGAGCGAGAACTGCGGCACCCCCGTCTCGTGCAGGCGCTCGAGGGCCTCGACGTCGCGAACGGCGTCGTGGGGATGGGTGCGCGCCCGCATCTCCGACGGGAAGGCCGTCTCGTAGCGCGCGGCCAGCTCGGGCGCGTTGGCGCCGCCGTTCCTCTCGCGCAGGGCGTCGAGGAGCTGGTCCTCCCACGGCGAGCAGAGCATGCGGATCTCGGCCTCGAGGGCGTCGGCGTCCGGGGCCAGCTGCTGGCCTTCGGCGCAGGTGCAGAAGCAGTGGATGACTGCGGTGCCCTCGTCGACGAAGTTGATGCGATCGTCGATGTAGCTGGCGCCTGCGAGGCGCTCGAGGAGGTGCCGCACGCCGGCGCGGAGGTCTTCTCGGTAGTGCTCGCGCGGCAGCAGGACGGCCGCGTAGAGCGTCCGTCCGCGAGGGTGCGTCCGCAGCAGCAGCCGGGCGTGCTTGGCGCCGGCCGCCTCGACGAGCTCCTGGAGCAGGTCCACCAGCGCGTCGACGTCCGCCCCGATCAGGACCTCGACCGGGGCCGAATCGAACGCCGCGACGAGGGCCTTGTGGTCGTGGGAGCCGTGGCTCAGGTCGAGGCGCCCGAGCACGTCCTGCAGACGCTCGGAGAGCAGCGGGATCTGGGAGCCCGGCGTCCGCAGCAGGCGCAGCGTGAAGAGCCCGACCGCGATCGTGAAGCCGGTGAGCCGGCCCTGGCCGTCGTGCTCCTTCACCACCAGCCGATCGAGGCGGCCGTGGCGGTGCACCCGGGACTCCATGCGCGACTTGCTGATCAGGATGATGCGCTCGTCGAGGGCGTCGTCGCGGATCTCCTCGGGGATGTCCTCGCCCCGTCGCGCCAGGGCGAGCCGGCTCGAGTCGTCGTCGCGCCACATCCCGAGCCCGGTGCCCGGCACGATCTGCGCCTCGAGCTCCCCGTCGACCTCGTCGAGTCGGTAGCGCCGCATGCCCACGAACACGAAGCGGCCATCGGCCAGGAAGTCGAGGAAGCGGCGCACCTTCGCCGCCCGCTCGACACCGCCGGGGAGGTTCGGGCCGGCGTACTCGAGGTTCACGACCAGCTCGCGCACCGCGCGGATCATGCGCCGGTGGTCGTCGGTCACGTCCCGGACCCAGCCCACGACCTGCTCGAGGGCGGCGACGAACGCGTCGCGCTCGGACTCGGGGAGGGCCGGCGCCACCTCCATGTAGACGTAGGACTCCCGATGCTCCCCGTCGGTCGGCGTCGAGACGCGAAGCAGCCGGCCCTCGGCATCGCGCTCGGCGGCGTAGATCGGGTGCAGGGTCGTGCGCGCCTCCAGGCCGAAGCGGGCCAGCACCAGGCGGACGCTGTCCACGATGAACGCGCGATCGTCCTGCAGGATCTCGACCACGCTGTGTCCCGACCGATCCCGGGGATCGTGGACGCGCACCTCGACGGCCCCGGGCTGCCGGCGCTCGGCGAACGCGAAGGCGTCGAGGGCCAGGGTGCCGAGCACGCTCAGGCCGCCGGCGTGGTGGGTCTCCACGCCGGTCAGCAGGCGCCCGGAGAACTCGACGAAGAGCTCTCGCCGCTCGGGCTCGATCCCGGCTGCGGCGGCGTCGATCAGGTCGTCGAAGTTCTCGGCGGGGCTGCGCATCGCTCGCCGTCAGGGTAGGGCCGCTGCAGGTCGCCGCGCACCCGCCGTCTGCAGCGCGCCCCCCGGCCGCTCGAGGCCGGGCTCGAGGTCGGCCTCGTGTAGATTGGGAGCCGATGCATCGGATCCGCCGGCGCCTCTTCCTCGCCCTCGCCTTCCTGAGCCCGCTCGTCGGCTCCACGCGAAGCCTCGCCTGGCTGCTCCGGGCCTCGGTCGGCGCCCCCGCAACACGGCCCCTGGGCGCCCTCCCCCGCTACGTGGACACCCTGCTCCCCAGGCACCTCGGCCCGAGCGGCACCGACCTCAGGGTAGAGCGGAGCCTGCTCGAGTCGGCCCAGGCGGACCCGCGCTACGCCCGCCTGCTGGTGGGCGGCTGCTCCTGGCTGGACGAGCAGGCCCGCGCGCTCGGCAAGAGCGGCTTCCACGAGCTCGACGAGGAGGCGCGAACCGGGATCGTCGCCCGCGCCGAGGCGGCGAAGCCGGGCAGCGGCGAGTGGACCTTCTACCAGAAGACGCGCACCGACGCGTTCACCTTCTACTACTCGGACCCGCGCAGCCTCGCCGGCATCGAGGCGCCGGGCCCGCCCCAGCCGAGCGGCCATCTCGACCAGGCCGAGCCACCGCGGGAACGGGCACGCGGAGCGTCGCTTGGCTGACGCGGATCACGACGTCGTCGTGATCGGCTCGGGGGCGGGCGGCGGAGCCGCCGCCTGGGCCTTGTGCGAGCAGGGGCTTCGCGTGCTGCTGCTCGAAGCCGGCCCGGCCTACGTGCCCGAGACTGACTACCGCCTCCACCGCTCCGACTGGGAGACGGCGCGCTTCCCCGACAAGCTCCCCCCGGCCGACCGACAGACCCTCGCCCCACTGCAGGCCCTCGAGGCGCGCCACGACGCGCTGCGCTCCTGGAACCACGTGCGGGGACGGGTGGTGCCCGGCGATACCCGACGGAGCGTCGGCTACTCCCACGTGGTGGGGCTCGGCGGGAGCACCCTGCACTTCGCCGGGGAGGCCCACCGCATGCACCCCGAGGCCATGCGCATGGCCTCTCGCTTCGGCGTCGCGGCCGACTGGCCCGTCGACTACGCCACCCTCGAGCCCTACTACACCCGCATCGAGCGGCTGATCGGCGTGGCCGGCTCGGCCGACGACACGAGCCGCCCACGCAGCGCGCCCTACCCGCTCCCACCGCACCCGCGCAGCTACGCAAGCCAGCGCCTCGCCGCGGGCGCGGAGGCCCTCGGGCTCGGCTTCGTGCCCAATCCCTTGGCGGCGCTGTCGAAGCCCTACGACGGACGACCGGGCTGCAACTACTGCGCGGGCTGCCTGCGCGGCTGCCCGCGCCGCGACAAGGGCTCGGTCGACGTGACCTTCGTGCGCCGCGCGCGAGAGAGCGGTCGCTGCGAGATCCGCACCGAGTGCCAGGTGACGCGCCTCGTCGCGGGCGACGACGATCGCATCCGGGCGATCGTCACCCGGAGTACCGACGGCTTGGAGCGCGAAGAGCGCGTCCGCAGCGTGGTGCTCGCAGCCGGCGCCGTCGAGACGCCGCGCCTGCTCCTGCTGTCCACCGCCCCCGGCTCGCCGGACGGGATCGCGAACGACTCGGGCCAGGTCGGTCGCCACTTCATGGAGACCCTGAGCTGGTACACGAGCGGTCTCCACCCCGAGCCGTTGGGAAGCCATCGCGGGCTCCCTTCCGACAGCATCTGCTGGGACTTCAACGCCCCGGACGCCATCGACGGCGTGGTGGGAGGCTGTCGCTTCTCGCCCGGAACGGCCGAGGCCGACCTGCTCGGCCCGGTGAGCCACGCCACGCGCGTGGTCCGCGGCTTCGGCCGTGCCCACCAGGAGGGAGTCCGCGACGCCTTGGGGCGGGTCCTCACCGTGGCCTCGATCGGCGAGAGCCTCCCCGGGCCGAAGAGCTTCGTCGACCTGGATCCGGTCGCGCGCGACGCGGCCGGAAACGCGAAGGCGCGCATCCACAGCCACCTGGACGACGCCGAGCTGCGGCGCCTGACCTTCATGGCCCGCACCTGCCGGGAGATCCTCGCCGCTGCGGGGGTCGAGGAGGTCTTCGAGGAGGCCGGCACCTACGACCTCTTCTTCTCGACCCACGTCTTCGGCACCTGCCGGATGGGGACGGACCCGGAGACCTCGGTGGTGGACGCCTTCGGGCGGAGCCACCGCTTCCGGAACCTCTTCGTCGCCGACGCGAGCGTGTTCCCGAGCTCGGGCGGTGGGGAGTCGCCGTCGCTCACCATCGAGGCCCTGGCCCTGCGCACCGCCGAGCACCTGGCGGCACGCGCCCGGAGGCGCGAGCTCGACGCTCCGGCCTAGCCGGCTCACCGGCTACCGGCTTACCGGCCCGGCCGGCCTACCGGTCTAGCCGGCCCAGCAGCCTAGCCGGCGGGAGTGGCAGGGAGGGTCTCGAGGGAGATGCCGGCGATCGAGGGGAAGACGCCGATCGTCTTGTCGAACACGCCCACCACGCGCACCCGCGTCCCGATCGGGACCGCGTGCACGTACTCGCTCCACGCCGCGGAGAGGCGCACCATGGCCGCCTCGGCGGACTGCTCGCGGTCGCGGGTGAGGACGAGCATCACGCGTCCCGACGGCGCGTCCTGGATGCGTGCCACGTAGCCGTCCCAGGTGATCTGCTTGCCCACGAGCTCGGCCTCGATCTCCTGGGCGAGATCCGCGCGCAGCACGTCCTCGTTCGGCTCGAGCGCATCGACGCCGCCGTAGCGGTCGAAGTAGTCGCCGATCGCGAGCTCGCTCTCCTCGCGCTCGACGCCGGGCGCGACCAGCGGCGGGAGGCCCTCGACGTCCGGATCCGTGGGGCTCGGGGGCGGCACCGCCACCACCGGCGCCGCGTCGCTCCCGGGTGCTTCGTCCCGGCTGCAGGCGGAGGCGAAGGCGAGCAGGCAGACGAGCCCGAAGGCGAGCGCGGCGGCGCCCGGTCGAATGACGGTCGGCATCGATCGATCCAGCATGCTTGGAACTCCCTGGCCCGAAGGCGATGAGTCGGCCCCGTCCCTCATCGGCGGATCCGCGCGGGAGAGGCGGGAAGCCCGGCATCCGCCGGGCGATAGTGAAGGCGCATCGGCACGAAGCGCTCGTCGGGAAGCTGCGCCAGATACTCGCGCAGGGGCGGGTCGACGAACCACTGGGCCCAGTAGCCGAGCCCGATCCGGATGGCCGGGTCGGCCTCGAGGCAGCGGATCAGGTCCTCGGACGCCACGTGATGGGGAGAGCGCCGGGCCGGGGAGGCCGTGGCCGCGAGGCTCCGGCCCGCGTAGACGTTGAAGGGGTCGATCAGGCCGCAGGCCGGCTGCGAGCCCGAGACGAAGTTGAGGAAGGGGTCGAAGAGCAGCCACGCCTCGCCGTCGGCCGGCCGCGGCACCATCGCGTAGTCGCTGCGTCGCTCGGCCAGGGAGACGACGCCGCTCGCGCCGGCCCAGGCGACGGCGGCGACGGCCACGGCGCCCGGAACGGCCCGGGGCCAGAGCGCCGCCCTCCCGTCGATGGCGCGGGTCGCGAGACGGGCTCCGATCGAGGCGAGCCCGACGGCGCCGACCGCGGCCAGGATCGAGAGCGGCGGGAGGTACTGCACGAAGTAGAACTGCCAGGTCGGATCCCAGACGAAGAGCGAGAAGCCGAGGGGCACGAGCCACCAGCAGGTGAGCAGGGGCGCGTAGGAGGCCAGACGGGGAAAGCGGCTCCGGCCCATCGGCGAAACGAGCCACACCTGGCCCACGACGGCGAGCGCGAGCAGCGGGAAGAAGGGGTTCGAGAGCGGGCGCGAGAGGAAGGTCTGCACGTGCTGATGCAGATTCCAGCCGAGGAGCGTCTCGATGCCGTTGCTCGCCGCGGGCCCGCCGACGCTCGGGTACTGCCGCATCAGCTCGAAGCCCGCGGCCTCGCCGTGGCGCGACGCCTGGAGCGCGAGGAGCTCGGTGAAGGCGCCGGCGGATCCCCAGTCGAGGGTCAGCCACGCCGCGGCCCCGCATCCGGCTCCGCCGAGGACCGCCCAGCCGAGCTTCCAGCGCTGCTCGCGCGAGAGCAGCAGGAAGAGGCCGACCCCCGTGGCGGTCGCGATCGCGATGGGCTTCAGCAGGAGCGCCACGGCGAAGATGGCGCCGCCGGCGAGGACGGCCCCGCGACCGCGGGCGACGGCGATGCAGGCGACTCCGGCGGTCGCCGCCAGGAGCATCGCTGCGTTCGGCGCGGCCACGAGGCCGAAGTACTGCAGCGGGGCCGTGTAGAAGAGGACCATCGCGAGGAGCGCCACGGCGCCCCCCGCCATCGCTCCGGCGAGTCGGAACACGAGCCACCCCGTGGCCAGGGTCGCGAGCAGCGAGGGCAGCCGATGGGCGAAGAGCGAGTCGGGGGCCGGTGCGGTCAGGGCGGCCAGCGTGAGCGGGTAGAGCGGCGTCTGGTGGTAGAAGAAGTCGCGGTACGGAAGCTCGCCGGCGCGGATCAGCCGGGCCTGCTGGACGGCCACGCCCTCGTCGAAGAAGTACTCGAGCGAGGGCAGCAGCGAGGCGCCCAGGAGGCCGAAGCCCAGCACTCCGATGAGCGCCAGGCTTCGGACCTTCCCGTCGTGTCCCCAGGTCACGATCGCGTCTCCACCGCGCGCCGTCGTTCCGACCGGCCTAGATCGGCGGCAGGCAGAACTCGGTGTTCCCGAGACCCAGCTCCGAGGAGCCGGGGAATCCGCCGAGCGGCAGCGTGATGCAGACCTGCGGCGGCACGAACACCAGGCGCCCGCCGAGGGTCTGGCCGTTGAACGAGGCGCTCACCGCACCCATCGCGTTCAGGTCGTCGAGGGTCACGTCGACGTCGACGACGATCGTCCCGGCGATCGGGAACGGGATGGCGGCGAAGAAGGCGTCCGCGGCGGCCTGGCCCGCATCGAGCGCGAGCTGCGCGGCGGTCAGCGGAGCCAGGAAGAGACCGTCACAGGCGATGCAGCAGGGATCCGCGTAGCAGTCGGCAGGGCAGGCGGACTTGCAGAAGTCGAGGGCCTCCTGGGCGAAGTCGACCGCCATCTGGAGCTCCGCCAGGGAGTCGTCGATGGTCATCTGCAAGTCGAAGCTGATGTTGCTGTCGAAGCTGCCCGTGAGGAGCACCCCCGAGCCGTCCACGTTGCCCTGGACCATCAGCACCGCCACCGGAGCCAGGTCGAGGGTGCCCTCGACCTCGAAGCCCTGGCCGGGGCTGATGAAGACCCGCGCCGGATCCAGGCCCAGGCCCGCGACCGTGAGCGCGCCGGCGAGCTCTGCCGAGGTCAGCAGCGGATCGTCGGTCGGGATGTGCACCACCAGGGACATCTCGGTGTTGGTGAAGTTCGGGATGATCTGGCTCTGGGTCATGCCCGCGAAGTCGAGGCCCGAGCTGTCGATCTGGAGGTCGACGGACGTCGAGGCCAGGGTTCCGAGGTTCACGCCGATCGGGTCGCCGATCGGCCCGAGGTCGATGGAGAACTCTCCGGTGGCGGAGATGAACGAGGAGCCGAGATCCGGCGCCGAGAACGAGCCGATCACCTCGGCGCCCGCCTGGCCCGGGTTCTGCCGGATCGGGATGGGGAACTCCGGCGGGAACATCGCGAACGGGTCGTCCGGATCGAGCACGCCGTTGAAGCAGGCGTTCGCGTCCGTGACGTCGAACTCGACGCTGGCCGTGGCGTCACCGAGGTCGAACCCGAAGCTGAAGAAGCTCAGGAAGGGCACGCCCACGGCGAGGGTCGCATTGGCGCCCAGCGCGAGGTCGGCGCTGCCCTGGAAGATGGTCCCGTCGTCCTTCGGATCGATGCTTCCGATCGTGATGCCGTCGAGGCTGAGCGGCAGCGTGCCGAGCGGCACCTCGCCCTTCAGCAGCAGCGTGCCGTCGAAGGAGCCCGGGGCGGGATCCGTGCACACCGTCTGCACCGCCGCGACGCAGCTCGAGTCCCAGCTCGACGCGCAGCAGGCGGCATCGACGGCGCAGACCTCGGCCACGCACGGGTCGCAGGCCGGGTCGAGGGCGACGCCCGTGTCGCGGAAGTCGTGCTCGCAGGTGTTGCAGAGCCGGTCGGGAACGAAGGGGATGTTCCCGCCCAGGGAGAAGCCGAAGCCGGTGTTCGGATCCGGCGGCTCGGGGCCCGTCCCGGGGATGAGCCCGGCGAGGCTGCCCCCGACGAAGAGGAAGGGGTCGAACGGATCGAGCACGAGCGTCGCGCCGGGCCCGCCGACGCCGAAGCCGATCGGCCCGAGGCTCGCGGCGAAGCTCGTCCCGAACTGGAAGAACAGGTAGAAGATGTCCGGCTGGAGCGGGACGCCGAGATCGATGTTCGCTCCGAGGTCGATGCCCACCGTCGCCATGGGCGTCTCGTCGACCTGGGCCCCTGCCAGGAAGCCGATGTCGGGGAAGGGGACCCGCGCCGTCCCGACGAGGGTCTGGAACGGGCCCGTCGCGGGGCCACTACCCACCGTGAAGGTGAGCGTGGCCTCGGCCAGGGGAACGTCGCCGAAGGGCGTCGGGACGATCACGGTGTCGCTCACGACGATGCCGGGCTCGGGGGAGCCGGGCGGCACGGGCGCGATGCGATCCCGGCGGGTGACGAAGCTCAGGGTCTGGACGGTGACCGTGCACTCCGAGGTCGACGTGGCGTCGTCGCAGGCCAGGCCCTGGAACATCAGGTCCGTCTCGGTCACGCCGGGGCCGGGAGCCGACCCGAGGGCCGGGCGGAAGCCCGAGAAGAAATCCGAGGGGCCGACGGCGCCGTCCTGGTCGAGGTCGGCGACGGCACACTGGGGCTCGGAGACCAGGTTCGCGCCGATGCAGGGCCGCAGGACCCCGAAGAAGTCGCTGGCCCCCACGAGGCCGTCGTCGTCGAGGTCGGCGTCGCAGGCGTTTCCGTAGTGCTGCACGCCCGGAAGGCTCGAGTCGTCGTCCTGGCCGGCGTTGGCGTCGGCCTGGTCGGCGTTCGGCACCGTGACGCAGTTGTCGAGCGCGTCGATGACGCCGTCGCCGTCGCCGTCGGCCTGGGCGTGGGCCCCCGAGGCCAGCAGGAGCCCGATCAGGAGCACCAGGACCGTCTCGAGACGGCATGCGGACCGGAAGGTCGCGGCGGCGGGAAAGGATCGCGGGTTGGAAGTCATCTGGGGCTTCTCCTCGACGTTCGAAGCAACCCCAGCATGGACCGGCCGGCGGGGCGCGTCGCCCCGCCAGATACCCGGTACCGGGAACGACGAACTTGTGGTAAGGGCCGGCCGCTCGCGCCCAGGTGACCCGCTTCTGGGGCCTCGCGAGGCCCCGGCAGAGGCAACGCACCGGCAACCCTCCCGCCAACCCGCGAGCCCGCGTACGCAAACCAGAAGCCCTCCAAGCTTCCGGTTTTTGTGCCCTGGTTCGACGTGACGCTCACCGACGCCGGCGGGGTGTCCACTTCGCCGGCGGATCGAGCACCGTCAACGGAGCAGCGAGGTCGTGTACTGGAGCCAGCCGGCCGGCGGCGCCTCGCGCGCCAGGGCGCGCGTGCCAGCCGATCCGCTCGCGAGCAGCCCGCTTGCGGCAGACCCTGGGCGGGTGCACACTTTCCCGTGTCCTCGTCGGGGACGCCCCACCGACGGGGATCGCGCTGCCGCGACCGTGGCGCTGCCGCTCCGACGCTCCCCCGCTCCGCTCGGCCTCCCTCCGCTCGAGTCCGCTCCACTCCACTTCGAGGGGCGTCGGGGGTGCCCATGTCCATCGCTCCGCGACTCAAGTGGTATCTCGACCACTGTGGCGTCGACTACGAGATCCTGCCGCATCTGCACACGGCCTCGAGCCTCGAGACCGCGCGCGTGGCCCGGGTGCCACCTTCGCACCTGGCCAAGGCGGTGCTGCTGGAGGACGAGAGCGGCTACCTGATGGCCATCATCCCCGCCTCGAAGCGGGTGGACATCCCTCGGCTGAGCGAGCAGCTGCACCGCGACCTCTCGCTCGCGAACGAGCAGGACCTCGGCGCGGTGTTCGGAGACTGCGAGCCGGGAGCCCTCCCGGTCACGGGCTCCCCCTATCGCATCCCGACCGTCTACGACGACTGCCTGCAGGGCCTCGAGGACGTCTACTTCGAGGCGGGCGACCACGAGGACGTGGTGCACATGACCGGCGACGACTTCGAGGTGCTGGTGGCGGACTCACTGCACGGACGCTTCACCCGGGTCTCGTGAGTCGAAGGATGCGCGCGAAGTGAAGCCGGGGCGCTCCCCGGGGCGGCTCGAAGAGCCGCCCCGGGAGGGCCCGCGGGTCAGTCGGTCTCGAGCTCGGGCACCTCGTCGGCCCCGGCGGCCACCGGGCCGTCCACGGGCACCTTCCGCTTCAGCCCCTTCGCGGTGTAGACCTGGTCCGCGATCTGCTCCATGACGTCCGGGTTCTCCTTGAGGAAGCGCCGGGCGTTCTCGCGTCCCTGACCGATGCGATCGTCTCCGAAGGAGTACCAGGAGCCGCTCTTCTCGATCACCCCGCAGTCGACGCCCATGTCGATCAGGTCGCCCTCGCGGGAGATCCCCTCGTTGTAGAGGATGTCGAACTCCGCCTGGCGGAAGGGCGGCGCGACCTTGTTCTTCACGACCTTGACCCGGGTGCGGTTGCCCACCACCTCGTCGCCGTCCTTGATCGCGGCGATGCGCCGCACGTCGAGGCGCACCGAGGAGTAGAACTTGAGCGCGTTGCCGCCCGAGGTCGTCTCCGGGTTGCCGAACATCACCCCGATCTTCATGCGGATCTGGTTGATGAACATCACCGTGGCGTTGGACTTCGCGACCGTGCCCGTGATCTTGCGCAGTGCCTGGCTCATCAGCCGGGCCTGCAGGCCCACGTGCGTGTCGCCCATCTCGCCCTCGATCTCGGCGCGGGGCACGAGCGCCGCCACCGAGTCGACCACCACCAGGTCCACCGCGCCCGAACGCAGCAGCACGTCGGCGATCTCGAGGGCCTGCTCGCCGGTGTCGGGCTGGGAGACCAGCAGATCCTCCACCCGCACGCCGAGGCGTCGGGCGTAGTTCACGTCGAGGGCGTGCTCGGCGTCGATGAATGCCGCCACCCCGCCCTGGCGCTGGAGCTCGGCCACCGCGTGGAGCGTGAGCGTCGTCTTGCCGCTGGACTCCGGCCCGTAGATCTCGACCACCCGGCCACGCGGGTAGCCGCCGATCCCGAGCGCGAGATCGATGCTCGGCGAGCCGGTGGGGATCGCCGCGATCTCGTTGTCGACGGCGTCCTCGGTCATCTTCAGGATCGAGCCCTTGCCGAACTGCTTCTCGATCGTCGACACGGCCATGTCGATGGCCCGCTTCTTCACGTCCACTGTGTTGTCGTTCTTCGCCACGGATTGCTCCTCTCTGCCCCCCATCGGGCAGGTTCAGGGTGAGACCGGACTCCCCGTGAGTCCGCCCAGGGGCATGGACTCGAGCGGGGTGTAGATGGCTCCGGAGCGGGTGAGCTCGCTCCGGAAGAGCACGACCTCGCGCGCCTCGAAGGCGTCGGCGCCGCTGAGCGCCACGTCGTCGAGCGCCGGGGCGCGGCGCGCGCGGAGCCGACCGAGGGTCAGGTGCGGGTGGTAGGTGCGCTTCTCGGGTGCCAGGCCCGCGGCCACGCAGCCCTGCTCCACGCGGGCGGCCAGGGAGCGCAATGCCTCCTCGGGGAGGACGTCGAGGATCACCACGCGGGGCTTCGAGCCGCGCGGGAAGAGCCGGGGCGCCCCGAGCTCGACGCGGAAGGGAGGCACGTCGGCCAGGGCCTCGCCGACGCGCTTGGCGATCTCGGGGAGGTGCTCCACGACCACGTTGCCCAGGAAGCGAAGGGTCACGTGGGTGCCCTCGGGCCGGACCCAGCGCACGGCATCGCCCTGCTTGCGCCGTCGCAGCTCCGCCGCGAGCTGCTCGCAGCTCGCCCGTACGGGCTCGGGCAGATCGAGCGCCAGGAACACCCGGGCCTCGAGCCCCGCCTTGCGCCCGGAGATCACGAGCG
>JASJCN010000086.1 GCA_030065975.1 Myxococcota bacterium
CTCGCGGCGTTCACCGAGCTGCAGGTGATCCAGGTGGCGCGCTCCTGATCCCGACGCCGGCGCCCGATCCGGGCGCCGGAAGGCGCAGCGCGCACGCAGGGAGGCGGCAGTGTGCGCGCAAGTCGCGCCACCGTTTCGCTCGCAGGGGGCACCCACCAGGACCGATCGCCACGTTCTGGAGGGTTCCCATGTCCCGACCCGATGCCGCCGCCGTCTCCGCTCCGCACGAGGAGCACGGATTCCCCCTCGAGTTCGAACGCCGCCTGGAAGCCCGCACGCGCTGCAGCCTGCCCGTGCAGGTCGAGCACGAGGGGCGCGCCATTCCGGCCACCATCGAGTGCTTCTCCCGCCGCGGCCTGCTGCTGCGGTCCCCCATCGAGGCCGCACCCGGCAGCCAGGTCGTGGTCCACGTGCCCGAGATGGACGTCTCCGTGCGCGGCCAGGTGCGCTCCCAGATGGGCGTGCCGCTCTCGCTGGACGGCCTGCAGTGGGGCGCGCTCGGGGTCGAGGTCTGCACCCTGCCCCACGATCTCGCGGCCCGGCTCGAGGGGCGACTGGGCTAGCGTCCCCTTCGAGGAGGGGACATGGCCGACGCTTCCGATCTCTTCGATCTCTCCGGGCGCGTCGCGCTCGTCACCGGCGGGAGCCGGGGCCTGGGTCGCGAGATGGTGCTCGCCTTCGCCCGCAAGGGCGCGGACGTCGTGATCGCGAGCCGCAAGCAGGGTGCCTGCGAGGCGCTGGCCAAGCAGGTCGAGTCGGAGACCGGCCGTCAGGCCCTCGCGGTGGCCGCACACGCCGGGCGCTGGGAGGACTGCGACGCCCTCGTCGAGGCCGCGTACGCGCGCTTCGGGCGCGTGGACGTCCTGGTCAACAACGCCGGGATGTCGCCGCTCTACCCCTCGCTCCCGGAGGTCACCGAGGAGCTCTACGACAAGGTGCTCTCGGTGAACCTGAAGGGGCCCTTCCGGCTGTCCTCGGTGATCGGCGCGCGCATGGCCGAGGGCGAAGGCGGCAGCATCATCAACGTGAGCAGCGTGGCGGCGGTCACGCCGAGCCCCGCCGAGATCCCCTACGGCGCGGCCAAGGCCGGCCTCAACAACCTGACCCTGGGCCTGGCCCGGGCCTTCGGTCCGCGCGTCCGCGTCAACTGCATCATGCCGGGGCCCTTCCTGACGGACATCAGCAAGGCGTGGGATCTCGAGGCCTTCCAGGCCAACGCGAAGCGCACGATCCCGCTCGGTCGAGGTGGCGAGCCCGACGAGGTGGTGGGCGCCGCCCTCTACTTCGCGAGCGACGCCTCCCGATACACCACCGGTGCGATCCTCAAGATCGACGGCGGCGCCGTCTACCCGGCAGCCTAGGGCCGGGGACGGCTAGAAGGGCGCCGACAGGAAGTCGGGCTTCTCCTCGAAGCGCGAGCTGACCGAGACGTCGAGCTTGTCGCGGGTGCCCACCAGCAGCAGGTAGTAGGGCGTCGCCATCTCGAAGGGGTGGCAGGAGATCGAGATCGGGACGCCGTCCATCAGGGCGGGTGTGGAGCCGACGGGCAGGTTGCTGATCAGCACGTCCACCTGTCGCCGGAAGTACTCCATGGTCGGCTGGAAGGCCCACTCCGGGAGCTTCGAGAGCGCGTAGGACTGGGTCGCGACGGTGCCCCAGCGCAGCATCGGACGCTTCGACTGCATCTCCAGCTGTCGCACGATGGAGGGGATCGGCCCGCGCCGGATCCGGGCGGTGATCACGCCGTAGCGGTTGCGCGCGTCGAGGAAGGGGAAGAACACGAGCAGCCCGGAGACCAGGTAGGGGAGGTCGGGGTGGCGCTCGAAGACCTGCTCCAGGATCGCCGCGGCCGAGACCAGGTTGAAGTTCGCGCCGAGCTCGTCCTTCAGCACCCGGATCGGCGCGGTCGGCCACTCGTGGATCAGCCGGGTCTCGCTCTCGTCGCAGCGGGCCCTCAGGTTGCCGCGGAAGGACATGCGCCGGAACGTGGCCGGCAGCCCGGCGAGCTCGGGCAGGAAGGCCGGCGGCGTCGGGAGGTCGTCGTAGGTGACCAACGGAGGGCTCGGATCGAAGGTCGGGCGCAGCGCCTCCCAGAGCCCCACACCGTCCGTCTGGGCGTGGTTCCAGACGACCCGGATGCGTCCGGGCTCGTCCAGGATGAGGCGTACGCCGCGGCGGTCGGGCAAGAGGGCGTCGAGGTCCGAGGAGCCGCTCAGGAAGAAGCCCGCGTCGTCGTCCCGGGCCTCCTCGAAGAACAGGCGGTGCGCGACGTCCGACTCGGCGATGTGGGCCTCGAGGCGGGAGCGGAAGGTCTGCTTGACGAAGGCGTCGTCGGCCTTGGCGAAGTGGAACGCCATGTCCATGTTGCAGGCGTCCCAGTCGTCCTTGCCGTAGAGCGCCATGAAGCGGTCTTCCTGACCGGTCAGGCGCCGGCGCAGGTAGTCCCGCGCGGCCAGTGAGCCCCCCAGTGTGGCCGCCGCCGCGGACAGCGCCGGGACCCAGCTCGGATCGTCCATTCCCACCCCTCGGAGAAGGTGCCTCCCAGTTCCTGGGAGGTCGCGCCTGGGAGATAGCGGTCCGACGGCCGGCGTGTCCAAGCCGTCGCCGGCAGGAGAGGCGCAGAACGCGGAGATGTCCCGGCTTCGTCAAGGAAACGCCGCGGCCAGACCCGGGGGGCGGGTGGCGCCTCCCGTTCCCCGGTATCGTCGCAGGCCGCGTCTCCGGCCCAACGCCACCTCCGGACAGGAGCTTCCATCGATGAGCGATCCCGGACCCGAGAGCCCGAGCGAGATCCCCGGGGAGATTCCGGGCGTCGACCTCGGGATCCTGTCGGCCTGGATGGACGAGCAGGGGCTGGCCGGCGGTGCCCTCGAGCGCGTCGAGCTCTTGAGCGGCGGCACCCAGAACATCCTGGTTCGCTTCGAACGCGGTGGGCGTGCCTACGTGCTGCGTCGGCCGCCCCTCCACAAGCGCAAGAACAGCGACGAGACCATGCGTCGGGAGGCGCGCGTGCTCGGCGCCCTGGCCGGCAGTGCGGTTCCGCACCCGGCCCTCATCGCGAGCTGTCCCGACGAGTCGCGCATGGGCGCGGCCTTCTACCTGATGGAGCCGATCGAGGGATTCAACGCGGCGAGCGGGCTCCCGGAGCTCCACGCGGGCAGCCGGGAGATCCGCCATCGCATGGGCCTCTCGATGGTGGACGCCATCGCCGAGCTCTCGAAGCTCGACCCCATGGCCCGCGGGCTCGAGGGGTTCGGCCGGCCCGAAGGCTATCTCGAGCGGCAGGTTCCGCGCTGGCGTCGGCAGCTCGAGAGCTACGACGAGCTCGACGGCTACCCGGGCCCGGAGATTCCCGGAGTGGACGCGGTCGGCGAGTGGCTCGAGGCCCACCGCCCGGCGTCCTTCGTGCCCGGCATCCTGCACGGCGACTTCCACTTCGCCAACGTGCTGTTCGAGCTCGACGGCCCCGAGGTGGCGGCGATCGTCGACTGGGAGCTCTCGACCGTGGGCGACCCGCTCCTCGATCTCGGCTGGATGCTCGCGACCTGGCCCGACCCCGACGACCCGGGTGCATCGATCGGCGTGCCCCAGGACGGCCAGGCGACGCCCGAGGAGCTCGTGGCGCGCTACGCGGAGCGCTCGGGCCGTTCCGTCGACCACGTCGCGTGGTACGAGGTCCTGGCCTGCTACAAGCTCGGCATCATCCTCGAGGGCACCCACGCCCGGGCCTTCGCCGGCAAGGCGACGAAGGCCATGGGCGACCTGCTCCACGCCCAGACGCTCGGCCTCTTCGCGCGAGCGCGAAAGCGCATCGGGATCTCGTGAGCGTGTCCCAGCCGACTGCCGCGGGCCTGGCCGACGCGCTCACCCGCTTCACCGTCGCGCGCATCGAAGACCTGGTCGCGGCGCAGATGCCCGCCTTCCGCGTTCCGGCCGCGCTCGCCGGACATCGCGTCGGCCCCGACGTGCGGGCCGATCTCGTCTTCACCTTGGGGATGCTGCACGACCTCGGGGTCGAGCACGTGGCGGGCGTGCCGGTGCCCGACGCCATCCGCACCGTGCTGCGCCCCATCGACGGCCCCGGGACGCACACGTTCTTCTCCTACCGCGTGGCCGAGACCCTCGCGCGCTTCGGCGCCTTCGAAGGCAACCCGCTCCTCGAGGGCCTGGCCGAGAGCGAGCGCCTCGCCGTGGATCAGGCCACGGACTCCGGCAACTGGCTCGTCATCCTCGACAAGGGGCTCCTGCCGCGGAACTACAACGCGGTGCTCGCGCGCTGCCTGTGGGGCCGGCGGCGCCTCGGGCTCGAGATCGACGAGGCGCGCCTCGACGCCCTGCTCGAGGGCACCCGGGCGATCCTCGGCGAGAATCCGCTCGGCGCGCTCGACGACTCCAACACGCGCATCGCGCGCTACGACATCTACACCGCCGACTTCGCCCTGTTCACCGAGCCCCTGGCCGAGGCGTTGGGCCCCGTCTGGGCGCGGGGTCTCGAGTCGGCGCTCTCCCTCGTGCGGCGCACCCTGGCTCCGAACGGCGCGGCGATTCCCTGGGGCCGCTCGACCGGCGTGCTCGCGACCTGCCTCACCCTCGAGCTGGCCGGGCTCGCCGTCGCCCGGGCTGCGACGGGGGCAGGCGAGTCGACCGACTCCGCGGACTGGCTGGCTCGCGCGAAGCTCGCCTACGACGATCTCGAGGGCTGGTTCGAGGGCGGCATCATCCAGGCCCACGCCCATCGTTCGCCCTACGCCTACCGGGGGCCGAAGCGCCGCCTGCAGATGACCCTCGACGTGCTCGGGAAGCTGACGGACGCGGCGCTCCATCTGCGTCACGACGCATCCGGCGACGAGGCGAGCCCGCGCTCGATGATCTTTCCCCCCCGCGACGAGCTCGTGCCCCTCGGCGAGCGTGACGGCGCCCACCTCTGGGTGCACCGATCGGATCAGCTCGCCTTCCTGCTCCCGCTGGTGGGTGCCACGGTGACCGACTACCTGCCGGCGCCCCGGGCACCCGGCCTCTTCGAGGTGCCCGTGGACTCGGCGCTCGCGAGCTTCGTCCCGGTGGCCTGGCGCGGCGAGAAGCCCTTCACCAGCGGCATGCCGCCGAGCTCCCTCGAGCACGGCGAGGCGCGTCTCGAGGCGGCCTGGGATCGCTTCGTGCCGGCCGGTCTCTTCGAGTGGCCCGAGGACGCGGAGGTGCTCGAGGGCCGCCGCCGGGTCCGCTTCCGCGTCACGGGTCGCCGGCTCGAGGCGGAGGAGGAGCTCGAGTTCCCCGAGGACGCGCTGCCCGATGCCGTGACCCTGCAGATCCCCGAGGCCAAGGGGCGCCCGCTCGCGGTCGCGTTCGAGGCGGAGGCCGAGCACGCGACCAGCTGCGTGCCCACCGAAGGCCTCGCAGAGAACCGGAGCTTCTGGTCGGAGCTTCCTCGGGTCCACCAGCTCGACCTCGCGCCCGCCCCCCGCCTGCGCTTTCGCTGGAGCGTCTCGCCCAAGCTGCGCGTCGCGACCACGGCCCACGGCGAGCCCTACAACCGGAGTCTCTACGACGCCATCGGCGACCGGGTGGAGGAGTCGGCCTTTCCCTTCGTCCATGGGCGCGATCTCGAGAAGCTCCCGGAGCGCCTGCGGGACGTGGACATCGTGCACGTGCACTGGCCCGAGTGGACGGCGCCGATGCGGCCCGCCCTCCACCGCGAGCTCCTGGATCGGATCCACGACGCCGGGGTCGCCGTCCTGTGGACCCAGCACAACGCGACGCCCCACCGCCACGAGGAGCACAGCCAGGAGATCTACGAGATCTGGACGGCTGAGGTGGACGGCATCATCCACCACAGCGAGTGGGGGCGGGCGGAGATGCACCGGCGCTACCGCTACCGCGGCGACGTGGTCGAGCGCGTGATCCCCCACGGCCACTGGGGACGCCTCGCGGACGAGACGCGTGCGACCTCCCGCGAGGAGGCCGAGGCGGCGCTCGGCCTGGCACCCTGCGAGCTGCGCATCGGCGTGGTCGGTGCGCCGCGACCGGGAAAGGAGACCCAGCAGCTGATGGAGGCGTTCGCGGCCTGCGATCGACCCGACATGCAGCTCCTCGTGACGTGTCTGGCACCGGACGATCGCGTGCCCGACGACCCGCGGATCCACGCCTTCGCCTACGAGCACGTCGCGCGCAGCCTGTTCAACCAGCGCATGGCGGCGATGGATCTCCTCGCGATTCCGATCCGGGAAGGCCACCAGCTCACCACCGGGGTCGTGGCGGACGCCCTGGCCACCGGGCTTCCTGCCCTGATCTCCGAGTGGCCCTTCCTGCGCGAGGTGATGGGGGACGCCGGCATCGTGTACCGCGACGGCGAGCTCGAGAGCCTCCTGCAGGGCCTCGACCGCGAGACCGTGGAGCGGGCCGCGGCGGCCTGCCGGGAGCGACGGCCGCGCTACGCGTGGTCTGCCCTGGCCGAGCCGACCCTCGAGCTGCTCGACGCCCTCGGCACCCGCAAGATCTAGCGGGTCAGCGCGGTGGCCGGCTCCTCGTCACGTAGGGCAGGGCCAAGAGCTCCTCGACGCGCGCTTCGAGGCGGGGCCACTCGAGCGGGACGAGACCGTAGAGCGCGAGGTGCTCCCACATCGCGGTGAGATGGAACCCCGCGTACGTGGGCTCGCCTTCGAAGAGCGCGCGGCCTTCGTCGAGCCAGTCGAGACCCCGGCGGATGGTGATCCGCTTCTTGCGAAACCGCTCGAGCCGATCGACGTCGATCCCGCTGCGTTTGGCCAGGAGGATCTCCACCTCCGCGGCCATGACGCCGTTCATCACGGCACGTGCGTTGAGGACCCGCGCGTCGGTCGTCTCGACCTGGAACTCGTCTCCTGGGTCGAGCTTCCGGACGAGGTAGCGGGCGATGTGATCGGAGTCGAAGATCACGGTGCCTTCGTCGCGCAGCGTCGGGACCTGCAGCAGGGGATGGCCGCCGAAGCCGCTCGCGTCGTCCTCTCCGACGTCGCCGGCGTCGATCAGCTCGACCGGCCGGTTCCAGGCGTCGAGCAGGATCCGGACCTTGCGGGAGAAGTGCGACCGCGGCGTGTAGTAGAGCTGCATGCCCGAACGGATAGCAGCCGACGCGAGGCTCCCCTTCTGCGAATTCCGGCTACGAGCGATCGTCGATGCCCGGTCCCGGCGCGTTGCCGAAGTCCGGGCGCAGGAAGCCGAAGAAGTCGTTCGGTGCGACGCTGCCGTCGCCGTCGAAGTCGGCGGGGGCGCAGGCCGGCACGAGCGCCGTCAGGGCTCCCAGGCAGGGGCGGAAGGTCGAGAAGAAGTCGCTCGGGCCGACGAGCCCGTCGTCGTCGAGATCCCGATCGCAGGCGTCCCCGTACTGCTGGATCCCGGGCAGCGAGCTGTCGTCGTCGAAGCCTGCGTCGACGTCCTCCTGTCCGGGGTTGGCGACGTCCCGGCAGTTGTCGTCCGAGTCGGGGAAGCGGTCGTCGTCGCCGTCGAGGCCGGCGAGCAGGGGGTCGGTGGGGCCCGGGGCCGGCGGGGCCAAGGACAGCCCGAGGATCGACTCGTTGCCGGCACCGATGGCGAGGATGCGGATGGCCTCGGCGAGCCAGTCGCCCAGCAGGTCCGGATCGTCGACGTCGCCGAGGGGCGGCGCGGACAGGATCTCTCCGATCGTGAGCCCGTCGCCGTTGGCATCGAGCAGGCGCGTCACCTCGGCCGTGCCCGGGAGGTCACCCATCCGGAGCGCCTCCTCGACGGCGATCGGATCGAGCGCGATGGCCGCCCGCAGGGTCGCGAAGCCGCTCGCGACCAGCTCGACGAGCGCGGCGGCCAGCGCCCCGTCCGCACCGGGGGCGGGCAGCGACTCGGAGACACCGGGGCCGAGGATCTGGATCTCGTTGCCCGTCAGCCCCGGGGCGACGGGCTCGGCCCGGGCCGTGCAGCCGTCGACGAGGCTGAACTCGTGCCCCGCGAGCGTGCCGCGGGCCAGCGCGGGATCGAGGTCGCAGTCGACGTCGGGCAGCGCACAGAACGCGAGCAGGTCCGCCAGCGAGGTCGGTTCGGCTCCGTCCCGGCTCTTCTTCTCCTCGGCCGCGTCCACGATCGCCTGCAGGGTGTCGCTCGCGATCTGCGCGTTGAAGCGGGTGCGCTCGTCGCCGGCCCTCGGCAGGAGCAGGGCGACGAGCACGGCGATGATCGCGATCACCACCAGCAGCTCGACCAACGTGAAGCCGCTTCGGGTTCGGGGGGTGGACTCGTCGCTCATCTCGATCCTCCGCTCAGCATGGGCCGCGCCGCCGCGTCCCCGTCGCCCTGGGGCGTTCGAGGAGGCGGAACGATGTTCGCCCGTTCCGCGGGCCGCGGCTCGGCAGCGCCTCTCCCCGAGGGGGTTCCCGCTGCGCTACTCCCGCCGTCTCCTCCGCGGTAGCATCCGAGCGATCAGCCTGGCCCCGTCATGGAGGAATGACCGGATGCGCCTGCGCGATCTCCTTGCTCCTGCTGTCCTGCTCCTGCTGCTGCTCCCGGTCGGGCCCGCCATGGCCCAGACGGGTGAGATCTGTCCAGACGTCTGTCGCGACGAGGTCGACTGCCCGGCGGAGCAGATCTGCTTCCCGCCGACGAGCACCTGCCAGCCGCCCTGCCAGATCCAGTGCCTCGTCGCCGATCCGGTCTGCGGCGACGACGGCGTCACCTACTTCTGCGGGGAGCCCGACGCCCACTGCAACGGTGCCGAGGTCGTGTCCGAGGGGCCGTGCGACGAGCTCTGCGTCTGCCCGCAGATCTACGCGCCCGTCTGCGGCGACGACGACAACACCTACGCCAACGCGTGTCTGGCGCGCTGCGCCGGCGTCGAGGTGGTTCACGACGGCGACTGTGGCGAGCCTCCGTGCCAGGGCGCCTCGGACTGCCCCGACGGCGAGATCTGCTTCCCGCCGACGGGGAGCTGCCGCGAGCCCTGCACCGTCAACTGCTTCGCTCCGGACCCCGTGTGCGGCGACGACGGCCAGACCTACGCGTGCGGCGAGATCGACGCGAACTGCAACGGTGCCGAGGTCGTCTCCGATGGGCCCTGCGACGGCCTGTGCGTGTGCCCCCACGTCTTCGCACCCGTCTGCGGCGCCGACGGCCAGACCTACGCCAACTCGTGCCTCGCAGACTGCGCGGGCACGACGGTCGCCTCCGAGGGCCCCTGCCCGCCGGGAGGCTGCCAGGACAACGGGGATTGCCCGCAGGGCGAGATCTGCTTCCCGCCGACCCTGCAGTGTCAGCCTCCTTGCGACGTGGCCTGCTTCACCCCCGACCCCGTGTGCGGTGCCGACGGCCAGACCTACTTCTGCGGCGAGGTCGAGGCCCACTGCAACGGCACCACCGTCGTCGCCCAGGGACCCTGTGACGGTTGTACCGACGACGCCGACTGCGCTCCCGGTGAGTCGTGCGGCGGCAACGGCCAGTGCGGCCCCTGCGTATGCCCCCTGGTGATCGATCCGGTCTGCGGAATCGACGGGGAGACCTACCTGAACGCCTGTCGCGCCGACTGCGCACGGGTGGAGGTGGCCTTCCCTGCCCCCTGTCAGCGCGGCTGTCGGAGCGATCTCGATTGCGCTCCCCAGACGATCTGCGAGAACGACCAGTGCGAGGAGTGCGATTGCCCCCAGGTGTCCGAGCCGGTCTGCGGCGTGGACGGGGTCACCTACGACAACGCCTGCGAGGCGCGCTGTGCCCAGGTGGAGGTCCGCCGGCCGGGGGCCTGCGAGATCTGCGACGTCGACGACGACTGCGAGCTGAACGACGTCTGCATCGACCAGCGCTGCCAGGACTGCGTCTGCCCGGCGGTCTTCGATCCGGTCTGCGGCGTCGACGGACGGACCTACGGCAACGCCTGTGAGGCCCGCTGTGCCCACGTCGAGGTCGCCTCCGAGGGGCCCTGCACCTGCAGCGGAGACGACGATTGCCCGACGGGCCAGGTGTGCACCGACGAGGTCTGCGAGGCCTGCGTCTGTCCCGACGTCTTCGATCCGGTCTGCGGCGTCGACGGCATGACCTACGGCAACGCCTGTGAGGCGCGCTGCGCCCACGTGGCCATCCGACACGACGGGGAGTGCGGGTCGCCTTGCGACGAAGATTCCGACTGTCCGGTCCAGCAGGTCTGCCGCGCAGGCGAGTGCACTCCCTGCGCCTGCCCCGAGATCTTCGATCCGGTCTGCGGCGTAGACGGCGTCACCTACCCGAACGCCTGCGAGGCACGCTGCGCACAGGTCGAGATCGCCTACGAGGGCGAATGCGTCCCGCCGATCTGCTTCGAGGACGTCGACCAGGATGGTGTCCCCGACGCGCGCGACAACTGCGTGGAGGTCCCCAACCCGGGCCAGGAGGACTTCGACTTCCCGGCCGACGACGACTCCTCGCTGCCCGGCATCCAGCACTACGGAGATGCGTGCGACAAGGACTTCGACGACGACGGATTCGTCGGACCGTCGGACTTCTTCTCGCGCTTCCGACCCTGCCTGGGTCAGGATCTCTCGCTGCGGCCGGAGTGCGCCGAGGCGGATTGCAACGGCGACGGGTTCGTCGCGCCGAACGACTTCTTCGGGTTCTTCCGCCCCGCACTCGGGACGGCTCCGGGCCCGGGGGTCACGGAGTAGCTCCGGGCCCGGGGGTCACGGGCCCCCGGGCCACGGCCCCTATAGCAGCTCCTCGGCCAGCAGCTCGAGGGCCTCGGGCTGGGGCGTGCCCACGTTCATGGTGTGCACCCAGCCCTTCTTGTTGGCGTCCCGCCAGGCGCCGAGGCGGTCCTTGATGCGGTCACGCGGGCCGACCAGGTGGACCGCGTCCACGAGCTCGTCGGGCACGGCGGCCATGGCCTCGGTCTTCTTGCCGTCGAGGAAGAGGTCCTGGATCTTGACCGCGGCCTCCTCGTAGCCGAGTCGCTTGGCCAGGTCGTTGTAGAAGTTCTTGTTGCGCGCTCCCATGCCGCCGATGTAGAGCGCCATGTTCGCCTTGACCGGCATGCGCGCCTTCTCGACGTCGTCGCTGATGATCACCGTCACGCCGGGGAGCACCGCGAAGTCGGCCAGGGACTTGTTCCCATCCGCCTTCGCGAAGCCCTCCTCGAGGAAGGGCAGGTACGAGGTGTCGAACTTCTCCGGGTCCATCATCATCGGAAACACGCCGTCGGCGACCTCGGCGGCGCAGCGCAGGCCGTTCGGGCTGATGGACGCCGTGTAGATCGGGATGTTCGGGTCGCCGTGCAGGATGCTCTTGAGCGGCTTGCCCAGACCCGTGGTGGTGTCGGGAATCTTGTAGTGCTCGCCCTCGAAGGTGAGCTTCTCCTCGCGCGCCAGGATCTTGCGGATGATCTGGATGTACTCCCGGGTGCGCGTGAGCGGCTTGCCGTAGGGCACGCCGTGCCAGCCCTCGACCACCTGGGGGCCCGAGGGCCCGAGGCCCAGGATGAAG
This sequence comes from Myxococcota bacterium, assembly GCA_030065975.1. GTDB lineage: Bacteria > Myxococcota_A > UBA9160 > UBA9160 > UBA6930 > JASJCN01. Next base: position 11,443 of record JASJCN010000086.1, read on the forward strand.
CGCCCGCCCGAGAGGTGGTCCAGGGTCATCGCCGTCATGGCGGCCATGGCCGGCGTGCGCGCCGGCATCTGCATGATGCTGGTACCCGCCTTCATCTTGGTGGTGTGGGCCAGCACCCAGGTGGCGGTGGTCACGGCGTCGTTGCCGTAGGCCTCGGCGGTCCAGGCCGAGTCGAAGCCCAGGGACTCCGCCTTCTGGATCAGTTCGATGTTGACGTTGGCCTTCGGACCGAATCCGATGGCGCCGATTCCGAGCTTCATGATCTCTCCTCCGCTCCTCAGGTCTGGAGCGACTTCCTTGCGTTCTCGGCGAACTTCTTCGCCGCGTCGTCGTCCTTCACCAGGCTCCCCACCTTGAAGGGGACCTCGCAGCCGCGCCGGCAGGCGGGGCGCTCCTTCATCGCGTCGAGCCAGCGTCGCAGGTTCGGGAGCCCCTCGACGGGGACCCCCGACCAGCGGTACGTGCGCACCCAGCACCAGTTGGCGATGTCGGCGATCGAGAAGTCCCGGGCCAGCCACTCGCTCTCGCCGAGGCGCCGATCGAGCACCTCGAAGAGCCTTCGCGACTCGTTCTGGTAGCGGTCGATGGCGGCGGGGAGCTTCTCCGGGAAGTAGCGGAAGAAGACGTTCGCCTGGCCCATCATCGGCCCGATGCCGCCCATCTGGAACATCAGCCACTGCATCACGAGGGAGCGCCCCTTCGCGTCGGTCGGGAGCAGGCGGCCGGTCTTCTCGGCGAGGTAGACCATGATGGCGCCCGTCTCGAAGACCGTGAAGTCCGAAGGCTCGTGGTCCACGATCACCGGGATGCGCCCGTTGGGATTCATGGCGAGGAACCACTCCTCCTTCTGGACGTTCTTCGAGAGGTCGATGGCGTGGGCCTCGTAGGGGAGCTCGAGCTCCTCGAGGGTGACCGAGGCCTTGTGTCCGTTGGGCGTCGGGGCCGTGTAGAGATCGATCACGCGCGGAAGGCCCCGATGCAGCCCGTCTTCTCGAGCAGCGGGTCCAGGGCCGACTTGTCGGACACGGCCTCGTACTTCTGGCGCAGCGCGGCGAGCGACTTGGCGTGGTACTTCTGCGGCTTCTGGGTGAAGGTGCCGCTCGCGAGCTCGACGCTGAACTCCTCCTTCCCGCTGGCGACGGCCTCGGCGTTGGCCAGGGTCCAGGGCACGAAGAGGGCGCCCACCTGCCTCTCGAGCAGCGGCAGCAGCGTCGACTCGAGCGCGCTCCACGGCTCGAAGTCGCCCTCGATGCGCGGCCAGGTCATGCGGTGGATCCATGCCAGGACGTTCGGGTACTCGGCACCGATCTGCGCGCCCGGCGTCGGGTCCGTCCAGGCATTGTACAGCTGCCCCCACAGCCCGAAGTCGCCGAAGGCCGGGCGCCCTCCGAAGAGGTAGGGCCGCTCGGCCAGGTGCGCCTCGAGGATGTCGAGGGCGTCCGTGAGCGAGGCCTCGATCTGCGGCGCCGTCTGCTCGTTGGAGCCGACGAACCAGACGCGCCCGGTCATGCGATCGACCACACCCTTGGTGATCCCGGCGATGGCTTCTTCCGGCGTGCCGGGAGGCGCCATCACCCGAGCGATGCGGCCGCCCGCGCTCTGCTGGTCGGCGGGGCGTGCCCAGCGGTAGTGGAACATCCACTTGTTCCCCCACTCGTCGCCGAACTCCTCGAGCAGCGCCGACACGAACGCCGAGACCGGCTCGCTCGGATGCATGGTCGGCTCGGGGAACTGCGCCTCGATGCCCTCCATGATGGGTGTCGAGTCCTGTACGCCCTGATCGTCGGGCGTCACCACGAGCGGCACGATCGGGATCTTGGCGTACTTCTGGTACTCGGCCTGGGTCTCGGCGTTGCGGACGATCCACTGGTGCGGGATCCCCTTGAAGCGGAAGTACGAGCGCACCTTCACCGAGAAGGGCGAGAGCTCCATTCCGAAGATGCGGTACGGCCTGTTGGGCTTGGTCATGTCGACTCCTGGAGAGAGCGTCAGGCCAGCACGGCCTCGACGAAGGAAGGTCCGGGCTCCGCGAGCCCGCGACGGATCGCGGCCGCGAGCTCGTCGGTGGTCTCGGCGCGCTCGGCGGAGACGCCGAGGCCGCGCGCCAGGGACACCCAGTCGATCACGGGGTTGCCGAGATCGGTGAGGGCGTTGGCGACGGGCCCCGGCTCGACGATCCCGGCTCGACCGAGCTCGAAGCGCAGGATCCGGTAGCTGCGATTGGCGCAGAGGATCGTCAGCACGTCGAGCCCCTCGCGGGCCTGGGTCCAAAGCGACTGGAGCGTGTACATGCCGCTGCCGTCGGCCTGGAAGGAGATCACCTTGCGGTCGGGGCAGGCGACGGCGGCGCCCGTCGCGCAGGGCATGCCCTGTCCGATGGCGCCGCCGGTGAGTCCGAGGGTCGTGTGCGGCGGCGCGCTTCCCGCGAGGCTGGCGTACACGGCCCCGCTGGTGGCCGCCTCGTCCACGACGATCGCGCCCTCCGGCTGCAGGGCGGCCAGGGTCTGGCCCAGGGTCGCCGGGTCGAGCTTCGCGCCGGCGGGCACCTCCGGGCGCTCGCCCGCGGCCACCGGAACGGGCTTCGCCCCGAGTCGTTCGGCGAGGGCCTCGAGTCCGGCCTCGACGTCGGCCCCGAGCGGCCACTCGACGGGCTGGCAGCCCTCGGGCGTGAGGGTGCTCGGGACTCCCACGTAGGCGAAGAAGGCGACGGGGGCCCTGGCCCCGGCGAGCACCATCCGCTTGGTGCCCTCGAGCGCCGTCACCACCTGCTCGGGGAAGTAGGGAAGGCGGGGAATCGGCGCGAGGTGGGCGCCGCGCTCCTGCCGCCCCGGGAAGGTCTCGATGAAGACCCGACACCCGGTCTGCGCCGCGATGCGCGCCGCTGCTTCGAGGCCGCGATCGGAGAGCGCGGCGCCACCGACCAGGAGCGTCGCCGCATTCCCGGCCTCGAGGGCGCGGGCGGCATCGGCCACGGCCGCTTCGTCGACGGCCGCTCGCGCGGGAGGCGAGCACTCCGCCAGGGCCTCGTCGGCGTCCTCCCACTGGCAGTCGGCGGGGACGATCAGCGTCGAGACGCACCCGGGGGCCGTGCGCGCGGCCTCGATGGCGCGCGCGGTCAGGCCGGACAGATCGCTCGCGCGGGCGGAGGTCGCCACGTGCCCCGAGACCGGACGTGCCAGCGACTCGATGTCCGAGGTGAGCGGGGCGTCGGCCGCCAGGTGCCAGGTCGCCTGGTCGCCGATCACGTTCAGGACCGGTGAGTGGGCCCGCCGCGCGTTGTGCAGGTTCGCAATCCCGTTGGCGAAGCCCGGCCCCAGATGCAGGAGCGTCAGGGCGGGCTTGCCCGTCATGCGTCCGTAGCCGTCGGCCGCCCCGGTGCAAACGCCCTCGAAGAGGCCGAGCACCGAGCGCATGGCGGGGACGGCGTCGAGCGCCGCCACGAGCGGCATCTCGGTGGTTCCCGGGTTGGCGAAGCAGACTTCGGATCCCGCCGCGAGGGCGGTCCGGATCAGGCTCTCGGCACCGTTCATCGGGTCCTCGTCGTGGCCGTCGGGGGGTGGGCGCTCACGCGAGCTTGGGCAGGGTCTCGTCGCCGAAGCGGCGCAGGCCATCGATCGGGTCGCCTCCGGCCGCGATCACGGGGACGAGGGTGATCAGTCGGGAGACGCCGAGCTCGGCGTACTGCTCGACGACCTCCGGGCCCTCCATGCCCGGCACCCACATGCAGGAGACCTCGACGCTCGACCGGTCGCGCCCGGCTGCAGCGCAGGCCTCGTCGAGGGAGGGCAGCAGGCCGCGCAGCTGATCGATGTTGGCGGTCGGTGCGTACCACCCCTGGCCGAAGCGCGCGACGCGCTCGAAGGCCTTGCCCTTGGAGCCGCCGATCACGACGGGGAAGGGCGTCTGGATCGGCAGCGGGTGGCTCTTGAAGCCGCTCCAGTCGAGGAAGTCGCTCTGGTGCTCGACGACCTCGCCGGACCAGACCTTGTTCATGGCCACGACGTAGTCGTCGAAGCGCGCGCCCCGCCGCTCGAAGGGGACGCCCATCGCGACGAACTCCTCCTGCAGCCAGCCGATGCCCACGCCCAGCATGAAGCGGCCCTTGGACACGAAGTCGAGGCTCGCCGCCTGCTTCGCCAGGGTGAGCGGGTTGGTCTGGGGGAGGATGTTCACGCCGGTGGCGAGGCGGATGCGGTCGGTCTCGGCGGCGATCGCGGTGAGCGCGATCAGCGGATCGACGAAGTTCGTCTCCGGCGTCGTCCCCATCTTGCCGTCGGCGCTGTACGGGTACTTCGACGCGTAGTCGAGGGGGACGATCGCGTGCTCGAAGGTCCAGAGCGACTCGAGGCCCACCTCCTCGGCGACGCGCGCCATCTCGAGCATCTTGTCGACGTCCTGCACGCCGACGTTCACGGGGATCAGGCCGATCTTCATGGGGGTCTCCGGGGGGCGCGCCGTCTCCGGGAGCGCGCCGGAAGGGGCGCAGAGCGCGCCGAGAGGCTATATTGGCACGTCAAATGCCAATACACCAGACAGGGCAAGACGAAGCGGACCCAGCGACGCTATCGTGTCGGCCCCCAGGGCGCCCGGACTGGTACCGACGGAGTGGAGCCGACGGAAGTCGGAACCGGTGGCCCGCCCGACCTTCACCGGCCAGCCAGGCAACGACGCCGGCCGGGACCGAGGAATCCGAACCCTGGGAACCACATCCCCGAGAGCGGGCCCGAAGCGGCCCACAGGAGACAAGATGGCACGAGAAGCCGTGATCGTGGAGAGCGTCCGGACGGGACTGACCAAGGCCCACCGGGGCTCGTTCAACAAGACCGAGCCGGTCGACTACCTGGCCCACACCTTGAAGTCGGTCGTGGAGAAGGCCGGCGTCGACGCCGGCGAGGTCGAGGACGTGATCACCGGCGTCGGCATGCCCGAAGGCTGCCAGGGCATGAACATGTCCCGCATCGCCGCCATGGCCGCCGGCTTCCCCAAGGAGGTCGCCGCCACCAGCGTCAACCGCTTCTGCTCGTCGGGCTCCCAGGCCGTGATGATGGCCGCCCACTCCATCATCAACGAGGGCGCCGAGGTCGCCATCGGAGCCGGCGTCGAGACCATCACGATGATGCAGGACGGCACCCAGAACACCCATCGCATGGTCAACGAGGCGGCCAAGAACCGCTTCCCCGGCCTCTACTTCCCGATGGGCGTGACGGCCGAGATCGTGGCCGAGCGCTACGACATCTCGCGCGAGGACCAGGACGCCTACTCGCTCCAGAGCCAGCAGCGCTACGCGGCGGCCGCGGAGAAGGGCTACATCGGCGAGGAGATCGCCCCGATGACCGTGACCCGCACGGTGATGAAGAAGGGCCAGGATCCCTTCGACGAGGAGTTCACCGTCACCGTCGACGAGTGCAACCGCCCGGACACCACCATCGAGGGCCTCGCCAAGCTCCAGCCCGTCTTCAAGAAGGCGGAGGAGGGCGGCACGGTCACGGCCGGCAACGCCTCCCAGCTCTCCGACGGCGCGTCGGCGACGCTGCTGATGTCGGCCGAGCGCGC
>JASJCN010000087.1 GCA_030065975.1 Myxococcota bacterium
GCTTCGCGGATCGCGGCGAAGGTCTCGGCCTGCTTGACGGTATCGATGCCGAGGTCGGCCTCGAGGTCGAGCTCGAGGTCGAGCATGTCCTCGGGGTAGCCGGTCTTCTCGGCGACGATGGCGAGCACCCGGGCCTGCACCTCGGCGTCGTCGTTCGCGGGCGCCGGGCTCGCCGCGGCAGCGGCTGCGGGGCTCGCCGACGGCGTGGGCGGGGCCACTGCCGTCGCCGCGGGTGCGGTGGCCGGCGCACTCGTGGGAGCCGCTGTGGGAACCGGCGTAGGAGCCCGGTCCTTTGCGGAACGGGCGGCCGGCCCCCGGTCGACGACGCGCAGCGTGCGCCGCTCCACCTCGAGACGGGCCTCGCCGTCACCGCTCACCTGGCGCAGCCAGGAGTCGAAGCGCTCCGCCTCCTCGATGCGGCCCGCGTAGCCGCGGGCGTCGGGCTCCGGGCGCGAGGCGTCGCGCGACGGGACCCAGCGCATCAGCGTCAGGCTGATCTGCGAGCCGAATCCGGCGCCCAGGCGAAGGGCGTAGCGGATCGGGTACGCGCCGCCTCGCGAGAGATGCAGGGGGCCGAGCTCGGGGTCGGGCTCCTGGAGGTTCGGGACGGGAGGGACGAGCCCGGTCTCGAGGCTCGCGATGGCGACCACGTCCTCGATGCCGACACCCATCGGATGGCCGGTCAGCCCCTTGGTGTTCGCGATCACGATCGAGTCCGCCGCGTCGCCGAAGACGCTGCGCAGTGCGTTGATCTCCGCCGACGCGCTGCCGCCGCGGGCGGGCGTGTAGGTCTCGTGGGAGACGAAGACGAGCTCGCGCGCGATCTGGCCGCGCTCGAGGCCATGGCGCTGCTCGGCCTGGACGACGACCTGCTCCATCACCGCCTGGATGTGCGTCACGTCCAGGCGCGTGCCGTGGAAGGCGCTGTTCGCGGTCACCGTCGAGAGCACTTCGCAGATCGGACGCAGGCCCCGCTCCCGGGCGCATGCCGGGCTCTCGAGGACGATGCCGACGGCGCCCATTCCCAGGATCATGCCGTGGCGGCGCCGGTCGAAGGGGAGCGCGGCCTCCTCGACGATCTCGTCGGTGGCCGCGGCGCCGCTGGCCAGGAAGCCGGCGCCGACCCACTCGAGCAGGTTGTCGCTGGTCGCGTCGTCGGCCGCGATCACCACGACGCGGCGGCAGCGCCCGGCTCGGATCCAGTCCTCGGCCAGGGCGAAGGCCTGGGTGGTGCTCGCACACGCGGAGTTCACGTGGGTGTTGGGTCCGCGTGCGCCGATCGTCTCGGCGAACTGGGCGTGAGCCATCGGGAGCACGCGGAAGAGGAAGCGCCGGTCGAAGTCGTACGCGTGCTCGTCGATCTGCCGCTCGAGCTCGTGGATCCGGTGGTCGATGTCCCGCGTGAGGACGCCGTCCTCGCCGTGCTCCTCCGCTGCGCGGCCCCGGAGCGATCGGAGGGCTTCGGTCTGGGCGCGCAGGCCGCGGTCCTGGTGGTAGCGGGTCAGCTCGTTCGCGAAGGCGTCGAAGCCCGGGAACGCCGAGGCGAAGATCACGCCGGTCTCGTCGCGCAGGGCATCGGGGAGCATCCAGCGATCGGGCAGCAGGCTCCCCTTGGTGGTGGCGCGGTAGTGGTGCATGAGCGGGATGCCCGCGTCGCGCAGGGCCTCGAGGCCGGCACCCATGGCGAGGCGCGTGCACACGTCGAGGGCCTCGACCCGCTCGGGAGCGATGCCGAACTCCTCCTCCAGGTCGAGGGCGCCGGCCCGCGCGGCCAGCTTGATCACGTCCTGCTGCCCGTCGATCGTCTCGAAGTGCGGGCCCCCGCCGCCACTCTTCACCAGCCGCGTGATGTGCTTGTCCACCATGGCCGCGCGCATCGCGCTCGGGATCACGTCGATCGCCTGGGTGCCGTCCAGGATGCGCTCGACGTTGTCGTCGTCGAACACCCGCTCGCCGCCCGGCAGCCCGAGGCCGACCCCGGTCACCACCGAGGGCTCGCGGGCCGAAGGAGCGGCCTCGGAGCCCACCAGGCGCCGGCTGCGCTCGAGGAACTCGGCGAAGAGGCTCTCGAGGGCTCCGGCGGCGGGTGCCCCTGCCGTGGCCGGCGCGCTGGCGGCGACCGCGGGCGCAACGCGCTGGGCCGATGCGGAGGGGGCGGGCTCGGCGCTTCGGGTCTCGGTCGGAGCTTCACGCTCTTCACGGCCGAGGCCGATCCCGGCCGCATAGCAGCCGCACAGCGCCTGGTTGAAGGAGCCCCGCTCGCCCACCTTGGGATGGTTCGTGAACAGGGCGGCGAAGTCGGGCCGGTCGCCGAGGACGTCGCTGGCGAAGCCGTGCAGGGCCTTCTTCGGGCCCACCTCGACGGCCACGCGCACGCCCTCTTCGTAGAGCGTCTCGAGCCCCTTCACGAACTGGACCGGCGAAGCCACCTGGGCGGCCAGCAGGTCGACGATGCGCTCCACCGCACCGGGCCCCGTCGGGTACAGCTCGCCGTGCACGTTTCCCACGAGCGGGGTCTCGGGCGCCGCCAGGCGCAGGCCCTCGAGGGTGCGCCGCAGGGGCTCGCTGGCCGGCGCCACGATGCTGGTGTGGAAAGCGTGGCTCACGTTGAGCGGCACGACGTTCACGCCCTGCTCCTCGAAGCGGGCGATCGCCTGAGTGACGGGCTCGGTGGCCCCGCCGATCACGGCCTGGCTGCGGCTGTTGACGTTGGCGATGACGACGTTGCCCGGAGTGGACTCGACCACCTCCTGCACCTGCTCCAAGGGGGCGAAGACCGCCGCCATGCGGCCGACGTCCTCGACGCTGAGCGAGGCCATCTCCTGCCCGCGGGCGCTCACGGCAACGAGAGCATCCTCGAAGGGGAGGGCGCCCGAGGCGACCAGGGCTCCGTACTCGCCCAGGCTGTGCCCCATCACGAGGTCCGGGACGACGCCGTAGGACGCGAGCAGCCGGGTGAGGGCCGTGTCCACGGCGAGCACTGCGGGCTGGGTGATCTCGGTCTGCCGGAGCTCGCGCGCCGCCTGCTCGACGGCCGCCTCGTCGTCGGGATCCGGGAAGATGTAGTCGGAGAGCGGCTTGGGAAGCAGCCGCGACATCACGCGGTCGGCCTCGTCGAACGTCTCGCGCACGACGGGCTCGGCGTCGCGCAGCTCGCGCAGCATGTTCGGGTACTGGGAGCCTTGCCCCGTGTAGAGGAAGGCGATCTTCGGTGCGGCCCCCGTGCCGCGGAAGATCCCCTGGGAGCGCACCGCGGCCCAGACCGCCGGCTGGTCGGCGGCCAGCGCCTTCTTCGCGCGCTCGGCGCGCGTGGCGAGCTCGTCGGCATCGCCGTAGTCGATCACGAGGCGCTCGGGTGCGCGCAGGTCCGACTCGGCCGGCGGCGCGGGTGCCGGGGCCACGCCGCGTCGCGCATCGGCGAGCACCTGCTCGATGCGCTCCCCGAGCTCCCGTGCGGTCGATGCGCCCAGTACCAGCGCGCCCCGCAGAGGCGCCTTCAGGTCGGCTCCCCCCGCAGTGGTCGCGCGGGAGACCGCGTCGGGCACGCTCACGGTGTCGCCGCCGCGGGTCAGCCGACCGGGCAGGTACTCCTCGACCACGGCGTGGAAGTTCGTGCCGCCGAAGCCGAACGCCGAGACACCGGCCCGGCGCACGCCGTCGGCCGGCGCGTCCCAGGGCTTGGTCTCCGTGTTGACGTAGAAGGGCGTCGCGTCGAAGTCGATGTTCGGGTTGGGCGCGCCGAAGCCGAGGCTCGGCGGCAGCACCTTGTGGTGCAGGGCGAGCACGGTCTTGAGCAGGCCGGCGGCGCCCGCGGCCCCCTTCAGGTGGCCGATGTTGGACTTGACCGAGCCGAGGGGGATCGAGTGGGCCGGCAGGCCATCGGCACCGAAGACCTCGTTCAGGCTCTGCACCTCGACGACGTCGCCGACCCGCGTCGAGGTCCCGTGCCCTTCGATCAGGGTCGCGGTCCGGGGGGGAAGCCCCGCCGTGCGCCAGGCACGCTCGAGGGCCAGGCGCTGACCCTTCGGGTTGGGAGCGGTGATGCCCTTGCCCTTGCCGTCGCTGGCTCCGCCGATGCCTCGCAGCACCGCGTAGATGCGGTCTCCGTTGGCCTCGGCGTCGGCCAGCCGCTTGAGCAGGAAGAAGGCGGCGCCTTCTCCCATCACGAAGCCGTCGGCGCCATCCGCGTAGGGGCGCGTGCCGGTGGCCGAGAGGGCGCCGATCTTGCTGAACTTCACGTAGGGCTCGGGGCCCATGTTGCGGTCCACCCCGCCCACGAGGACGGTGTCGTACTCGCGCTCGATGAGGCCTTCGGAGGCGGCATCGATCGCCGAGAGCGCCGCCGCGCAGGCCGCGTCGCACACGAAGTTGGGTCCGTGCAGATCGAAGAGATTGGCGATCCGGCCGGCCATGCAGTTGGACAGCTCGCCCGGCATGGTGTCTTCGTTGATCTCGGGAATGCCGGCCGAGAAGCGCTCCCGCACCTCGCCCTGGATCGCGCTCCGCACGTCCTCGGGGAGCGCATCGAAGGACGGAGCCTGGGAGAGCACGCGGGAGAAGCGCGGGAAGTGGATGCGCAGCGCCGTCAGGTAGTGCTGCTCTCCCGACATGGCGTTGCCGATCACCACGGCGGTGCGCTCGAGATCGATCTCGCGGTCGGGCCAGCCGAAGTCGAGGAGCGTCGCGCGGGCGCAGGCCACCGCCCACTTCTGCGCCTCGTCCATGGAGTCCGAGACCTTCGGCGGGATCGGCAGGCGCCAGCCCATCGGGTTCCAGTCGAAGTCGCGCACGAAGCCACCGAGCTTCGAGTAGGTCTTGTCCGGAACGGAGGGATCCGGGTCGTAGTAGAGGGAGGGGTCCCAGCGCGTGGGGGACACCTCGCCGATGCTGTAGCGGCCGTCGCAGAGATTGGTCCAGAAGGCGCCGACGTCGGGAGCGTCGGGGAGCAGGGCCCCCAGCCCGACGATGGCCAGGGCGCGATGCGCGGTGTCTTCCATGCTTTCTCCGGCCTCTTCCCTCAGGTGTTGGCGAGCAGGGCGTCGGCGACGAGGTCCATGTCCTCCACCCCCCCGCACTGGGTGCGATGGATGTCGTCGAGGCGCAGGTCCGCCGCGAACGCCGAAAGCTCGGATGCGGCGCCGCTCGCTGCGCCCGTGATCCAACGCATGGCGCAGCCGGCGACCTCGAGCGCGGCCTCGCGGCCGTAGATCCGCGCGAGCGCGGCGAGCACCTCGGGCTCGAAGCGCGCGTCGGCCTTCTCGGGACGCTCCCCCGAACGGCGAGCGGCCGCGCGTCGGGCGGCCGCGGCCGCCCCCGCGGCCAGGCAGATCATCTCGCCGAGCCGCAGGAGGACGTGCTGGTGGCGCGTGAGTCGGGCCACGCGCGCGCGCTCGAGGCTCACACCGAGCGCCGAGAGTGCGAGGCCCGCCGCTTCGCCGCCACAGCCGGGCTGCGCCGCCTCGAGCGCGAAGAGCTCTCGGGCCCGCTCGGCGTAGTGCTGGCCGCGGGTCTTCAGATGCAGCTGCCAGCGGTCGCGGCTGACGCTCATCTCCATGATCTCCGAGGTGCCTTCGTAGATCGTGGTGATGCGCACGTCTCGCTTGAACTTCTCGACCTGGTACTCGCGCGTGTAGCCGTAGCCGCCCAGCGCCTGGATGGCGGCGTCGGCCGCCCGGTTGCCCGCCTCGCTCGCGAGGTACTTCGCGATCGCCCCCTCGGTGATGTAGTGGCCCTCGGGCTCGTCGAGCGCGTCGAGGGCGGCCGCCGTCTCCTCGACGTAGGCGCGCGCCGCTTCCAGCCGCGCCACGTGGGGAACGATCAGCTTGTGGGTGTAGCCGCGCTTCTCGGAGAGCGGGGAGCCCGCCTGGACGCGCTCCTTCGAGTAGTCGAGGGCGACGTCGAGGGCGGCCCAGCCCGCGCCGAGCCCGAACGCGGCCACCATCAGCCGCGTGTAGCCGAAGACCGCGAGCGCCTGCATCAGCCCCTGGCCCTCGACTCCGCCCACCAGCCGATCGGCCGGCACATAGACGTCGTCCAGGGTGAGGGCCGCGGTGTTGCTGAGCCGGATCCCGTGCTTGTCCTCGGGCCGCTCGTGGCCGAAGCCCTCGGTGTCCCGCTCGACGATGAACCAGCTCGGCCCGCCTGGCGCCAGGGCCAGGATCGTCGCCACCTCGGCGACGCCGCCGTTGCTGATCCACTGCTTACGGCCGTTCAGGCGGTATCCCACGACGGCGCCCTGCTCTTCGACCGGGGTCGCGGTCGTGCGCAGGGCGGCCAGGTCGCTGCCGGCCTCGGGCTCGGTGGCGCCGTAGGCCATCAGGATGCCCTCCTCGGCGATCCGCGTCATCCAGAGCTGCTTCTGCTCGGGGCTTCCTCCGACACGCACGGGGTCGCTGCCCAGGAACGTCGCGAGCAGCCCCGTCGCCACACCGACGTCGATCCGGGCCAGGGTCTCGCACGTCCGGTACACGTCGAAGGCTGCGCCGCCCATTCCCCCGAACTCCTCGGGAATGAACAGCAGCTGGGCCCCGAGCTCGGGCCCGCACATCTGGCGCACGAGCTCGACGGGCATCTCGTCCCGGGCGTCGAAGTCGAGCAGGACCTCCGGGGAGAGGTTCTGCTTGGCGAAGTCGCGAATCGACTCGAGCGCGATTTCCAGGCTCTCGGCGTCGAGACCGGAAGACGGCATTGGGGGTGCGCTCCCTGGGGGGTTCGGACGGCTCTCGGGCATTCGAACCGAAGCCGCTTTACTCTGGCGTCGGCCAGACGACATTGGCGGAAGTTCCGAGCCGGAGAAGATGGCCCCGCCCGGTTCCGGGGGCGTTCGCAGTCGCTCGCCCCCTTTCGGAGGACCACCATGGCCGTGCTCCATGAGGTGCGGGTCGGCGTTCGCCCGCTCGAGCAGTTCAGTCCCGTCGTCCCCAAGCGGCACATGCGCGAGGCGCTGAAGACCGCGCTCCGGGCACGCAACCGGCTCGCGAAGCGGGTCGTGTGGAACGTCAACTCGACCGCCGTGGGCGGTGGGGTGGCCGAGATGCTCCCCTCGTTGTGCGCGTATGCGCGCAGCATCGGCATCGACACGCGATGGCTCGTGATCGAAGGCAATCCGGAGTTCTTCCGGGTCACCAAGCGCATCCATCACGCACTCCACGGCTCGGCCGGGGACGGATCGCCGCTCGACGAGGGTGCCCGCGAGATCTACGAGGCCACCCTGCGCCGCAACGCGACGGAGCTGGTCGAGATGGTGCGGGAGGGCGACGTCGTGCTGCTCCACGATCCGCAGACGGCGGGGCTCTCCCAGCCGCTGCTGAACGCCGGGGCTCACGTGGTGTGGCGTTGCCACGTGGGGATCGACGAGCCCAACGAGGAGGCTCAGCGGGGCTGGGAGTTCCTGCGGCCCTATCTCGAGCCGGTTCCCCGCTTCGTCTTCTCGCGCCAGGCCTACGTGCCGACCTTCTGCGACCACGGCAAGGCCGTGGTGATCCAGCCGAGCATCGACGTCTTCTCACCCAAGAACCAGGAGCTCCCGGAGAAAGCGATCCACACGATCCTGGTGCACACCGGGCTCGTCGACGGCCCGCCCCCCGACGATGCCGATCACGGGTTCCTGCGCGACGACGGGTCTCCAGGCCGGGTGGGCCGGCGTGCCGAAGTGGTCCGCCTGGGTCGTCCGCCGGCCTGGGAGACGCCCCTCGTCGTGCAGATCTCACGCTGGGATCCCCTGAAGGACATGAAGGGCGTGATGCTGGGCTTCGCGAAGCTGTGCGAGTCGGAGTGCCCGGTCCGCGCCGAGCTGGTGCTCGCCGGCCCCAACGTGAAGGGCGTGACGGACGATCCCGAAGGCGCGGACGTGTTCGAGGAGGTCGTGGCGACCTGGCGAACCCTGCCCGACGCGATCCGCGGCCGGATCCACCTGGCTTCCCTTCCCACCGACGACGTGCAGGAGAACGCGGCGATCGTCAACGCGCTGCAGCGCCACGCCGCCATCGTGGTGCAGAAGAGCCTGCGCGAAGGGTTCGGCCTCACGGTGACCGAGGCGATGTGGAAGGGCCGTCCCGTCGTTGCCAGCGGGATCGGCGGGATCCAGGACCAGATCGAGCACGGCAAGAGCGGGCTGCTGCTCAAGGATCCCCACGACCTCGACGCCTTCGAAGCGGACCTCTGCGAGCTGCTCTGCGACGCCGAGAAGCTCGAGCGGATGGGCACCGCGGCGCGCAAGCGGGCCCAGGAGAACTTCCTCGGGCTCGACCACCTCCTGAAGTACTCCGCACTGCTCAAAGAAATCACCGAGACGGAAGAAGGGAACGCATCCCGATGACGACCACCAAGTGGGCCTACCCGTTCAGCGAGCTCAAGCGTGTGGAAGAGCAGGTGGGCGGGGACTGGGACCGTGTGAAGTCCTTGCTGGGAGGGAAGGGCGCCAACCTGGCCGACATGACCCGTCTGGGGGTTCCCGTTCCGCCGGGGTTCACCGTGACGACGGACGCCTGCAACGCCTTCCTTGCTCGCGACGGTTCGTTGCCCGAAGGGCTCTGGGAGCAGACCCTCGAGTCGATTCGCGAGATGGAGCGGCTCACCGACCGCGAGTTCGGCTCGCCGCGGGCTCCGCTGCTGCTCTCGAGCCGCTCGGGCTCGAAGATCTCGATGCCGGGCATGATGGACACGGTCCTGAACCTCGGTCTCAACGACGAGGTGGCCGAAGGCCTCGTCGCGAGCACCGGAGACGACCGTTTCGTCTACGACCTCTACCGCCGGCTGGTCCAGATGTTCGGCGCCGTCGTCCTGGGCGTCCCCGACGATCTCTTCGAGAGCGCCCTCCGCGCTCGCCGCGAGGCCCGCGGGGTCAAGCTCGACGCCGAGCTCGGCGGTGACGACTGGCGCGTCCTGGTCGACAGCTTCAAGAGCATCGTCAAGAGCTACACGGGAGAGGATTTCCCGAGCGATCCCCACATCCAGCTGCGCCAGTCGATCGAGGCGGTGTTCGGCTCCTGGAACAGCCGGCGCGCCGTGGACTACCGCAACGCCTCGGGCATTCCCCACGACCTGGGGACCGCCGTGAACGTGCAGGTCATGGTCTTCGGCAACCTGGGTCCGGACTCGGGAACGGGCGTCGCCATGTCGCGGAACGCCTCCACCGGCGTACCCGAGCTCGAGGGCGACTTCCTGCTGAACGCCCAGGGCGAAGACGTCGTCGCCGGCATCCGCAAGACCCAGCCGATCTCCGAGCTCCGCGAGCACATGCCGGCGATCTACGAGGAGTTCGCGTCGATCGCCCGCCGCCTCGAGCGCCACTACCGGAACATGCAGGACATGGAGTTCACCATCGAGCGCGGCAAGCTCTGGGTGCTCCAGACCCGCGACGGCAAGCGTACGGCGCAGGCCGAGGTGCGCATCGCCGCCGACATGGTGGCCGAGGGGCTGATCGACGAGGCCGAGGCCGTCCGGCGCGTGAAGCCGGGGCAGGTCGACTTCTTCCTGCACCCTCAGCTCGATGCGGGCTCGTCCGACGCTCCGCCGATCGCGCGGGGGCTGAACGTGTCCCCCGGCGCGGCCGTCGGCCGCGTGGCCTTCGACGCGGACACGGCCGAGCGCTGGGCCAGCGAGGGCGACGACGACGTCATCATGGTCCGCCCGGAGACCAAGCCCGACGACGTGCACGGCATGCTGGCCGCGAAGGGCATCCTCACCGCGCGAGGCGGGCGCACCAGCCACGCCGCGCTGGTCGCCCGACAGTTCGGAAAGCCCGCGGTGGTGGGCGTCGAGGAGCTCGAGATCGACCTCGAGGCGCTCGAGATGTCCATCGGCTCGGACACGATCAAGGAGGGCGACTGGATCTCCCTGGACGGCACCAACGGCAACGTCTACCTGGGCAAGCTCGACACCCTGGTGCCGGATCTCGAGAACCCGCATCTGCTGCAGATCCTCGAGTGGGCGGACGCGATCCGGCGGCTCGACGTGCGGGCCAATGCCGACTACCCGCGCGACGCCGAGCGCGCGCGGGCCTACGGCGCCCAGGGAATCGGGCTCTGCCGGACGGAGCACATGTTCTTCGAGTCCGATCGCCTGCCGATCGTGCGGCGCATGATCCTGGCCGACTCGGCGTCCGAGCGAAACGAGGCGATCTCCGAGCTGCTCCCCTTCCAGCGCGCCGACTTCGCCGGGCTCTTCCGCGCCATGGACGGGCTCCCGGTGATCGTCCGCCTCCTCGACCCGCCGCTCCACGAGTTCCTGCCCGCCTACGACGAGCTGCTCCAGGACCTCGCCGATCTCAAGATGCGCGTTCAACACATGCACACCATGAGCGAGGTCGACGCGGCCCTCGACGAGATCGCGATCAAGCGGGACTACCTCGCTCGGGTGGAGACGCTCCGCGAGGCGAACCCCATGCTCGGGATGCGCGGCGTGCGTCTCGGCATCCTGGTGCCGGACCTGATCCGGATGCAGGTGCGGGCGATCATCGAGGCGGCCTGCAGCTGCGCTCGCCAGGGCATCGAGGTGGAGCCGGAGGTCATGATCCCGCTCACCGGCCACGTGAACGAGCTGGCGACCCAGCGCGCCACCCTCGAGGAGGAGGCGCGGGCGGTGACGGCCGAGCAGGGGATGGAGATCTCCTACCGCTTCGGAACCATGATCGAGCTGCCTCGTGCCGCGCTCACCGCCGGCCAGATGGCTCGCGAGGCGGAGTTCTTCTCCTTCGGTACCAACGATCTCACCCAGACCACCTACGGGATTTCGCGAGACGACGCCGAGTCGGGCTTCCTGATGCACTACATCAAGAACGAGATCCTGCCCGACAACCCCTTCGAGACCATCGACCCGGAAGGCGTCGGCCGGCTGATCGAGCTGGCGGTGAAGGAGGGCCGGGAGCAGCGGCCGGACCTGGTGGTCGGGATCTGCGGGGAGCACGGCGGAGACCCGCGCAGCATCGCGCTCTGCCATCGGCTCGGACTCGACTACGTGTCCTGCTCGCCCTTCCGGGTTCCGATCGCGCGGCTCGCCGCGGCTCATGCGGTGCTCGAGAACGACGGCGAGTGACCGGGCCGGGATCGGCGCAGGACGGGGTCGCAGGGGACCCCTGCCTCAACGCACCGGGGCCGGGTGGGTCGAAGCGCGACACCCGCGTGGCCGAACGGGTCCGAGCGGGGCTGAAAGCAGGGGAGGGGCCCCCGTCGCTCGGCCCGCTTCATGCATTCCAGGATCCAGGGAGGGCCGCGAAGTGAGACATCGTTCCGCACTCTGGCTGGGGACCGCCGTCTGGATCGCCATGCTGGCGCTGCCGGCGGCCGGCGCAGAGAGCGACGTCGAGAGCGGCGTCGAGAGCGAGCAGGCCGGTCACGCGGAGTTCGCCCGCTACTGCTCCTCGTGTCACGGCATGCTGGCCGACGGCCGGGGGCCCGTCGCCGACGAGCTGAAGACGCCTCCGCCCGACCTGACCCGCATCGCCGCACGCCGCGACGGCGTCTTCCCCGAGGCCGCGATGCTGCGCATCATCGACGGGCGCGACCCGGTGGTCGCACACGGCTCCCGCGAGATGCCGATCTGGGGCGAGGAGTTCCGGTCGGAGCTGCCCAAGGGCCCCGGCGCCGAGGGGATGGCCCGAGGGCGGGCGCTGCTGCTCGTCCGGTACCTGGCGTCGATCCAGGTCCTCGCCGAGTAGCGAAACCCGGAGGGAGTCGCGAACACCCAAGGCCCCGCGGAGAACTCCGCGAGCGGGTCGGAGGCTCGAAGCATGGGCGACACCAGCGTTCTCGAGACGACGGGGCTCGCGCCCGAGCGGGCAGCCGAGCTCGACGCGGTGGTCGCGCGTGCGCGCGCGGCGGCCGATGCCTTTCGCGAGCTCGACCAGGAGACGGTCGACCGCATCGTGTGGGCGATGGTCGTGGCCGGCCTCGAGGCGGCCGTGGATCTGGCCCAGCTCGCCACCGAGGAGACCGGCTTCGGGATCTTCGAGGACAAGGTCGTCAAGAACTACGTCGCCACCGAGTTCCTCTACGACTACCTGAAGGACAAGAAGACGGTCGGCGTGATCGCCGAGGAGCCGGAGCGCAACCTGAAGCTCGTGGCCGAGCCCATCGGCGTGGTGATGGCGATCCTGCCGGTCACGAACCCCACGTCGACCGTGCTGTTCAAGGCGATCGTCGCGGCGAAGACGCGCAACGCGATGATCTGCCGGCCGTCGCCGCGCGCCATCCGCTGCGCAGAGCAGACCGTCGACATCCTGCGCAAGGCGGGAGAGGCCGCCGGCCTTCCCCCCGACGCCCTCCAGGTGATTCCCGACGCCCCACGCGAGGTGACGCACTACCTGTTCCGCCATCCCTCGATCGACCTGATCTGGACCACCGGCGGGCCCAAGATCGTGCGGCTCTCGAACGAGGCGGGAAAGCCCGTGATCAGCGTGGGCCCCGGCAACGCCCCGGTCTACCTGCACGCGTCCGCCGACGTGCGCAGCGCCGTCGTGGACATCCTGATCTCGAAGACCTTCGACGCCTCGGTGATCTGCCCCGCCGAGCAGACCTGCGTGGTGGACGCCGCGATCCACGACGCCTTTCGAGACGAGCTCGAGCGCATGGGCGCCCGCTTGCTGACGCCCGAAGAGGCGGAGCAGCTGGCGCGCCTGGCCTTCCTCGAGAGCGGCGATCCCAACATCGAGGCGGTGGGGCGGACGCCCCAGCAGCTCGGGGCCAAGGCCGGCTTCGACGTGGCCGACGACGCCAAGGTGCTGGTGGCGCCGCTGCCCGAGGATCTCGACGAGCTGGCCGACCATCCCCTCGTCCACGAGAAGCTGATGCCCGTGCTCGGGCTCGTGCGCTCTCCCTCCGTGGAGCACGGCATCGCCGTCTGCGACCTCGTCACCGAGAAGGGCGGCCTGGGCCATACGTCGGCCGTGTACTCCCGGGACTCCGAGGTGATCGACGCGTACGCGAAGCGCATCCGTACGGGGCGCATCCTGGTGAACGCGCCCACGGCCGTCGGTGCCCTGGGTGGGATCTACAACTCGCTGACTCCCACCTTCTCGCTGGGCTGCGGCACCTGGGGCGGCTCGATGACGACCGACAACGTCAACTACCAGAACCTCCTCAACATCAAGCGCGTCTCGCACCGCTCGAGTCCGCCCCAGTGGTTCCGGGTGCCCTCGGACACCTACTTCAACGCCGGCGCCCTCGAGAACCTGCGACAGCTCGAGGCCCGGAGCGTCGTCGTGGTGCTGGATGCCGACGGCGAGCGCCGGGGCCTGGCCGAGGAGGTCGGCAAGTACCTCGGAGGAGCGACCCTCCACCCCTTCTCGGAGGTCGAGCCCGAGCCCGACGAGGAGACCATCCGCCGGGGCGTCGAGACCCTCGAGCGCATGCAGCCCGACCTGATCGTCGCCGTGGGCGGCGGCTCCGTGCTCGACGCCGCCAAGGCCATGCGGCTCTTCTACGAGAGCCCCGAGCTCGATCTGCGCGAGCTCGCGCTCCCCTTCCTCGACGCCCGCAAGCGGGTCGCCCACTACCCGCAGATCGCCCACAAGGCGCGGCTGGTGGCCGTGCCGACCACGAGCGGCACGGGGTCCGAGGTGTCGCCCGCCTCGGTGCTGAGCGTCGGCAAGCGCAAGGTGACGCTGGTGGACTACTCGCTGGTGCCCGACATGGCGATCGTGGACCCGCTCCTGATGCTCAGCATGCCCCGCACCGTGACGGCGGACAGCGGCGTCGACGCCTTGACCCACGCCCTCGAGGCGGCGGTGTCGATCTTCGCCTCGCCCTACACCGACGCCTTCTGCGTGCAGGCCACCCGGCTGGTGCTCGAGTGGCTGCCCCGGGCCGTGGCCGACGGGTCGGACCTCGAGGCGCGCACCCACATGGCCAACGCCGCCACCATCGCGGGCCTCGCCTTCTCCAACGCCTTCGTGGGGGTGAACCACGCCCTCGCGCACGCAGTGGGCGCCCGCTTCGGTCTCTCCCACGGGCGCGCCAATGGCATCCTGCTGCCCCACGTCTTGCGGTACAACGCCTCGATCCCGAGCAAGTTCATGCCGGCACCCGGCTACGCCGCGTACGTGGCGCCCGAGAAGTACGCCCAGCTCGGATGGGTGATCGGGATTCCGAGCGGAGGCGAGGGCACCCACGGAGAAGAGGGTCGCCGCGATCGACTCTTCTCCCGGGTGGATGCCCTGCTCGACGAGGTGGGCATCCCGGCCTCGCTGCGCGACGCCGGCGTACCCGAGGACGAGTTCCGTGCGGCACTCCCGGAGCTCGCGCGCCTGGCCTTCGAGGACCCGAGCCTCCGTACCAACCCGCGCATGCCGATGGTGGCCGAGCTGGTGGGACTGCTCGAGGCGGCGTACGAGGGGCGGCCGAAGTAGCCGGGCGGTCGGTTCGGGGGATTCCCGCGCGACCGTCTGGCCTACGCTCCCGGCGTGTCTGCCCCGAGCACGGACCCCTCGCGCGCCCGCTTCGAGCACGTGCCCCTGTCCTCGGCCCTCCTCTACGGGAGCGCCACGATCCCCGCCAACATGGTGGGCACCTGCCTCGGCCTCCATCTCTACTTCTTCTACACCGACTCCCTGGGTCTCGCGCCGCTGTATCTGAGCGCAGTGATGATCGTGGGGAGCCTGTGGGATGCGGTCAGCGATCAGCTGATGGGGCAGATCTCCGATCGGACGCGCTGGAAGGCCGGACGGCGACGGCCCTACCTGCTGATCGCGGCGCTGCCCTTCGGCCTGGCCTTCCTGGGCGTGCTCGCGCCCCCGGCGGCGCTCTCGGGCGCGGCCCTCTTCGTCTACTTGCTGACGCTGCGGCTCCTCCTCTACACGGCCGCCACGATGGTCTACGTGCCGCTCTTCGCGCTCGCGCCGGAGATGGCCCAGACGTACCACGGTCGCACCCGGCTCACCGCGTTCCGCGAGGCCATGGGCAGCGTGGGCGATCTGATCGGCATGCTCGCGCCACCGCTCTTGATCCTGGCGCTCACCCAGGGCGGGGCCGACGAGGCGACGGCCAGCCGCGAGGGCTACGCGCGGGTCGGACAGCTCGGGCTCGTGTTGTCGGTGGTCTTCATCACGGCCGCGTTCTTCGGCAGCTACGAGGACCCGTCCTTCGCGCGCTCGGGCTCCGTGGACCTCGGAGCGGGCCTGCGCGAGCTGCGCACGAATCGCGCGTTCCGGAAGCTCGTGCTGGCGATGGTGCTTCCGGGAACGTCGGTGACGATCGCCGGAGGACTCTTCCTCTACCTGATGAAGCACGTGCTCGGGGTGGGTGATCCCCGCTTCACGAGCGCGGCCTTCGTCTCCTACGTGGCGGCGGCGCTGATCTCGTTCCCGATGTGGGCGGCGCTCGCCCGGCGCTTCGGCAAGGCCACGGCCTTCCGCCTGGCCACCTCGCTCCTGACGACGGGCTTCCTCGGCGTCTGGCTCCTCGAGGAGGGGACGCTCTGGCGTCTCTTCCCGATCATGGCCGCCGTCGGGGCCGGAAACGCGGGCTTCTGGACCACCTCCTTCTCGCAGCTCGCCGACCTGGCCGACCTCGACGAGCTGGCCAGTGGCGCCCGGCGCGAGGGTCTCTTCGCGGGATTCGCCTCGCTGATCCGCAAGGTCGGCTACGCCTTCGGCGGTGGCGCCATCGGCGTCGGGCTCTGGGCGGTCGGCTACGACGAGACCGCTTCGACCCAGACGCCGGACACCGTCGCCGGGCTGAAGCTCATCTTCTCGCTACCGAGCTTCGCCCTCGCCATGGCGGGGCTCTGGTGCTTCCGCGGCTACCCGATCACCGAGGAGGTCCATCTCGCGGCGGTCGACGAGCTGGCCGCCCGGCGGGTCTGAGAGAAGGGAGGGAGCAGGACATGAAGAGGATCCCCGAGCATCCGCACGTGGTCTTTCTCGGAGCCGGCGGGATGGGGCGCGTCGCCATCGAGACGGCCGCCGCATTCGAGGGAGTCGGCGAGATCGTCGTCGCGGACCTCGACGCCGCCTCGGCCGAGGCCGTGGTGGCGCGGTGTGCCGCGTCGTCCCGGACCAAGATGAGAGCCGTCTCCATCGACGTCACCGACGCAGCCGCCCTCGGGGAGCTGCTTCGCCCGGCTGACGTCGTGCTCAATACGACGGGCCCCTTCTATCGACTGGGCGTGCCGGTGCTGCGCGGCGCCATCGATGCGGGCTGCCACTACCTCGACATCTGCGACGACTGGGAGCCGACCCTCGAGATGCTCGCGCTGGACGACGCGGCGCGATCGCAGGGGGTCCTCGCGGTGATCGGGATGGGCGCGAGCCCGGGCCTCTCGAACCTGATGGCGCGCCAGGCCTGCGAGCGGCTCGATCGCGTGGACGATCTCTACACGGCCTGGCCGATCGACGGCGGCAACGAGACGGACGACTCCCTCGACGAGGTCGCCGAGGCGGGCGGCGGCATGTCCGCGGCGTTGTTGCACTGGATGCAGCAGATCTCCGGCGAGATCCAGGTCGTGGAGGGGGGGCAGCTGGTGTCGCGGTCCCCGCTCGCCCCCGTGGATCTCGACTTTCCCGGCGTCGGGAAGGGCACGGCCTACACCGTCGGGCACCCCGAGCCGATCACGCTGCGAGAGCGGATGCGGGTCCAGGGCAAGAGCGCGAACCTGATGCTGCTGAAGCCGAGCACGGCCGCCTTCCTGCGACGACTGCGCGACGACATGGACGCCGGCAAGCTCTCCCTCGAGGCCGCGGCCGCCCAGGTGCTCGATCCCGGGGTGACCCGTCAGGCCGGTGCGCTGCTGCACTCGCTCGGATGCGCCGGCTCGGGTCGCCTTCCCTTCTTCTTCGCGCTGGCGCGCGGGATGCGCGACGGCAGGCCGCTGACCATAGGCGTACGCGCGACCTCGATCCCGACGGGCATGGACGGCGTGACCGGGATCCCGCTCGCTCTCGGCCTGCGGCAGCTGCTCGATGGCCGCATGGACCAGGCGGGCGTGCATCCTCCCGAGAGCGTGATCGCTCCCGCGCCCTTGTTCGATGCCCTGGCGCCATCGTGCCAGCCGCCGGCATCGGGCTTCGACGAGCTGATCGTGCTGTCGGAAGCGGAGAGCTGAACC
>JASJCN010000088.1 GCA_030065975.1 Myxococcota bacterium
GCAGGGCGTCGCGCCCGATGGGCTCCCCCGTGCGTCCGTCGACGAGCGGCACGTCGAGAGCGACCCGGACCTCCGAACCGGCCACGACCCACGCGTCGTCCTCGTCGGCTTCGAGCCGGCCTCGCAGGGCGGCCAGCACCTCGATCTGGCTCACGGTGAGCGTCTCGTCCTCGCCCGATGCGGAGAGGCCGAGCGCCCAGACCAGCTGGCCCACGGCGAGCTCGGCCGCCTCGCCGTCGCGTTGAATGCTCGTCTGCGGCCCGACCTCGAGCTCGACGCCGCCGACGCACAGGGGTGACAGCTGACTCACCACGCCGAACACGCCGGTTCCGCCGAGACCGTCCTCGGGATCCTCTCGCCCGGTCCCGCCGATCCCGTCGCCCGGGTCGCGTCCGGTGCCGCCGATGCCGTCACCGGGGCCCTCGTGACCGGTTCCGCCGATCCCGTCCCCCGGCTGCTCGCTGCGCCCGGTTCCGCCGATCCCGTCGCCGACGCCACAGAGCGCCGCGGCCGGGCTCGCGAGCGCGAGCGCGAGCAGCAGGGCGAGAGCCCGCAGCAGGGGCCGCGCGATCACCGCGCGCCGCTCCCCTCGTCCTCGTCGGCCTCCGGCTCGCGGTAGAAGTAGAGGCCGAAGCTCATGCGCTGCTTCGGCTCGTCGCGCTTCTCGTCCCGGCGCTGGAAGCCCCGTGCCTTGCGGTTCAGCTCCCGCAGCACGTCCATGCCGCGCTCGGCGGCGAGCTCGCGGAGCTTCTCGGCCGAGGCCTCGGACAGGCCGCCGTAGTAGACGGCGCGCTCGGGGTAGGGCGGCTCGCCGCCCTCAAGGTTGAAGGCGCCGGCCGCGACGTGGTCGCGCAGGTTGCGTCCGAAGAAGAAGACCTGCTCGTCGAAGTCCTCGCGCGGCACGAAGGCGTCGCTTCGCAGGTGCACGCGGTCC
Organism: Myxococcota bacterium; assembly: GCA_030065975.1. Classification (GTDB taxonomy): domain Bacteria; phylum Myxococcota_A; class UBA9160; order UBA9160; family UBA6930; genus JASJCN01. Next base: position 935 of record JASJCN010000088.1, read on the forward strand.
TCCTCGTCGAGCTCGACCACTCCCGTTCGGATCCACTCGTCGAGCACCGTGCGCGGCCGCATGTCGGTGCTGAGCCCCGCGACGAGCGCCTCGAACGAGGGCGCGTCGCCCAACCGAGGCAGGGGGAGGGCGCGTCCGCGGGCGTCGGCCCAGGGCTTCTCGCTCGTCCAGCGCGCGATGATCTGTGCGCCGAGCGGAGCGCGGACGGGCGGCGCGTCCGGGGCGGGCGGGTCCTCGCGCAGGCGCTTCACCTCCTTGCGATGCACGCCGGTCAGCAGGCTGACCCGGGTGGTCGTCTGGCTGCGCCCGGGGATCGTGAACTCGCGGTCGGCCACCTCGACGTACAGCTCGCGGAGCAGGGCCGAGAGCTCCGGGTGGCTCACCCGCTGGCCGAGCAGCAGGCGCACGAGAGGTCGCAGCAGGCGCCGCAGGGCAGCCCGCAGGGCGGGAGAAGCACCCGGGGAGGCGTCGGGGTCGGGCCGTGCGCTCATGAGGGTGTGGGAAAAATTACCACGATTCGCGCGCTCGGCACCCCCGGGGGCGCGGGATCAGGACGGCCTCCGCTCGACCAGGGCCTCGGCGTTGTCGCGCATCACCTGCCGGATCTCCGTCTCGCTGAACCCGCCGAGCTCGCGCAGAGTGTCGGTCGGCCGGGCCAGCCCTTCGGCGTGGGGCCAGTCCGATCCCATCAGCAGGTTCTCGGCGCCGAGCAGGTCCTTCAGCAGGTCGACGTCGTCTTCGTGGAAGGGCGAGATCCACACGTGCCTTCGCAGGGTTGCGACCGGATCCTCAGAAAACGCCTTCGGGTTGATTCCATGCGCCCGGCGCAGGCTCTGGATCAGCCAGGGCACCCAGTTGGAGCCCATCTCGACCGACGCCATGCGGAGGTTCGGGAAGCGCTCGAAGAGACCCTGGGAGAGCAGGGCGGCCAACAGGTCGAAGGGGGCCCGGGTGCCGCCCACGATCGAGGTGAACGGCGAGTTCCGGAAGGACTGGACGCTGCCGCCCTCGCCCCAGTCGGCCCAGTAGCGGCCGTAGCCCGAGTCGCCGCCGTGGAAGGCCACGCTGATCCCCGCCTCGTTGACGCGCGCCCAGAAGGGTTCGTAGACGGGGTCGGCCGGCGAGCGGTTGCGCTCGGGCGTCCGCACCGGAGCGGGGCGCATCACGATCACCCGGGCGTCGTGGGCGAGCACCCACTCGAGCTCCTCCACGGCGGCCAGTGGATCCACCAGGGTCAGGTAGGGCGCGGCGAAGATGCGCTCCTGGTAGGCGAAGCCCCAGTCCTCGTGGAGCCAGCGGTTGAAGGCCCGGAAGGCGGCGACCACGGCCTCGGGATCGGCGCTGAGCGCCTCCTCCATTCCCACGCCGAGGGTCGGGAAGAAGAACGCGCCGTGGACGCCCTGCTCGTCCATCACCTCGAGGCGGGCGTCGCGATCGCGGTACTCGCGGTGGATCGGCTCGAGCTCGCCGAAGGCCTCGCGGATCGACTGGCCGCCCGGGTTCTTGCCCTGGAAGTACTCGTCGAGGCAGCCGGGCCGGGCCACCGGGTCGAAGGTGGGGTTCGGGATGAAGCGGTTCACCGTGCCGCCCACCAGCAGCCGCTTTCGCCCGTCGATCTCGGCCCACTGCATGCAGCGCTTGTGCATGGCGGGCTCGAGGTGCCGGATGAAGGCGTCCTCGGCCTCGTAGTAGTGGTTGTCGGCGTCGAAGATCGCGAAGTCGAGGAGCGGCATGGCGCCAGCGTGGCGCGGCGCGCCGGGCGCGGCAAGGCCCCGTCGGCGCCTGGGACGCGGATCAGCCCTCGGGTATCGGCGGCTGGGACGCGGATCAGCCCGCGGGTGCCGGCTCCTGGCGGTCGGGGCGGATGCGCACGCCGAGCGGGCCGCGCGGAATGAACAGGCGCTCGACCGATCCGTCGCGCTCCACCTCGATGGCGATGCTCTCACCCGCGCGGCCCGCCTGGGTGGCGTCTCGCAGCTCGCGCGGTCGGAACAGCGAGTCGCCGTCGTAGCTGCGGACGACGTCTCCGGCCTGCAGCCCCGCCTCGGCCGCAGCCGAGCCGGCCATCACGTCGTCGACCACCACCCGGTTCGGGCGGCCGCTCGCGAAGAGCACCCAGTCGTAGAGCTCGTCGCCGTACTCGCTGCGGATGTCGCCGAGCCCGTTGCCCAGGGCGCGGGACTCCTCGGTGAAGCGCGGCTCGTCGACCCAGCCTTCGCGGGTGGCGCGATCACGCAGATACAGGCGCTCGAGATCGATCTGGTCCAGGAGCCGCCGGGCGTCCTCGGCCTTGCCGCGAGGGAACCCCGCCGCAACCAGGGTCTCGACGTCGACCCGGCCTCCCATCCAGCCCGGGCCGCCGGTTCCGGGCGGGCCAGGGGCTACGGAGTGGGCCTCCGTGAGGTCGGGCTCGGCATCCTGCGGAGCCGCGGCGATCGCCACGCCGTCCCGCTCGAGCCCGGCCAGGCGCTCCTCGATGGCGGCGAGCCGGGTCGCAAGCTCCATCCGGCTGCTGGCCTCGACGTCGAGCCGGTCTTCGAGAGCGGCGATCTGGGCCTCGGAAGGGCCGCCCCCGCCGGGCGCCTCGCGCACCACCGGGACCGGGCTGCGCGCCTCCCAGCCCGCCCATCCGCCGATCGCGGCGGCGGCCGAGAGCGCGAGGCCCGCGCCCAGAATGGTGGTGGTTCGGCCTGCCATCTCGATCGATCCCGTCCCTCGAGGTCCCTCGGACGGAGGCTAGCCGGAACCCACCTTGCCTACCTCTAGGGCGATGGGCTCCCCAGGGAGGCCGGAACCGGGTCGAGCGGCGTCGTGTACTGGACGTTCCGCTTGGTCGTCTCGAGCCGCCAGGGCACGTTCAGATGGGAGCCCCCCTGGCCAGCCACGCCCGCCATCTTCATGCGCAGGTGGGAGCTGTGCGAGACCAGCGTGCTGCGCCCGGGGGTCAGCCGGATCTCGCCCTCCAGCACGGCCTCGCTCGAGGAGGCCCGGCTGCCCTCGGGCATCTCGCTGAGCCGCACCCAGTCGGCTGGGATGCGGTAGCGCACCACCCAGTCCGAATCGGTGCCGGGCTCGCCGTCGCGCGGCGGGTCGGCGAGGCGAAGCTCGGCCGTGGCGGGGCCGCCCATCTCGACCACGCGGACCCCCCCGGCCTGGAGCAGCCGCTTCGCCCGCTCGCGGTCGAGCTCCCACTGCTCTCCGAGCGCCACGGGGCGTCCGGGCTCGATCAGCGCGGGGGCGCCTCCGAGCTCGAACTGGTCCTTCAGCAGGTTCACCACGACCTTCTCGACGCCGCGCTCGATCCGGCGCCCGTTCGCGAAGACGCCGATGCCGCCCCCGTCCGTGCGCCGCACCTCGAAGGAGGTTCCCGAGCCGAACAGCTGGCCCGACTCGTCCGGGCGCACGAAGCCGAGGCGCACGTCGTGGTGGCGCTCCCGGGTCGGGAAGCCCCGCGCGTCCACCGACAGGACGAGCACGCGAGCGCGATAGTCGAGCTTCACGGCCTCGGAGTAGGAGTTCCGATCGCCCCGCTGGGAGAAGGCGGCCGTGTCCGTGATGGCCGACAGGTTGAGCTGGTAGGAGTCGCCCGGCGCGAAGTCCGGCCGGAGATGGATCTCTTCGGCCGTGCCGCTCATCGCACAGAGCGCGACAGCCACGGCGATGAGCACGCAAGTCGGGACGGGTCGAGTCGTTCGGGCCACGGATCTTCCTGCTGGGTAGGCGGTGTCCAGAGTGGATGCTCATCGGCGCGACCCGGACCCGGCTGTACGCGCGCTTGTGCCCACGCGGGCTCGGGCCAAAGCCTAGGCGCTATTCGCATCGAGGCCCGAATGCGAAGAAAGCGTGGAGGAAGGCTCACATTCACGCCACGCGAGCTTCACGTGGCGAGTCTCGTTCGTCGAGTTCGGGTCCCTATCTTGCGCGCCGCGTGCTCTCCGACTGCGCGGTTCGCGCCCTCGTCCAGGTGGGCGGCCTGCGTCCGAACGGCGCGCGCACCCCCTGCCCGGCCCCCCGAGCGCCGGCGAAGACGAGGCAAGGCGTGAGAGCTTCCTGCAACGCGATCCTCGGCCGCGCGCTGCTCGCGGCCGCCCTGCTCTGGATTGCCACCCCCGGCCTGGCCCAGGACGAGGGAGTCGAGCAGCCCGCCCCTGAGGCCGTCTCCGAGCCGACGACGGACGAGTTCTCCGACGGCTTCGAGGACGATGCCTTCGAGGACGAGTTCGGCTCGAACGACGACGAGGACTTCGGTGCGGACGGCAAGGGCCGCACCTTCCGGATCGGCTTCTGGGTGTTCGACCTCTTCGCGGTCGACGTCGAGCCGAAGGGCACGACCTTCCGGATGCTGGACTTCCGCATCTTCAAGCTGCTCGAGATCGGGAGCGGCGAGAAGTACCACTCCTTCTCCCTGGTCGAGCTTCCCTACCTGTTGAATCTCGCCACCACGCGAAGCGACGGGCTGACCTACGAGCACCGGCTGCTGGACGTCCAGGCCGTCGACCTGGCCATCGCTCGCCACCGCAAGGCCAGCCCCAAGGACGCCGAGACCCACGTGCTCAAGATCCCGATCGTGGGCTCCGCGTACGGGCGCGACGTCCAGGTGACCCAGCCGGACGACGAGTCGCCCGAAGAGATTCGAGAGCGCGAGATGGTCTTGTACGTGTTCCGCCACGAGGTCGACCGGCCCGAGCTCTAGAGGCCCGCATGGCACCCTTCCGCTATGGCTGGCGGCATCGCTGGCAACGCAGGCGCTCCCCCGCCGACCCGTGGACGCGGCTCGCGGCGGTCCTGTGCATCGGGCTCTGCGGCCTCTCCGCCCCGGCACCAGCCGAGGAGGCCCCGGCGCTCGAGGTCGCGTCGCCGGCCCTGATGGAGCAGCTCCCGCCCGGTGCGCGACGCGACGCTCCCGCCGAGCCGGTGCTCGCCGAGTACGGCGCCTCCTGGCTCGAGCACTCCCTGGACGGCTCGTCCGTCGAGTACACGCTCGATCCCGAGCTCGAGCTCGCGATCCGACGGCAGCTGCTCGAGCGCGACGCGGACCTGGCCCACGTGATCCTGATGGACACGCGGACCGGGAACCTCCTGGCCTTCGTCTCGACCGACCCCGAGACGCTGCCGGCAGCCCGCGCCTATCCCACCGCCTCCTTGATGAAGATCGTGACCGCGGCGGCCGTCCTGCGCACGGCGCCCGAGCTGGCGCGCCGCTCCTGTGGCTACGTCGGGAGCCCTTGGGAGCTCCCGCTGGACGGCCTCGAAGAGGCGCCCGACGACGCCCGCCGCCACAGCTTCTCCCGCGCGCTCGCGCTCTCCAACAACCAGTGCTTCGGGCGCTACGCCGTCCGCGACCTGGGCTCCGAGGCCCTTCTGCAGGAGATCGAGACGGTGGGCTTCCTGGAGGCGGCCGCCGGCCACCCGGCCGGGGAGCTGGTCGCGCCTCGCAGCCGCCTGGCCCTCGCCCACCTGGGCTCGGGCATGGCCGGCTCCTACGTGACGCCGCTGGGCGCCGTTCGCCTCGCCGGGGCCCTGGCCACCGGCGAGCTGGTGACGCCGCGCTGGATCGCGCGGGTTCGGGACGCCGAGGGTGACCCGCTCGCGCTGCCGCCTCGGGAGGCGTCGCGTCGGGTCTGGTCGGAGGAGCTGAGTGCGGATCTTCGCGGGCTGCTGGTCGACGTGACGGAGCAGGGCACGGCGCGGCGCGGCTTCTTCCGGGCGAATGGCGAACGGCGACTCGGCCCGGTTCGCGTCGCGGGAAAGACCGGCAGCCTGAGCGGGACCGATCCAGCCGGGAAGTACCAGTGGTTCGTCGGGGTCGCGCCCGCCGAGGCGCCGCGCGTCGCCATCGCCACGCTCTCGGTGTCCACCGACGGGCGGGCTCCGGCTCCCGCTTCGCGCCTCGCGGCCGATGCCCTGCAGCAGGTCTTCTGCGAGGGCGGCCGTTGTGCCGCGTCCCGGGCCGAGACCCTGCTCGCCCGCGCCGACGGACGCGACGCCCAAGCCGGCGTCGAGCGCGCTGCCCATGCCCGCGAGCTGCGGCTCGCCGTCGCGCGGGCGCGTGCGTTCGAGACGGCCGCGGCCCACGAGATCGTCGAGCTCGACCGTCCACCGCGACCCATCGACGCGGCGGGCTTCCGCTTCCCCGCGCGTCTGCGGGGCCGGCCGGCCGAGGGCGAGATCGTGCTGCGCTTGCGGATCAGCGAGAGGGGCAGGGTGCTCGCCGTGAAGGTCGATGCCTCCGACCTCCCCGAACACCTGCCCTACGTGGTCAGCCAGGTGCGCCGCTGGCGCTTCACGCCGCCGCTTCGCAACGGGGAGCCGACTCGCGCCACCGCCCGGCTCCCCATCCAGATCGACATCGAGCAGGGTTCATGAGCGTACTTCGACGGAATGAGGGCGAACGTGGGCGCCCCGGTGACGATTGCGTGGCGTGCGCGGCCGCTCCCCTGCGGTCGACCTGCGCCAGTTGTTATGGACGTTTCCCTGTGCGCCCCTTTTCCGTGCGCTCCGTGAGGGCGGGGCACGCTGCGAGCATTGGACCTCTCGCGCGCACCTCGCCCTCGTGGGCGCTCCCTCGCCAGGAGGCCCCCTTGCCCGACAGCCCCCACTCGCTCCGCCGTAAGCGCTGGCTGCGCCTCGGCTCGCTCGCCGTGGCCCTCTTCGTCATGTCGCCGACTGGGGCGTCGTCGGAAGGCGAGGTCGACGGCTTCCGCACCAAGCTCGAGAAGTGGGTCGAGACCCGGCGCATCATCTCCGAGGAGCGCACCGGCTGGCAGGCCGACAAGGAGACCCTGCGCGACACCCGACGGCTCCTGACCCAGCAGAAGAAGGAGCTCTCGGAGAAGATCGCCACGGCCGAGCAGGCCACGACCGAGTCCGAGGACGCCCGGCGCGACCTGCTGCTCGAGCGAGGGGAGTTCCAGCGCGCCAACCGGACGCTCGAGGCGCAGATCGCCGAGCTCGAGCAGGGGACGCTGGCGTTGGTCGCGCGCCTGCCGGCGCCGCTCACCGCGAAGATCGAGCCGCTCGTGGCACAGATTCCCGAGGATCCGGAGGGCGCCGAGACTCCGCTCGGCCAGCGCCTCGTCAACGTGCTGGGTGTCCTGTCGCAGGCCGAGCAGTTCAACGCCAACGCCCACCTGGTGGGCGAGACGCGGGCCGTCGTGGAGGGCGACCAGCGGGTCGCGATCCGCACCCTCTACTGGGGCCTGGGCCAGGCGGTCTACGCCGCGGCGCAGGGCCGCGCGGCCGGCATCGCGCGGCCGGGGCCCGACGGCTGGGTCTTCGAGAACGACTCCTCGCTCACGGCCGACGCGGAGCTGCTGCTCGACATCTACGAGGGCAACACCGACGCGATCGAGTTCATCGAGCTGCCCGTGCAGCTCGGCGCCGCCGCCCAGTAGCCCGGATGACGACCCCCATGCACACCCCCAGCCCGTCCGTCGCACGCGTCGCTCTCTTCCTGCTGCTGGTGAGCCTCTCGAGCTCGCCCGCGCTCGCGCGCTCGTTCCAGGAGGCGAACTCCGACATCGACGCGAAGCTAAAGGCGTCGCTTCGCGAGCTCGACCAGCTGCGCGACCGGATCGCCGGCGAGAAGATCCCGCTCTCGAAGGAGATCTCGAAGCTCGAGAACGAGGTGCTCTCCCTGCGTCGCACCTGGGAGAAGCTCTTCAAGGCCCGCGACGACGGCGACCTCGCCCTCTCGAAGCTCGAGAGCCAGGTCAAGTCGCTGAAGGATCAGGACGACTTCGTCGACAGCCGCATGAACGAGTTCGTGCGCAACTTCGAGGGGCGGCTCCACATCAGCGAGCTGCCCGAGTTCGAGGAGCGCACGACGGCGGCGAAGCTCGCGGACAAGGACGCCACCCTCGCGCTCGAGGAGCGCCGGGCGCTCCAGGTCGCCGTGGTACAGGCCGCACTCGACCGCCTGAACGCGCAGCTCGGCGGCCACGCCTTCCCGGGCGAGGCCTTGAGCGCCGACGGGCTGCTCACGAAGGGCACCTTCGTCGCGATGGGCCCGACGGTCTTCTACGCGAGCGACGACGGCACCGCGGTCGGGCTCGCCGAGAACCAGGCCAACGCCGCCGACCCCGTGGTCGTCACGCTGCCTCCCGGATTCGAGGGGGGCATCGCCGCCGCGGCCGCCGGCGGCAGCGGCGCGCTGCCCTTCGACGCGACCCTGGGCAAGGCGATCAAGAAGGTGCGCGCCGAGAAGACCCTGGGCCAGTACGTCGAGGACGGCGGCTTCGTGGGCAACATCATCCTGGGCCTGGGCGCGGCCGCCCTGCTTCTGACCCTGTTCAAGCTCTTCGAGATCCTCGGCTTCAGCACCGGCGATCCCGAGAAGGTCGACGAGATCCTCGGCGACCTCGCCAAAGGCGACACGGCGGCGGCGGCGCAGAAGGCCGAGGGCGTCCCCGGCGCCGCCGGCGAGATGCTGAGCACCGGCGTCGAGAACGCGAGCCAGCAGCGGGGCGTTCTCGAGGAGCTGCTCTTCGAGAAGATCCTGAAGGTGCGCCCGACCCTCGAGCGCTTCCTGCCCTTCCTCGCCATCACGGCGGGCGCGTCGCCGCTGCTCGGCCTGCTCGGCACCGTGAGCGGCATGATCGAGACCTTCCAGCTGATCACGATCTTCGGCACCGGCGACGCGCGGAACCTCTCCTCCGGCATCTCCGAGGCCCTGGTCACCACGGCCATGGGTCTCATCGTCGCGATCCCGACGCTGATCCTGCACGGTCTGCTCTCGCGCATGGCGAAGCGCAAGCTCACGACGCTCGAGCAGCTCTCGGTGGCGTTCGTATCCGGGGTCGGCTCGATCCGCGAGCAGCAGGAAGCGGGGGCCTAGGCCGTGGAGGGGTTCGGGGCCACCTGGGACGCGGTCGTCTCGATCTGGCGCAGCGGCGGCGCCGTGATGCCGCCGCTCTTCATCCTGGCCGTTCTGCTCTACAGCCAGGCGTTCCAGCTGATCTTCTACGTGCGCCGCGTCGGCCTCGATCCCCGCTCCGAGATGAACTGGTGGGACTGGGTGCGGACGCCCGAGCGCGCCGAGGGCCGGGTCGCCGACATCGTCCGCTACACGCAGACCGACGTCGACTCCGTGGAGGAGGTGCGCAACCGCTTCGACGAGATCCGCCTCGTGACCCTCGCCCTCGTCGATCGTCGTGCGAAGTTCGTGGCGACGCTGGTCTCCGCGGCGCCCCTGATGGGCCTGCTCGGCACCGTCATGGGAATGCTCCGCACCTTTCTCGGCATCTCGAGCAGTGCCGGCGAGGAGACGGCCGGCGTGATCGCCGGAGGCATCTCCGAAGCGCTGGTCACGACGCAGACGGGCCTCGCCATTGCGCTGCCCGGGCTCTTCGTGGTGATGATCATCCAGCGCCAGCGCCACGCGCTCGAGGCGCAGCTCGCGCGGCTCGAGAGCCTGACGCTGAGCCACATCGACTTCCTGCCCGGCGAAGGCCGGTCTGCTGGAGCGCACTGAGCATGGCCCGCAGAACCCTGGCGGACGAGGACGAGGGCGCGGCGATCAACCTGTCGCCGATGATCGACTGCATCTTCATCCTGCTGATCTTCTTCATCGTGACCACGGTCTTCGTGGAAGAGGAAGGCATCCAGGTCAACAAGCCCGATGCCACCGCCTCGGCGTCTCCCGAGGAGAGCGAGAACATCACGCTCGAGATCACGGCCCAGGACAAGATCCTCTTCGACGGGCGCGAGATCGGGCTCGGCGACATCGCGCGGCGCGTCCGCAACAACGTGAACGGCGGCGAGGCGCCCGTGATGGTGCGTGCGCACGAGCTCTCGAGCCACGGCGTCTTCGTCTCGGTGTGGGACGCGGCGCGACGCGGCGGGGCCGAGAAGCTCACCTTCTCGACCTACAACTGATCGACCACGATGCCCAGAAGAAGCGTACTCGACGAAGCCGACCGCGAGACCGAGATCGATCTCTCTCCGATGATCGACTGCATCTTCATCCTGCTGATCTTCTTCATCGTGACGACGGTGTTCGTGGAGGAGCCGGGGATCGAGATCATCCGGCCGGACGCCGTGCTCGATCAGGACCTCGAGAAGAACAGCATCCTGGTCGCCATCTCACCGGAGGGGAAGGTCGTCTACGGCGGCAAGGAGGTGGGCGTCGCCGGGGCCGGGGCGCGCATCAAGCAGCTGCTCAACAAGGCGGATCTCCCGGTGATCATCCAGGCCGATTCCCGCGCCGACCACGGCGTGTTCTCCGACCTCTGGAGCGCCGCCAAGAACGCCGGCGCGAAGAAGATCAGCATCTCGACCCTCGACGACTGACCCTCCATGCCCTCCCCCAAGGCCTTTCGCATCCCCGAGCCCCGCGGCGAGAACGCCCGAAGCTTCGTCTTCGGCGCGGCGTTCGCGTTCGCGCTGTTCGTGCTGATGGCGGTGGCCCAGCTGATCGGGGACGTGGACGCGCCCGACGAGCGGCTCGCGGAGGAGGCGATCGCCTTCAAGGCGCCCGAGATCGAGCAGGTGGAGGAGGAGGAGCCGCCGCCCCCGGAGGAGCCGCCCGAGATCGAGGAGGAGCCGCCGCAGCTCTCGCTGGATCAGCTCGACCTCGCGCTGAACCCCGGCGCCGGAAACCTGGCTGGAGACTTCTCCCTGGCGGCCTTCAATCCCACCGCGGGTCTCGCAAGCGAGGACTTCGTCGACTTCTCGAGCCTCGATCAGGTGCCGCGGCCGGTGGGCGCGACGCAGCTCAACATTCCCAACCGACTCCGCAAGCAGCCGGTGAACGGGCGGATCGTCCTCTTGCTGCAGATCAGCAAGGACGGCGCCGTCCTCGACGCGCAGATCGAGTCGTCGAGCCTGCCGCGCTTCAACGATCTCGTGGTGTCCCAGGTGCGCGGGTGGCGCTTCACGCCGCCCACCCAGCAGGGCAAGCCCGTTCGCGCCCAGGCCCGCTTCCCCATCCCCATCAGGATCAACTAGATGCCGAGACTCCGAACCGCTCACCTCGCCCTCGTCGCCGCGTCGCTCTGGCTCGGGATGGCTGCTCCTGCGCTGGCTCAGGCGTCCGACACGCCCTGGCGGGGTGAGACGATCCTCGACGATCCCGAGTGGCGGAAGCGCTTCTTCGGGAGCTACGGGACGCTGAGCGACCTCGAGCCCCAGCTCCCCGAGATCGAGCGGCCGGCGCTCACCGAGGCCCTCGGGCTGATGGGCGACGACCCGAAGGCCGCGAGCGAGCGGCTCCGCCAGGCGATCGGCCGCGACACCAGCGCGGCGCTCGACTACGCGTACGCGAACCTGCAGTTCCAGAACGGCGAGACCGAGTCCGCGATCCGCGCCTACCGCCGGGCGCTGAAGAAGTTCCCGGACTTCCGAAGGGCCCACAAGAACCTGGCGCTCCTGCTGGTCCAGGAGACCCGCTGTGGCGACGCGCTCCCGCATCTCACCCGCGCCGTCGAGCTCGGCGAGCGGGACGGCCGCAACTACGGCCTGCTCGGCTACTGCTACGCCAGCATCGAGAACCAGCTGGCCGCCGAAGAGGCCTATCGCAACGCCATCCTCCAGGAGCCGAACTCCATGGACTGGCAGCTCGGCCTGGCGCGCGCCCTGCTCGCGACCGAGCAGTACCGCGAGGCCGTCGCACTCTTCGACTCGCTGATCGCGCGGGATCCCGACGACGCCAATCTGTGGCTCCTGCAGGCCAACGCCTACCTGGGCCGGGAGCAGCCGGACCGCGCGATCGCCAACCTGGAGGCCGTGCGCCTGATGGGTGGCGCCAAGCCCTCGGCGCTCGTCCTGCTGGGCGACATCTACATGAACGAGGGGATCCCCGAGCTGGCCAAGAGCGCCTACCTCGACGTGATCGAGAAAGACGAGAAGGCCACCGAATTCAAGACGGCCGTCCGGGCCGCGGACCTGCTGGTGCGGACGCAGTCCTGGTCGGACGCCAAGGACGTCCTGAACGTGATCTCCCGGCAGTACCCGGAGCTCTCCTCCGAGGACGAGATCCGCGTGCTGACCCTGCGGGCGGCCGTGGCCAAGGGGCAGGGAAAGGCGGGCGAGGCCGCCAAGCTGTACGAGACCATCGTCTCCCGCGACGGCACCCAGGGCAAGGCGCTGCTGGCGCTCGCCGATCATCACCGGGCCGCCGGGGACGACGAGCGCGCGCTCCTGATGCTCGAGCGGGCAGGGCGTCTCGAGGACTTCGAGCACAGCGCGCTCCTGAAGCAGGCCCAGATCCGCGTGACCCAGCGCAAGTACCCCGAGGCGGCGCAGCTCCTGCGCTCGGCCCTCGAGATCAAGAACGAGCCCCGCGTGGCGCGCTTCCTCGCGCGCGTGGAGGAGGTGACCCGGTGAGCATCCGGATCCGGGCCCGCGCGAGCGTGGCCCGGCTCGTCGTCCTGCTGTCGGTGGCGCTCGTCGTCGCCGTCCTTCCGGCCTCCGGCCAGGAGGCACCGCCCGCATCGGGTGACAGCGGGATCGTGCGCGGCCAGATCTTCGACCGCGACAGTGGGGAGCCCGTCACGGGCGTCCGGGTGATCCTGATCGGGCCCAAGCTCGAGGGCCAGCCGGCTCGGCGCCAGCAGGGCGTCGTGAGCGGCGACGAGGGCGAGTTCGAGTTCTCGGCCGCGGCAGCCGGCAACTACGACGTGAGCTTCACCAAGGACGGCTACCGCGCCTCGACCATGACCAACTTCGAGGTCGCGGCCGGGACGGTGAACCGCGCCGACTTCCCCTTGCCCCCGCTCGCCCAGGGGGGCAGCGAGATCCTCGAGCTCGAGGCCTTCGTGGTCGAAGCCTCGACGGTCGAGGAGCAGGCTCTCGGCCTCGACTTCCGCCTCGAGGCCGACGAGCAGGTCAACACCTTCAGCGCCAAGGACTTCTCGAAGTTCAGCGCGGGAGACGTCGCCGAGGCCCTGGAGCGCGTGGTGGGCGTGACGATCCAGGAAGGGCAGTTCGCGGTGATCCGCGGCCTCGAGGACCGCTACAACAGCACCACCTACAACGGCGCGCCCGTTCCGAGCCCGGACCCCGACCGCCAGTCCGTCCAGCTCGACCTCTTCCCCTCCGAGGTGGTGAGCAACCTGGTCGTGGCGAAGACCTTCGCGCCGGACCTCGCGAGCAACTCCTCCGGCGGAGCGATCGACATCGTCACCCACGACTACCCGGAGGAGATCGTCTTCAGCTTGAAGGCTGGGACGGGCATCAACACGAATGCTGAAGATCGCTTCCTCCGCTTCGACGGCGACACCAACCCCGACAAGATCTTCGAGGGCGTGGGTCCCCACGCGGACCTCGATTTCCTGCGCAAGGAGTTCGGGTTCCGATTCATCGACGGGAACCCCGTAGGCAAGGAAGACGACAAGACCGGCGACTGGTACGACGATCTCGCCGACATCCTGGAGAGCGACTACGTCGCCACGTTCGCTGGCCGCAAGAAGTTCGCGGACCGCGAGTTCCGTTGGAAGTTCGTCGGAGCAAAGGAGATCGACTACGACACGGCGTTCGGGTTCCAGGAGGATCTCGAGCCGAGGCCCGCTCGGGTGGAGCCCGGTGGGCAGGTTCGGATCGACGAGAACTTTCCAGCCTGCATCTTCGATCCCGCACTGCCTTGCTTCGCCCAGACGGCGGATCAGCTGCTGTCCTCGGGTGACCTGGCACTCGGTGAGCTGAATTTGTCCGACGGCCTCTTCGAGTTCACGTCGAGCAGGCGAACGGAGCGGCTGACTGCGTACACGGGCCTGGGCATGGATCTGGATCCCGAGGGATTCCACCGCATCGACGCCTCGATGTTCTTCACGGACGTGCAGGAAGAGACGATCGAGCTGTTCGAGAACGGCTTCTTGCCGGGCCTGGACTATCGCTCCTTCTTCATCGAGCAGCTGACGGGAGCGGTCGACACGGAGACGCCCGAGAACAACCCGGGCTTCGACGTCGCGACGCTCGGCTCGCCGATCCTGAACCGACTCCGATCGCAAGCGACCGGGGCCCCGTTCTCCGATGCGGGAACCGTCGCTGCGGCGTCGTTCTTCGAGAGCCTCTCATTCCGTCGAGACCGTGAGCTGAAGATCTACCAGATCAATGGCGACCACGACTTCGACTACGGAATCCCGGGCCTCCACTTCAGCTGGGCCACGAACTGGGCGCGGACCACCCAGGATGAGGTGGGTCTCGGGCTCTTCTACTTCTACGAGCCCTGTGGCTTCGCCCAGCAGGACATCTTCGCCTGTCCGGAGGGCGTGCATCGCGTCACTCCAGATCAGATCTTCCCCGAGGCAGGGCCGATCAGCCGCGCTCCGACGATCGCAGAGCTCGGGCCGGGAACCTTCATCGACGGCGGCGACCAGCTGATCAGCAGCAACCTCATCTCCGAGAGGTCGCGGTTCACGCGCTTCGACCTCGACTGGGAGTTCGAGTTCTCGCAGTGGTCCGTGTTCACGGCGTACGCGGGCGTGTGGCACGAGCGCGCCGATCGAGAGGTCGAGTCTGCGTTCCTGCAGGCCGTCGATCGGGACATCACGCGAGACGAGCCGAACTGCTTCGGGACCATCTCCGACGGCTTCTGCATCTCGCCCGAGAACACGCCACTCGACCTCGGAGTCACGGCGTTCGACGGGCTTGCGGTGGGCGCGGATGGCCGGCTCGCGAACCTCGCGCTGACCGAGAACGAGTCGACCCGAAAGATCGATGCCTACTATCTCAAAGGCAAGCTCGAGTTGTGGGAGCAGCTCGACCTCCTCGGCGGATTCCGCTTCGAGGACATCTTCATCGAGTCCCTCAACGATCCCTTCGGAGAGGGCGGCCAGCTTGGCGGACCTCTCCTGTTCCCGTCCCGGTACCTCTTCTTCGATCGCCTGGACAACCCCCGAGAGCGAATCCTCTTCAACGGCGCACCCACCAACGAGACGAGCGACTTCCCGATCCCCGGCACCGTCTTCAACGACCAGCTACTGGGAATCCCGGTTCCCGTCGGGGAGTGTCTGGGAGGCGCCTTGCCTGCGGGCGTGACGGAGCCCGACGAGGGTGCCGTTTGCGTCGACTTCTTCGATCGAGAGTCCCTCGAGTCGCTCCTCAACGGGGTGATCGACGAGGACAAGATCCTTCCGTCCGCTGCCTTCACGTTCCGCCCCATCGAAGGCCTGACTCTGCGGGGGGCCTACTCCGAGACCATCGCGCGGCCGTCCTTTCGGGAGCTCGGTTACTACGTATCGGTTGCGCCGGGCACGAACGACCTCACGGTCGGGAACCCGCTCCTTCAGCTGTCCGAGGTGCAGAGCTACGACCTGCGTCTCGAGTACGTGTGGGGCGAGGGCGACCTGATCGCCGCCAGCGGCTTCTACAAGGACATCGAGAAGCCCATCGAGAGCATCATCCTGCGCGACCCCTCCGACTTCAGCCTCTCGGCCGCGTCGCAGTTCCGCACCTTCTTCAACAACCCTAACGACGCCTCGCTCTGGGGCATCGAGGTCGAGGCGCGCAAGAACCTGGGCTTCCTCGGCGACTGGAGCTGGCTCACCGACCTGGGCGTGCCCGGAGGCTTCGACCGCTTCCGGATTCCGCTCGTCGAGTACATCTCCGTGGGCGGCAACTTCACCTACATCGATGCGGAGGTGAAGCGAACGCAGGGCGAGATCGACCGCGCCTCACGCTTCTTCGCCACCTGTGCTGCGTCGGATCCGCTCTGCGCGCGAAGCGGCGACGGCGCGCTCTCGACCGGCCTCTCGGACAAGCGGCGCCTCTTCGGGCAGCCCGAGTGGATCGCCAACGCGGACATCAGCTTCGACCACGAGGGCTGGGGAACCAAGGCCACGCTGGCCTTCTTCGCGATCAGCGACGTGCTCGACGCTGCGGGCGGTCCGACCTTCATCCAGCCCAACGGCATCGTCCGCGACATCTCCATCGACCGCTACGTGGATTCCTTCCACACCCTCGATCTGGTCCTGAGCCAGGAGTGGGATCCGGAATGGCTGAACGGGAGCCTCAGCTTCAAGTTCCGGATCAAGAACCTCACCGACAGCACGCGGCGCATCATCTACGACCCCGACGTCACGGTCGGAACGGTCGCGGAGCGCTCGGTCAAGAACGGCCGCGACTACAAGTTCACGCTCACCTACAGCTTCTGATCGCTCGGCCCGCGGAGGGTCGGTAGCGCCCGTTCCCGGGCGTCGCGGCCCCGCCCGCTCGGGGCGCGACCCCCGCGTGGCGCGTTCGTGACGATCGGATGAACTCCGGTGGAGCGTCGGTGAACCA
>JASJCN010000089.1 GCA_030065975.1 Myxococcota bacterium
CCGGCCCGGGCCGAGACCAGCGCGCTCCTGCTCGCCCTGGCGCCGGCTCCGACGGCTCCGGCTCCGACGACTCCGGATAGGGGGGCGGCCGACCGATGAAGGGAGTGGATCCATGAGCTTTCCCGACACCCGCATGCGACGGCTGCGCCGGACCGACACGCTCCGCGCCATGGTGCGCGAGACGCGGGTCGGCAAGGACGACCTGATCCTGCCGCTCTTCGTGGTGGAAGGGGCGGGCGTGCGCGAGCCGGTGGCCTCGATGCCCGGCGTCTCCCGGCTCTCGGTGGATCAGCTGGTGGTCGAGGCCAAGGAGGTCCGGGATCTCGGCATCCCGGCGGTGATCCTCTTCGGCATCCCCGACCAGAAGGACGCCCGGGGCAGCGGCGCCGACGCCGAGGACGGCATCGTGCAGCGGGCGGCCCGTGCCGTTCGCGATCAGGTGCCCGAGCTGATCGTCATCACCGACGTGTGTCTGTGCGAGTACACCGACCACGGGCACTGCGGCCTGCTCGACGGCGAGCACGTCATGAACGATCCGTCGGTCGGCCGGCTGGTCGAGACCGCCGTCTCCCACGCCCGGGCCGGCGCCCAGATCGTGGCGCCCTCGGACATGATGGACGGCCGCGTCGCCGCGATCCGCCAGGGCCTCGACGAGAACGGCTTCGAGGACGTCGCGATCCTGGCCTATGCCGCCAAGTTCGCCAGCGCCTACTACGGCCCCTTTCGGGACGCGGCCGACAGCACGCCCGCCTTCGGCGATCGCCGCGCCTATCAGATGGACCCGCCGAACCGCCGCGAGGCGCTTCGCGAGATGCGACTCGATCTCGCCGAAGGCGCCGACATGCTGATGGTGAAGCCGGCGCTCGCCTATCTCGACGTCCTGGCCGACGCGCGGCGCGAGTTCGACGTGCCGCTCGCCGCCTATCACGTCTCCGGCGAGTACGCGATGATCCACGCGGCCGCCGAGCGTGGCTGGATCGACGGCGAGCGCGCCATGGAGGAGGCCCTCGTCTCGATCAAGCGCGCGGGAGCCGACCTGATCCTGACCTACGCCGCCAAGGACGTGGCGCGGCGCATCGGCTAGCCACGGCCGAGCCGAACGACGGCCGGGAGGAGTCCTTGGACCTCGTCTACAAGGTGGTGGAGACCAGCGACGTGAGCGCCGAGTCGCTCGAGTCGATCCTGAACGAGTGGACCGGCAAGGGCTGGAAGCTCGACACCATGCAGTTCGCGATGCGCGACAGCTCGAAGCGCCCCGCCATGGCGTTCGTGACCTTCACCCGCGAAGACGGGGCGGCGGACTAGCTCACCCCGCCTCGGCGACGATTCCCGCCAGGGTCTCGAGGGACTCGGTGCACTCGCTCTCGCTGGCGCCGGCGACGACGGTTCGCGCCACCAGCAGGTCCATGCCCAGACGCTCGCGGTAGCGGGCGACGCTGTCGGCGACCGCCGAGGCGGTGCCGATCACCACGCGGTCCTCGGTGCGGCCCTCGGCGGCGCGGGCCAGGGCCTTGGTGAGCTTCACCCCGCTGCGCATGCGGCGGCTCTCGGCGTCCATCGCCTCGAGGACCCGGCTCGCGGCCGCGTCGTCCTTCGCGACGAACACGCTGCGCATCACCGGGACGAGGGGAGCGCGCGGGTCCGGCCGGGCCTCGAGATGCTCGCGCCACAGGGCGTAGTTCTCGTCGAGCACGTCGAGGGTCTCGAGAGGCGAGGCCAGGTAGGGGAGGGCGCGCCGCGCCGCCTGGCGCAGGCCCTTCGGCCCGAAGGCCGCGACCACGATGGGCGGGTGGGGCTCCTGTACCGGTCGCATGCGGGCGCGCAGGGCGCCTTCGCCAACGCGCTGGTGGAAGTCGCCGTCGAGCTCGAAGGGCTCCCCCGACCAGACCTCGAGCATGGTGTCGAGGGCCTCGTCGAAGCGGTCGCGCTTGGCCGCGACCTCGACGTCGAAGGCGCGGAACAGGGCGGGCTGGAAGCCGCGCCCGAGGCCGAGCAGGACGCGCCCGCCCGAGAGCCGGTCGAGAGTCGTGACCTCTCCGGCGATGCGCAGCGGATGGTGGATCGAGACCAGGACCGAGGTGGTCGCCAGGCGCAGCTGCTTCGTGCGGGCCGCCACCGCCGACAGCACGAGGAGCGGGGAGGGCGTCGCGCCGGGCCGGAAGTGCCCCTCCGGCAGCCAGAGGGAGTGGAGCCCCAGCCGGTCGCAGCGCGTGGCCAGGGAGAGCAGACGGGGCCATTCCTCGGCGCTCTCGGGGGCGGACGCCGCGAGGCCGAGGGCGAGCCCGCTCAGGAGCGGCTCGCGAAGGCGTAGGGCATCACCGTGCGGATCCAGTCGATGCGCGCGCCGAGCGCCGTGGTGACACCCGAGAGCAGGCCGATGGCACGGCCGAGCAGCACCAGGTGATGGGGCACGCGCACCAGGCTGTTGCGCCGCAGGGTGGCCGGGATCTCGTCGCGCAGGCGGGCAACGGATTCCGGGTCGAGGCGTCCGCGCTCGCGCACCTCCTGGCCCACGCGCAGCAGCACGCTGGCCACCTCGCGAAGCGCCTCCTCTCCGCCCTCGCGCATCTCGAAGCCGAGATCGCGGAGGGCGCGGCCCATGGCGTCGACGTCGCCCTGCACCAGCGAGGCCACGAAGCCGAGGATGCCCTCGCGGAAGCGCTCGGGAAGATCCTTGGTGAGCCCGAAGTCGAGCATCACGAGTCGCGGCCCGTCGGGATCGACGAGCAGGTTGCCCGGATGCGGATCGGCGTGGAAGAAGCCGTGCACCAGGATCTGCTCGCAGAACGCCTCGGTCAGGAGCTCCCCCACCCGGGCGGGATCCACCCCTGCCGCACGCAGGCCAGAGACGTCGTCGATCTTGATGCCCGACTGGAACTCCATCACGAGGACGCGCCGGGTGGTGAGGTCCCAGACGATCTCGGGCACGGCGATGTCGTCGCGATGGGCGAAGTGTCCCGCCACGATCTCCGCGTTGCGCCCCTCGTTCTCGAAGTCGAGCTCGAGAGGCACGTAGGTGCCGAGCTCGTCGATCAGGGGCATGGGATCGAAGTCGCGTTCCAGGAGCCCGACGGCGCGGAAGAGGAAGCGCAGGTTCGCGAGGTCTCCGTGAACGAGCTTCCGGATCTCCGGGTACTGCACCTTCACGGCCACGTGCCGGCCGTTCCGAAGCGTCGCCTCGTGCACCTGGGCCAGGGACGCCGACGCGATCGGCTCCCGCGAGAACGAAGCGAACAGCGACTCGAGCGGCGCCCGGAGCTCGCGCTCGACGGTGCGCCGCACCACCGGGAAGGGGTGGGCGGGCACCCGGTCCTGCAGCGCGCCCAGGCGTTCGACCCACTCGTCGGGCAGCACGTCGGCCCGCGCCCCCAGGAACTGGCAGCCCTTGAGGATCAGCCCGCGCAGATCCACGGCTGCGTCGTAGACGGCCCGGGCGTTGTCCCGATGCAGCCGCGCCCAGCGGCGCTCCATGTCGGGCGGGCGGAGGTGGCCCTCGATCCACTGGGTGGCCTTGGTGCCGAGATAGACGCGCCCGAAGGTCTGCGAGATGCGCCGGGCCCGGTATGCGCGCTCGGCGAGCACGCGAGGCGACACGAACGAGGGCTGCGACATCGGCTTCGAGGCTACCAGAGCTCCGGCGGCTTGCTCGGGCACGACCAGGCGCCGCCCAGGTCCTCTCCTTCTTCGAGGTCCTCCTCGTCGAAGTCGTCCTCGTCGCCGAAGGGCGGGTTGTACGCGCACTGGATCCAGCGCGGCGACGAGAACTCGAGCAGGTAGCTGGTTCCGAAGTTCTGGTAGACGAAGCCGTCCTGGGTGGGCACCGCGGCGAAGCCGATCCGCGGCTCGGGGATCTCGTCGAGGTAGCCCTCGGTGACGAGCTCCGAGAGGTCCTCCGGGTAGCCGTCGGTCTTCTCGTAGTACGCGTCGAGGGCGTCGATGATGCGCTGGGCCAGGGTGTCCCGTGTGTAGGAGTAGTCGAAGCGGGCCATGGCCTGGCCGCCGAGCAGCGGGATCGCGAGCAGCACGCCCGCCGCCAGGTAGAGCTTGGCGCGCTGGGAGAGCCCCGCCGGCTGGCCCACGAGGGTGGCGCAGGCGGCGATCAGCGTGATCGCCGAGAGCACCAGCACGGCCTGCAGCATGGTCGCGTTGACGGCGAAGGGCAGCAGCTCGAGGCGCGAGCCCGCGGCCAGCGCCACCCCTGGGAGCGACACGCCGACCACCGCCCCGATGCCGAGAGCGGGATATCGCCCCACCCGCTCGAGCAGGCGGGCGAAGAGCCACAGGCCGGCTCCGATCCCGAGCAGGAGGAACGCCACACTCGTGGCGATCGTCTCGAGGCCGAAGACCTGGGCCGCCGGCCAGGGCGAGATGGCGAAGGGCAGGGACGGGTCGGTGCCCGTGACGTTGCGCTCGTAGAAGACCACGGCGAGCAGCAGGGGAAGGTAGGTGGCGACCCGGGCCCAGATCGGGAGCGAACGCCAGCTGCGCGCCAGTAGTACCGCGCATAGCGCCGTTCCGACGGCGAGGGAGAAGACGAGCTGGGTGCCCGACCAGTAGCCGCCGAAGAAGCGCCACGGCGTATCGAACTGGATGCCGTAGAAGCCGAAGCAGGCCGAGGCGATGGTGGCGGTGACGGCGAGCCAGCGAGCCAGCGCGGACCGCGTGGTGAAGAACACCCCGATCGTGAGCAGCAGCGGCGGCACCGCTCCGATGGCGATGGCGGGGAGCGCTCCCTCCTCGAAGGGCAGGCTCGCGACGGTGCCCGAGAGGAAGCCGCTCGGCAGCCACAGGGGCCCGCTCTCGCCGGCCAGGTCGGGCCCGAAGCCCCGGTGGGCCACGGCGGCCCAGACGACCGTGGCGACGGAGAGGCCGACGCCGACCATGGAGGCCACCGATGTGGGAGCCCCCCGCTCTGCTGCCGCTGCACTCACTTTGGCTCGGTCTCCTCGTCCTTCTCGTCTTCGGTGATCAGCCGGACCCGCGCGCTGACCTCGATCGTCTTGCCTTCGAGCAGCCGCTTGCTGATCTCGACCGGGTCCACGGCCGAGAGGACCTTGCCGAACTCCTTGGAGAAGCGATCGAGCAGCTCGGCTCGCGTTCGCTCGGACTGCTCGAGCACGAACTCGACCACGTCTCGCGGGACGGAATCGCCGAGCGCGCGGCGAATCGCCTCCTCGGTCATGAAGAAGCCCGTGAATCCCAGGCTCAGGCCGCGGCGCAGGAGCTCGGGAAAGAACTTGCTCTGGGCGTCGGCGTCGTCTCCGGACAGGGACCCCGCCGGATCCCGGGGCGCTTCGTTCGGCTCCGGCTGGTCTCGATCGTGCTTCGGCATGTGGCTCCTCGCCTGGCGGCGATGCGACTGGGATCGAGGCCGGCGGCCGAGGGTCGGCCTTCCTCTCGTCGCCGGCCGCGGACAGAAAGCACGGGCAAATGCACGGGCAATGCCCGTAGAATGCACGCGATGAGCATGCGCTTCGTCCGCGACATCATGCAGACCAAGCTGGTCACGATCTCGGCCAGCGATCGCCTGTCGACCGTCGAAGATATCATGACGCTGGGGCACGTGCGGCACATGCCCGTGGTCCAGGGTGGCAAGCTCACCGGCGTCGTGTCCGAGCGGGACCTGCTGCGCGCCTCCCTGTCGGTGCTGTCCCAGCACCGCGACGAGGAACGACGGGCGTTCCTGCATGTGGTGGAGATCTCCCGGGTGATGTCCACGCCTCCGATCGTGATCGAGCCCGATGCCCTGATCGAGGAGGCCGCCCACATCATGGCCGAGAAGAAGATCGGGTGTCTTCCCGTCCTCGACGGGGACATCCTGGTCGGGATGCTCACCGAGACGGACATCCTCCACTGGGTCGCCGGGATCGAGCGGAGCGAGTCCGAGCGATAGGGCCACCCACCCCGGCGCGGGGAGGCCAGAGGGCCGCGTCGCCGGCCGAGGTGCCCCATTTCGGCCTTCAGGCGGGCTCCTGCGGTCAGGGTTTGACATTTCCCGCGGGGCTCTCGTACTCTGCTCTTCCGTCCCCCCCGGGCAGCTCTCGCCCAAGCGCCACAAGCAAGGGCCACAAGCAAGCGCCACAAGGAGAGGAATGGCCGTCGTCGAGCGCATCGATGCCCCGGAAGCGGGCGCCCAGGCTGCCGAGCCCGACGGCCGGCGCTCGCGTCAGCGCCTGCTCGCTCCGGGCACCCTGGAGCCCATCGGCGAGGTCGAGCTGGCGACCCCGGGCGACGTGGAGGCGGCGGTCGAGCGGGCTCGCAAGGCGGCCCCCGATTGGGCCGCGCTCCCCATCCGCGAGCGCGGGCGCATCCTCGAGCGGGCCGTCTCGGTGTTGCTCGAGCGGCAGGACGAGTGGCTCGAGACGCTCACCTCGGAGACGAGCAAGCCGGAGCTCGAGGCGTTCGCGGCCGAGCTCTTGACCGCCTGCGACGCGCTCACCTTCTACGCGCGGCGCGCCCATCGCATCCTGGCCGATCAACGCGTGCCCCTTCACTTGCTGAAGAGCAAGCGACTCAAGGTGCGGTACCACCCGCTCGGCGTGGTCGGGATCATCACGCCCTGGAACTTCCCCTTCATCCTCTCGCTGAACCCGACGGCCCAGGCGCTCGTGGCCGGCAACGCCGTGGTGCTCAAGCCGTCGGAGGTGACTCCGCTCTCCGGCCGCCTCGTGGCGGAGCTCTTCGAGGCGGCGGGCCTGCCCGAGGGCGTGCTGCAGTGCGTGGTCGGCGACGGAGGAGCCGGCGCGGCGTTGGTGGCGTCCGACGTCGACAAGATCTGCTTCACCGGCAGCGTCGAGACCGGGCGTCTCGTGGGCGAGGAGTGCGGCCGAAGGCTTCGGCCCTGCACCCTCGAGCTCGGGGGCAAGGACGCCATGATCGTCTGCGCCGACGCCGACCTCGACCGGGCGGCGGGAGCGGCGGTGTTCGGGGCCTTCGCCAACTCGGGCCAGGTCTGCCTCTCCACCGAGCGCGTCTACGTCGTCGACGAGGTGGCCGACGTCTTCCAGCGCAAGGTCGTCGAGCGCACCTCGGCGCTGCGGCAGGGGCCGGGCGGCGAGGCGGACGTGGGCGCCATGATCCACGGCCCGCAGCTCGAGATCGTCGAGCGGCAGGTGGCCGACGCCGTGGCGCGGGGCGCACGGGTGCTGTGCGGCGGCCAGCGCAACCCCGAGTGGCCCGGGCTGTACTTCGAGCCGACGGTGCTGGTGGACGTGGACCACGGCATGGACGTCATGCGCGAGGAGACCTTCGGCCCCGTGCTCCCGATCATGCGGGTTCGCGACGAGGACGAGGCCCTCATGCGCGCCAACGACAGCCGCTATGGGCTCTCTGCCAGCGTCTTCTGCGGCGACAAGCGGCGGGGCGAGCAGCTCGCCGGCCGCATCGAGTCCGGGTCGGCCGTCGTGAACGACACCGGCATGACGCCCTACGGCATCGCCGAGGCCCCGTTCGGGGGGCGCAAGGAGAGCGGCGTGGGGCGGGTGAACGGCGAGGCCGGGCTCAAGGGCTACTGCCACACCCAGTCCATCGTCGTCGATCGCTGGGGCTCGAAGGACGAGCCCCTGTGGTTTCCCTACACGAAGCGCAAGGAGCGCCTGTTGCGCCGCCTGGCCCGAATTCTGTGGGGGACGCCGCTCGGCCGCTTCCTGTCCTAGCATGGGCGGGGACCAACCGGGGTGCGGACCCACGCTGCGGAGAATGGAATGATCGAATCGATCCTGCTGGCTACGGATGGCTCGGACGCAGCGCTCGTCGCTGAACGTTATGCGGTCGCCCTGGCAGCGCGTCTGCGGGCGCGGTTGCACGGCGTGACCGTGGTGGAAGAGGGTCCGCTCCAGGGTCTTCGCTCCGGCTCCCTGGGCGTGCCGCAGCCGAATCTCGACGAGATCGAGGCGTACCTGAAGGCGCGCGCCGAGGCGGTGTGTCGTCGGGTGTCCGAGCTCTCCCGCTCCCAGGGCGTCGAGTGCAACCCCGAGACGCTTCGCGGCGCCGCCGACGACCGCATCGTCGAGCGCGGACAGGGATTCGATCTCGTCGTGCTCGGCCGCGACGGCGAGCACCAGAGCACGCGCACCGCGCTGATCGGCTCGACGGTCGACGGCGTCTTGCGCAAGACGACCAAGCCCACGGTGGTGGTCCCGCACACCGGCGAGTTCGGTGGACCCGTGGTGCTCGGCTTCGACGGCTCTCCCGGCTCGCGCATCGCGGCCAAGATCGGCGTCGAGCTGGCCGGCCGCCTCGAGCAGCCGATCCACGTGTTCGTCGACTCCAAGGACAAGGGCCGCGCCGCGGCGCGCTTCGAAGAGGTGCGACGCCTCCTGGGCTCGGCCAGCGTGCCCGTCCGCGAGAATTCGTCCACCCTGGGTCGTCCCGACGTCAAGCTGGTGGACACCGCGCGCTCGGCCCGCGCCGGCCTGATCGTGATGGGTGCGTTCGGACGCAACCGCATCAGCGAGTACTTCCTCGGGAGCAACGCCGCCGCCGTCGTGCGCACCTCGCCGGTCGCCGTGCTGCTCGCCCGCTAGCGGGCGAGATGGCGACACTGCGACTTCGGGCGCTCGCCGAGCGACTCGGGGGCCGCGAGGTCGAGGCGGACGGCGATCCCGAGCTGGTCGCGGTCGCGTCCCTCGACGAGGCCGGCCCCGGCGCCCTCAGCTTCGTGCGCTCGGCGCGCTTCCAGGACGCCCTCGCGCGGACCGCTGCGGCCGCGGTCGTCGCACCGCCCGGCGTCGACACCGGGAAGCTCCCGACCCTGCGCTCGCCGAACCCGAACCTCGACTTCGCTCGCGCCGCGGCGCTGCTCCATCCCGAGCCCCCGCTCGTCGCCGGCATCCACCCGAGCGCCGTCGTGGAAGAGGGCGCGGAGATCGCCGAGGACGTCTTCGTCGGCCCGCTCTCCTTCGTCGCGGCGGGGGCGCGGGTCGGTTCTGGAACGCGCATCGGTGCGCGCGTCTGCATCGGGGCCGGGGCGGTGGTCGGTGCCGACTGCGTGATCCGCGAAGGCGGAGTGCTGGCGCACGGAGTCCGGCTCGGGGATCGGGTGATCGTGCAGCCGGGCGCCGTCGTCGGCGGCGACGGCTTCGGCTACGAGCTCGACGAGCGGGGCCAGCTCGAGAAGGTGCCCCAGGTCGGAACCGTCGAGATCGGCGACGACGTCGAGATTGGCGCCAACGCGACCATCGACCGCGCGCGCCTCGGCACGACGCGAATCGGCCGCGGCAGCAAGATCGACAACCTCGTGCAGATCGGTCACAACTGCGTGCTGGGGGAGCACACCGTGGTGGTATCCCAGGCGGGCCTCGCCGGGAGCACGACACTCGAGGATCGCGTGGTGGTGATGGCCCAGGCCGGCCTCGCCAACCATGTGACGGTCGGTCGCGGCTCGATCCTGGCGGCCCGGGCCGGAGCCTTCCAGGACCTGCCGGCCGGAAGCCGCGTCTTCGGCTTCCCCGCTCTCCCCGGACGGGCCTGGCACCGCTCGATCAAGCTCTTCGAGCGGCTCCCCGAGCTCTTCCGCCGGCTGCGCGCTCTCGAGCGCAAGGTCGACGCCGACGCCCCGCACGACGAGGTCGAGCTCAAGTGAGCGACGGGCCGCGGCGCGCGCCTTCGCTCGCAGCCCTTCGCGAGCGGGCGGAGACGCTCCGCGGCGAGGCGGCCCTGCGCCGGATGGCGGCGGAGCTCGCCGCTGACTCCCGCGCCGGCGCCCGGGCGCTGGCCGAGCGCTGCCTGCGCCGGGCTCGCGAGCGCGAGCGCGAAGGGAGGCGCCTCGCCCGGCTGTTCTCCCTGCGAAGGCGCCTCCAGGAAGGGGGCGCGCGCTTCATCGCCGGCGTGGACGAGGTGGGCGTCGGCCCGCTGGCGGGGCCCGTGGTGGCGGCGGCCGTCGTGCTCGAGGGAACCCCGCGGCTCGAGGGCCTCGACGACTCCAAGCGGCTGACCAGCCCCGAGCGCGAGCGCCTCGACCGCGAGATCCGCGCCCACGTCCGGGCGCTCCACGTGGTCGAGGTGTGGAACGAGGAGATCGATCGCCTCAACATCTACCAGGCCACCCTGCTCGCCATGCGGCGCGCCGTCGAGGGCCTCGCCTGCCGGCCCGATCACCTGCTGGTGGATGCGCGCACGATCCCCCGCGTCGCGATCCCCCAGACGCCCCTCGTGAAGGGCGACGCCCGGGACGCGTCGATCGCGGCGGCTTCGATCGTCGCCAAGGTGCATCGCGACGCGCTGATGCAGAGGCTGGATGCCGACTATCCGGGCTACGGCTTCGCCAGTCACAAGGGCTACGGCACGGGCGCGCATCTCGAGGCGATCCGAAGACGCGGGCCTTCGCCCGTCCACCGCCGTTCCTTCGCGCCGGTCTCGCAGCTGCCGCTCTTCCAGTCGCGCTGATCGCGGCCATGCGCCTCGGCACCACACCGGAGGACTTCGTCGTCGAAGAGGTGCCTCTCTATGCCCCGAGCGGTTCCGGGGAGCACACCTTCGTCTGGATCGAGAAGCGCGGCCTCACCACCGAGCAGGCCGCGCGTAGCCTGGCGCGCGCCGCCGGCGTGCGCCCGCGCGACGTCGGCTACGCCGGGCGCAAGGACAAGCGCGCGGTCACGCGCCAGTGGCTCTCGGTGCCCGGGCTCTCGCCCGCGGACGCCCTCGCGCTCCACGACGAGCGTCTCCGCGTGCTCCGCGCCATTCCGCACGGCCACAAGCTCCGCACCGGGCAGCTCCGCGCCAACCGCTTCGAGCTGGTGGTGCGCGAGCTGTCGCCCGACCAGGTGGAACGCGCCCCCGAGCGGCTCGAGCGCCTGGCTCGCAAGGGGATGCCCAACCGCTTCGGCCCCCAGCGCTTCGGCAGCGGGGAGGGCGAGGCACTCGCGAGGAGGTTGCTCGCCGGCGAAGCGGTGAAGGGCGACCGCCGCACGGCGCGCCTGTGGCTCTCAGCGCTCCAGGCGCGTGTCTTCAACCACGTGCTCGACCAGCGGCCGCTTCCCCTCGACCGGCTCGAGTCCGGTGACGTGGCCTGGATCCACGCCTCCGGTGCGAGCTTCCGGGTCGAGGACCCGGAGGCGGAGTCCGCCCGGGCCCGGGCGTTCGAGATCAGTCCCAGCGGCCCGCTCTTCGGGACCCGCCTGCTGCTTCCGACGGGCGCTCCCGGTGAGCGGGAGGCCCGCGCCCTGCGCGAGCACGGGATCCCGGCGCCGGACGAGCTGCGCCCGCCTCGCGGCATCCGGCTGCGCGGCGCGCGGCGACCGCTGCGCGTCCGCCCCGAGGAGGCCTCCTGCGAGGAGCACTCCGAAGGCGCTCTTCGGCTACGCTTCGTTCTTCCGCCGGGCAGCTACGCCACGGCTCTCGCGGCGGACCTGTTTGACTCCCCCGCTCCGTAGTACCCTGCGCCCCGAGCGTGCCGCGCCAGGAGGAACCATGAAGATCGCCAACGACATCACCGAGCTGATCGGCCGCACGCCCCTCGTGCGCCTCCCGAAGGTCAGCGCGGGTTCCAAGGCCCAGATCCTCGCCAAGCTCGAGGGGCAGAATCCGGCCAACAGCGTGAAGGACCGCATCGGTCTCGCGATGATCGAGGCCGCCGAGGCCGAGGGCGCCATCACGCCGGGCAAGACGACCATCGTCGAGCCCACCAGCGGCAACACCGGCATCGCCCTGGCCTTCGTGGCCGCCGTCAAGGGCTACGACTGCATCCTCGTGATGCCCGACACCATGAGCCCCGAGCGGCGCATCACCCTGCGCGCCTTCGGCGCGAAGCTCGTGCTCACCGAGGGCGCCAAGGGCATGCGCGGCGCGCTCGACAAGGCCAACCAGCTGGCGGCCGACCTGCCCGACGCCTTCATGCCCCAGCAGTTCATGAACCCCTCCAACCCGGAGGTCCACCGCAAGACGACGGCGCTCGAGATCTGGGAGGACACCGACGGCGGTGTGGACGTGCTGATCTCGGGCGTGGGAACCGGCGGCACCATCACCGGCGTCTCCAGCGTGATCAAGGAGAAGAAGCCCTCCTTCAAGGCCATCGCCGTCGAGCCCGAGGCGAGCCCGGTGCTCTCCGGCGGATCGCCCGGCCCCCACAAGATCCAGGGGATCGGCGCCGGCTTCGTGCCCGAGATCCTCGACCGCGACGTCGTCGACGACGTGATCAAGGTCAGCAACGACCAGGCCTTCGACATGGCTCGTCGCCTGGCCAAGGAAGAGGGCATCCTGTGCGGCATCTCGTCCGGTGCCGCCGTCACCGCAGCCCTGGAGTACGCGAAGCGTCCGGAAGCCGAGGGTCAGATGATCGTCGTGATCATCCCGAGCTTCGGTGAGCGCTACCTCAACACGGACCTCTTCGCCCCGTACCGGTATGAAGGAAGCGACGACGTCGGAGCCTGACACCGCTACGCGTCGCGAGGCCAAGAAGGCCGCGCAACGCCAGCGCATCCTCGATGCGGCGCGAGAGGTGTACTTCCGGGACGGCTTCATGGAGGCCAACCTCGACGAGGTGGCGCAGATCGCCGGCGTCGCGAAGGGCACCCTGTACCGGTACTTCGAGAGCAAGGCCGACCTCTACCTGGCCGTGCTCTCCCACAACGGCCAGGTGTTCGAGGAGCGCATGCGCGCCGCCGCCGAGAGTGCACCGGGTGCTCCCGAGCAGCTGCGGGCCGTCGGACGCTTCTACCACTCGCACTGGAGCCAGCACCCGGAGTACTTCGAGATCTTCTGGGCCGTCGACAACCAGGAGCTGATCGGCGGCCTGCCCTCCGAGGTGGTGGACGAGGTCTCGCGGCTGTGGACGAGCTGCCTGCGGATCCTCGAGGACGTGATCCGCCGCGGCGTCGAGCAGGGGAGCTTCCACACCAAGGATCCCTGGGCCGTGGCGAACATCGTGTGGACCGTGGCCAACGGGCTGATCCGCACCGAGCAGGTCGACGCGCGACGCAAGATCCGCGGCGGCGACCTCGAGCGCGCCTTCGAGGAGATGACCCAGTTCGTGCTGCTGGGCCTGACCAACCCCGACGGAGACGGCTGAGCCGAAAGTCTCTCGATTCGGGCCTTGACACGCCCTCTACCGTCGGTGAAGTTCCCTCCGCGCCGGATGACTCAGAGTCACCATTTCGTCATCCGCGTCGCCCGAACCTGCACCGCGCCCAGATCTCACCGGGGGGAGAGCTTTGGACTCCGAAACCAATCAGCGCCTGCGAAACGTCGTCGCCGAGCAGCTCGGGCTCGATCCCAGCGAGGTGATTCCCGAAGCCCGCATCCTCGACGACCTCGGTGCCGACTCCCTCGACGTGGTCGAGCTGGTCATGGCACTGGAGGAGACCTTCGACATCGAGGTCCCCGACTCGGACATGGAGATGCTGCAGACGATCGGCGACGTCGCCGCCTACGTCGAGAAGAAGCAGCCCCTGCGCTAGCGCGCACGCGCCCTCCCGAGGGGCCTCCTAGTCCGCCTCCACCCACCGCGCGTCGGGAATCGCCGCGAGCAGCTGCGCGAGATCGAAGCCCGCAGACGGGCCGGGCAGCTCGACCTCGCCGGTCGCGCCGGCGGGCCGCATGGGCAATCCGGTCATCAGGTGCAGCAGGGTGATGGGGCGGTCCATTGTTCCTCCGGGGGAGCCGGGCCAGGCCCCCTCTGGTGCGTTTCCGCTCGGGAAAGCTGGTTCCGCCTCTGCCCCTGTCAAGCACCCACGGGGGCGCCTCCAAGCCCGTGCCGGCCGGACCGATCCCGCAGCGAACCGGGATCGGGTCGTCAGCGTGCGTTGCGGAAGCCGGGCAGGGTGCGCGTCCAGATGCCCGCACCCACGGCGGCCCCGGCGGCGACGAAGGCCAGGATCAGACGACCACCGGAGAGGGCGCCCCGGACGATGTCCCGCGCCTGCTCGAGCTCGGCCTCGCTGAGCTCGCCGGGGCCCGGCGGGAGTGCACGCGCGCCCTCGATCAGGGCCGGCAGCGCGAAGCAGACGCCGAAGAAGATCATGAAGCCGCCCACGTAGAGCACGACGAGCAGGAAGTTGGGTCGGAAGGCGGGCGCGCTGCGGCGAGGTCGGGGAGCCTCGGACATGGGAAGACGCTAGCTCGCCGCGCCCGCTGCTACCGTCCCCGCGTGCCCAAGATCGTCGTCGTCGACGTTGCGAACACGCTGTACCGAGCCTTCTTCGCGCTGCCTCCGCTGCGCGCTCCCGACGGCTTCCCGAGCAACGCCGTGCTCGGCTTCGCGAACATGCTCGGCAAGGTGCTGCGCGAGGAGGCCCCCGACGCGGTGGTGATGGCCCAGGATCCGCCGGGCCCGAGCTTCCGCAAGGAGCGCTACTCCGAGTACAAGGCCGGCCGCGACGCTCAGCCCGAGGACCTGACGGTGCAGTTCCCGGTGGCGCGTGAGCTGATCGACGCGATGGGCATCCCCGTGGTCGAGGTGGCGGGCTTCGAGGCCGACGACGTGATCGCGAGCCTGGTGAAGCAGACGGACGAGGACACCGAGGTCGTGATCGTGTCTTCGGACAAGGACCTGATGCAGCTCGTCGACGAGCGCGTGGTGCTCCTCGACACCATGAAGGACCGGCGCATCGGCCCGGCCGAGGTCGAGGCGCGCTTCGGCGTGCCGCCGTCGAAGCTGCTCGACGTACGCGCGCTGGTCGGCGACTCGAGCGACAACATCCCCGGTGTGAAGGGCATCGGCGAGAAGGGCGCCGCCAAGCTCATCAACGAGTGGGGCGACCTCGAGCGCCTGCTGGCCAACGCGGGCGACGTGAAGGCGAAGCGCCAGCGTGAGGCGCTCCAGAACCTGGCCGACGACGCCCGGCTCTCGAAGGAGCTCGCGACCCTGCGCGACGACGTGGCGCTTCCCTTCGATCCCGCGGAGCTTCCCGCGCCGGCTCCCGACGAGTCGGTGCTGCTCGCGCTCTACGAGCGCCTGGGCTTCACCCGCCTGCTCGAGGAGCTGCGCCAGGGGGGCGCGCCCGGCGCGGCAGCCGAGCCGGCCTCCGAGGTGGGCGTCGAGATCCTGGCCGACACGGCGTCCCTCTCCGCGTTCCTGGACGCGGTGCCGGCTGGGGAGGCCGTGGCGATCCTGTGCGTGGCCGAACGCGCGGAGTGCGGGCTCCCCGGTGAGATGGGCGGGCTCGCGATCGCCGCCCGGGACGAGGGCGCGGGCTTCGTGCCCCTGGCCCACCCGGGCGAGCTCGAGCTCCCGGCGGTGCTCGAGGCGCTGGCTCCGCTCCTCTCCGGGCCCGCGGCGCGGCCTTGGCTCGCGCGCGACACCAAGCGGGTGCAGACGCTCTTCGCCGAGGCGGGCATCGAGCTCCCACTGCCGCGCTTCGACGTCGAGCTCGGCGCCTTCCTGCTCGATCCCGCGGCCGTCCGCGGCACGCCCGCCCTGGCCGAGCGCCATCTGGGTCGTCGCCTCGGCGCGTGGGAGGACCTCGCCGGGCGCGGCGCCAAGGCCAAGGCGCCGGCCGATCTTCCCCTCGCCGATCTCGCCGCGTGGGCCGCGGCCGAGGTCTGTGCGCTCCGCGCCCTCGAGGCTCCGCTGCGCGAGCGTCTCGAGGCCGACGAGATCAGCGCGCTGCTCGACGACGTGGAGCTCCCCCTCACGGCGGTGCTGTCCGCCATGGAGCGCCGCGGGGTGCGGATCGACGAGTCGGCGCTGGTCGCCCTCTCCGAGGAGTACGAGAAGGAGCTCTCGCGGATCGAGGGACGCATCTACTCCCTCGCCGGCGAGGAGTTCACGGTCAACTCGCCGAAGCAGCTCCAGAAGATCCTGTTCGAGAAGCTGAAGCTCCCGCCGGTCAAGAAGACGAAGACGGGCTTCTCCACCGACGAGAGCGTGCTCGAGCAGCTCTCCGTCCAGCACGAGCTGCCCGCCGAGATCCTCGCGTGGCGCCGTCTCTCCAAGCTGAAGAGCACCTACGTCGACGCGCTGCCGCCGCTGGTGCAGGAGCGGACGGGCCGTCTGCATCCGATCTTCCACCAGACCGGTGCCGCCACGGGCCGGCTCTCGTCCTCGAATCCCAACGTGCAGAACATTCCGATCCGCACCGAGGAGGGGATCCGCATCCGCGAGGCGTTCATCCCGGCCGAAGGGTCGGTGCTGGTCTCGGCCGACTACTCCCAGCTCGAGCTGCGCATCCTGGCCCACTACTCCGGGGACGAGAACCTGCTCGAAGCCTTCCACACCGGCGACGACATCCACCGGCGCACGGCGGCCGAGGTGGCGGGCATCGACCAGGCCGACGTGAGCCCGGAGCAGCGCGCGGCCGCGAAGGCGATCAACTTCGGGATCATCTACGGCTCGAGCGCCTTCGGCATCGCCAACCAGCTCGGGATCGCGCAGGCCGAGGCGCAGCAGACCATCGACGCCTACTTCGCCCGCTACGAAGGAGTGCGCCGCTTCCTCGACGACACCATGGCGGCGGCCAAGGAGCAGGGCTTCGTCACGACGCTGCTCGGGCGGCGGCGCTACCTGCCGGACCTCGCCTCGCGCAATCGCGTGCTGCGCCAGGCGGCCGAGCGAATGGCCGTGAACACCGTGATCCAGGGAACCGAGGCGGACCTGGTGAAGAAGGCGATGGTCGAGGTCGAGCAGGCCCTGACCGACCTCGGCAGCGGCGCCCGCATGATCCTCCAGGTCCACGACGAGCTCGTCTTCGAGGTGCCCGAGTCGGCCGTGGACGCCTCCCTCCCCCTGATCCGCGAGCGCATGGAGTCGGTCTACGCCCTCGACGTGCCCCTGGTGGTCGAGGCCGGCGCCGCCCGCAACTGGCGGGAGGCCCATTGAGCTCTCGCCGGAGCTCCCCTCGGGGGCCCCGCACGGGTTCGCCCGGCGAATACCCCGGGACGCCCGCTCGTCCAACCCCGCGTCAGCCACCGAGCCGGATCCCAGAGCGGATGCCGAGGCCCGACCCGGTGGGGATTCGTCGGGAGGAGGAGCGATCTTCGTGGCAGAGCCGTTCATGACCGCGGCCTCCTCCGGATCCGCCGCGGGCCCGAGCGACGAGGAGGCCATCCGGCAGACCCTGGCCGGAGAACCCGACGCCTTTCGGGTGCTGGTGGAGCGCTACCAGGGGCGGATCTACCGCCGTGCCCTGCGCGTGCTCAAGAACGAGGAGGCCGCGCGGGACGCGACCCAGGATGCGTTCCTGAAGGCCTTCAACTCCCTGTCCAAGTTCAAGGGGCGTTCGAGCTTCTACACCTGGCTCTACCGGCTGACCACGAACCATTGCCTCGACCTGCTGCGCCGCGATCGCGGCCCCGCCGTCGAGTGGACGGAGGGCGGCGCGTTGGAGCAGGAGCAGTCGGAGGACGCGACGCCCGAGGTCGCGGGCGTGGCGTTCGCGCCGGCCGCCTCGGTCATGCGCAAGCAGCTGCGTGAGAAGATCGCGGCGGCGATCGACCGG
>JASJCN010000090.1 GCA_030065975.1 Myxococcota bacterium
ATCTCGGGGCCCACCAAGAGAGGAACGGTGTTCGCGCCCACTGAACGCCTCGGGAGCATGAGATCCGCTCTCCTGCACGCCCTCCTCCCCGCCCTCGCAGCTCTCGGGCTGGCTCTCGCCGCCCCGCCCGCCTCCCGCGCCGGCGACCTCGCCGGGCCGAGCTTCGTCCTGCGGAGCCCCACGATCTCGGCAGCCTCCCAGAGCCTGGTCGGGACGACCGGGACCGAGGCCCGCGCGAGTGCCGGAGAGCCGGCCGTCACCGTCTCGGCGAGCCCCCGCTTCGAGCTGCGCGCGGGCTTCGTCGCGTCGCGCGTCCACGCGGACGACTTCGACGGCGACGGCGTTCCGGACGCCGTCGACAACTGCACGGAGGTCCCCAACCCCGACCAGGCGGACGTCAACGCGGCCGTCGACGACGACCCGACGCTGCCCGGCGTACAGCACTACGGCGACGCCTGCGATGCCGACCTCGACGACGACGGCAGCGTCGGCCCGAGCGACTTCTTCGGAGTCTTCCGCCCCTGCCTCGGCGCGACGGTGGCGCAGAGCCCCTCCTGCACCGTCGCCGACCTCGACGCCGACGGCACCGTCGCGCCGAGCGACTTCTTCGGAGGCCTGCGGCCGGCCTTCGGGACGGCACCCGGACCCGGCCACACCGAGTAGCCGCGAATCCGCCCACGCCCCGGCCCCCTCGGCGCTACCGTGGCTCCTCGAGAGAGGAGCCACCCATGAAGTCCCTCGTCTTCCACGGTCATCGCGACGTGCGCGTCGACGACGTGCCCGACCCGCAGATCCAGCAGCCCGGCGACGCGGTCCTGCGCGTCGAGCGCACCGCGATCTGCGGCTCCGACCTCCACGCCTACCACGCAGCCGGCCCGGCCGCTTCGCCCTTCGCGCTCGGGCACGAGTTCCTCGGCACGGTGGAGGACGTGGGCAGCGACGTCCAGCGGGTTCGCAAGGGCGACCGCGTGCTCGTCGCCTGCACGGTGGGGTGCGGCCACTGCAGCCTGTGCCGGGACGATCTCTACAGCGGCTGCCAGACGACCACCACGATGGGTCCCCTCAGCAACATCCTCGGCACTCCGCTGCTGCCCGGCGGCCAGGCGGAGGGGGCCCGGATCCCCTTCGCCGACACGAACTGCCTGCCCATCCCCGACGGTCTCGACGACGAGCAGGTGCTGTTCCTGACGGACATCCTGCCCACCGGCTACATGGGCGCGGATCTGGCCGAGGTCGGCCCGGGTGACGTCTGCGTCGTGTTCGGCTGCGGTCCCGTCGGCACGTTTGCGCAGATCGCGGCCCAGCTTCGCGGTGCCGCGTGCGTCGTCGCCGTCGACCTCGACGACGGGCGCCTCGAGAAGGCCCGCGCCCGCGGCTGCCGTCCCTTGAACCCGACCCGCGAGGATCTCGACGGCGTGGTCCGCGAGCTCACCGACGGACGCGGGGCCGACTGCGCGATCGAAGCGGTGGGCAAGGTCGAGCTCGCGCTGCGGGCAATCGACGTTGCGCGGCCGGGCGGACGCGTGTCGATCGTGGGCATCATCGTGAGCAACGAGCTGCCGATCCCGATCCTGACCGGCGTGCTGGGCAAGAACCTGACGCTTCGGGCGGGCACGGTGAATCCGCAGTTCTACTATCCGGAGCTGATCCGGCTGATCCAGCAGGGCCGGATCCGACCCGAGGAGATCATCACCCATCGTCTGCCGCTGGCCGACGCGCCGCGCGGCTACGAGATCTTCGACGCCCACAAGGACTCGAACGAGGAGGACGTGCTCAAGGTCGTCCTCCAGCCCTGACGAGGAGCCATCATGCAGCGGATCGTCCACGCCGTCGTCGGCCTGTGCCTGGTTCTCGCCTGTCCGACCCTCGCAGCCGCCGACGACTCCCCGCCCAGCCCGTCCGACCGCGGCTCCTACGGCACTCCCGCGCGGGGCCTCGAGCGCGCGCGGTCGCGCATCGAGAAGGGGGACTACGAGAGCGCCACCCGGACCCTCGAGAAGTTCGTCGAGAAGAACCCCGAGGACGCCGATGCCTGGAACCTGCTGGGGTACGCGAGCCGCAAGCTCGAGCGCTTCGAGAAGGCCGAGGCGGCGTACGACAAGGCGCTCGCCATCGAGCCCGACCACAAGGGCGCTCTCGAGTATCGCGGCGAGCTCTACCTGCAGACGGGTCGGCCCGACGAGGCGCGTGGCGCCCTGGCCCGGCTCGAGGCCCTGTGCCCGAGCGGGTGCAGCGAGCTGTCGACGCTGCGCGAGGCCTTCGAGCGCGAAGGCGTGGAGACCGCCACGGCGGGACCGTGAGCGGCCCACGCCAGGGCCGCGCTACCCCGCCGCCCGGTGCTCGTCCTCGCAGGCGTGTCGGGTGAGAGGCACGCGAATCGGCGCGTCCTCCCGTCCGTCGGGCAACGTGAGCTCCTGGAAGAAGTCGATCGCGACGAAGTCGATGGCCTCGTCCGCCGGGTGCGACGCGTTCCAGCGTAGGCACAAGTAGCGGGCGAGAGCCTGCTTCTGTGCGGGCCGCTCGCGGCCGGCGTAGAGCTTCCGCACGTAGCCGATCCAGCGGGCCGAGAGGCCCGCGCCCGGGTCGTCCGGACGAGTCGCACCGGCGGCAGGACCTCCGCGCAGCGCATCCACCAGGGTGCCGTCGCGCCGATGACCCGTCGCGACGAGCCAGCCGTCCACCACGTCGGGGCGCGGCGCGAACAGGCTCCAGCGCTGCTCGAGGCCGAAGCCCCGGCTCGAGCGGTCGAGAGGCGAAGGCAGGGTCTGGCTCGTCGGCGTGAAGAGCCCGTACAGGTTGGTGGCCACGGTGAGGGCGAGAAGGGTCACCACCGCGGCGGCGACGGCCCCGGGCAGCGCGGTGGAGCGCGCCCCGGTCGCCTTCGGGCCGAGGCCGAGCCGATCGAAGACCGGACCCGGAATCAGGGGCAGCCACGCGACCACGCAGACCAGCGGGAACACCCCGAGCCGCAGGCTCGCCGAGAGCGCGAGGTGGAACGCGATGAAGGCGGCGGCGGCCAGGACCCGACACGCCCCGGTGCGCCACGGAGAGATCACGAGCCAGATCCAGACACCCTCGAGAACGAGGGTGCCGAAGGTCGCGAGCTGCAGGAGCGTGGGCCACTCCCGCAGCGCCGCGCCGATGGGCGTCGTCATCTGGTCGAGGGTCAGCGCGAGGCTCACGGCGTTGCCCTCCCACCAGGCCACGTCGCTCTTGTGGAGCGCTCCCATGAAGTAGATCAGGACCAGCTGCACGAGGTAGGCCACGACGGCGAGCCCGAAGATCTGCCCCCCGCGCTTCGCCCGCCCGGGCACCCATGCCTCGGCGAGGGGCAGGAAGAGCGACCAGAAGAGCAGCACGCGCAGGATCCGGTCCCCGAAGTCCACGCCGTAGGGGTTGCGTGCCATCAGCGCGCACACGCCGAGCCAGCAGATCAGCGTGGACACGCGCGTCCATCGGCCGAGCGCCAGGGACACCGCCGCGGCGAAGAGGGGCAGGAGCAACAGGCCGACACCGATCGGAGTCCCGCTGAGGAAGAGCCAGCGAAACTGGAGCGGGGGCTCCCGTTCTTCGAGAGCGAGGGCACGCGGCACGGCGCTCTCGTCGGTGTAGAACGTGCCGAGATCGCGGACCGCCGTGATCGCCGTCGCCAGCACGACGAGCGCCAGACCGATCCGGAACGCCGCCAACGCGCGTGCGTCGAAGCCCAGGGATTCGATCCAGGCGCGACCCGTCCGAGCCCACCCGCTGTCATCCTGCTCGCGTGTCACCGACGGCTCGCACCCCGGCGAAGGCTCTCGCCACCGCTCTGCTGATCCCGTACTCGGGCGCATCCGGGTCGGGTTGCGCCGATCCCGACGAGAGGCTGGCGCAACACCTGGAACGCGGCCACGGCCATGCGGCGGAGGAGCGCTACCAGGAAGCCGTGATCGAGTCCGTCAGGACCCCGCGACGCTGAACGCGTGCTCGACCCGCTCGCAGATGGAGTCGTCTCCGCGGCAGATCCCGAAGACCACCTTCGCCTCGACGAGCCCCTCGGCGGCCGGGACGGAGAAGTGCAGGCGCTTCTCGCTTCGCTCCCGGGCCACTTCGGCGGCGTGGGTCGCGGGCTCGGGCTCGGCCACGCGCAGCTCGAACGGAAACTCGACGGCCAGCTTGTAGGGCGACCGGGGCACGACGGCGACGTCGAGCGCGTCGGCCGAGACCGCGGCCGTCGCCGTGAAGCGCGCCTCCTCGTGGCTGTGGCCCTCGGACGTTCCGGCTCCGCAGCCGACGCCGAGCCCGGCGGTTGCGAGCAGGGCGGCCACGAGGGGGGCGGTCGCGAACGGGAGTCGAGCGGTGCGGGTCACCCTCCGAGACTCGCAACCGCGAGGCCCGGGGTCAAAACGCGTCGGCTGCCTCGAGATGACCGAGGATCGGCTGGAGGAACTCGTCGAGGGCGCCCTCGGGAATCTCGTGGCCGATGCCCTGGAGCACCACCAGGCGAGCCTCCGGGATCGCGGCGGCCGTGGCTTCGCCGTGGGCCAGGGGCAGGATCGGATCCTCGTCCCCGTGGATCACGAGGGTGGGGGCCGTGACCCGGGCGAGGCCCTCGCGCCGCGAGGGCGAAGCTGCAACGGCCATGCCGTGCGCGCAGTGCGGATTCCACGCGCGGTCGAACCACGACTGCACCTCACGCCGCCACCACGCCTCGTCGAACCCGAAGCGAGAGCCGCACAGGAGCCGCCACGTCGCGAGCTGCGCCTCCATGGGATCCGCGAAGCCGCCGCTCATCGTTCGTGCGATCACGGCCTCCAGCTCTTCGGACATGCCGGGTAGCTCGGGGTCGTCGGGTCCCGACGGGCTCGACATGATCGACGTCAACGAGCGGACCCGAGCGGGCGCATCGATCGCGATCCGCTGCGAAATCATGCCGCCCATGGAGGCGCCGATCAGATGGGCGCGCTCGATCTCGAGCGCGTCCATCAGGGCCAGGGCATCGGCGGCGAGGGTCTCGATGGTGTAGGGCTGCTTCCCGAAGTCC
The DNA here is from genome assembly GCA_030065975.1 of Myxococcota bacterium. Taxonomy (GTDB): domain Bacteria; phylum Myxococcota_A; class UBA9160; order UBA9160; family UBA6930; genus JASJCN01. The sequence continues at coordinate 5,024 of JASJCN010000090.1, forward strand.
ACCCAGGTGCTGTAGCCGATGTCGCGGTTGTCGAAGCGGACGACCCGGTAGCCGGCGACCACGAGCGGCTCGAAGAACGCCGGGCGCCACAGCGTCGCCTGGGCGTTCCCGCCCATCACGAGCAGCACGGCCGGGTCGCTCGGGTTGCCGAAGCTCTCGAACCAGACGTCGATTCCGTTGGCGGGCACCTTGCCTTCGGCCATGGCGGATCCTCCAGGACGCTCAGCGCGGCTCGGTTTCGAAGTCCCTCGAGAGGTACCGGAGCAGCAGCTCCACGAGCTCGTCGGCGAACTCGGGCCGCACCAGTCGCTCGGGGTCCTCGAGCGCGGTCCCGTGGACCACCGCTTCGAGCGCACGCAGCGCGATGTGGCTCGCCATCTCGGGGTCGACGCTACGAACCTCGTCCGCACGCTCGATCAGGTACAGGCGGAACAGCTCGCGGAACTCGGCGTCCTCGTGGGGGGTGATGGGCCGCCCGCCGTCGTCGAGCAGGTTGTGCAGAGGGTCGATGGCGTGCAGGGCGATCAGCAGCTCGACGACGCCCCGAGCCGCTTCGGCCACGGGCAACGCGCGGATCCGGCCGATCTCGGCGCGCAGGCGCTCGCCGAACCACTCGCTGCGGCGGGTCCGCAGCTCACCCAGGATCGCGTGCTTGTTGGGAAAGTACTGATAGAGCGACCCGATGCTGACGCCGGCCTTCTCGGCGATGGCATTGGTGGTCACGCCGGAGAAGCCGCTCGTCTTCAGAATGTGAGCTGCCGCGATCAGGATGGCGTCGACGGTGTTCCGGGAGCGATCCTGCTTGGGCTTCTTTCTCGCGCCTTCGGCCGTCCTGACGGGGTCCTGGGCCATCGGGGAACCTGCTCTCTGGGTCTGCCTTCGTTCCGCCCGGGGGGCTCCGGAATGCGAGTCGCCGCCGCACCTCGGGAAGTCACCATCATACCAGCGCCCGGAGGAAGACATGAGCATCCAGTCCCACGGCCTGAGCCACCTTCACATCCACGTCCGCGAGCTCGATCGATCCCTGCGCTTCTACGAGGCCTTCGGCTTCGTGCGCGTGGCGGGCCACGACGACCTGCACTTCCTGGTGCGCCCGGGGCACTCGGACCTGCTGACCCTGCGCGTGTCGCCCGACCCGAAGATCGACCACTTCGGCTTCATGCTCGAGGACGCGAGCCAGATCGAGACCGCCATCGAGGAGCTCACGGCGCGCGGCGGGCGCGTGGTCGAGCGACTGCAGCTCGGCGAGAACGTGCCGTCCGCGATCCTCGAGGATCCGGACGGCTATCACGTCCAGATCTAGCCCGCCGCGCTAGTCGGCGCCGGCTTCGGCGAGGTCGAAGCGATCGACCTCCGCGTTCAGGGCCTCGGCCTCGAGACGCAGGGATGCCAGGGAGTCGACCAGCTGGAGCACGGCCGCCTGGTTGCGGTTGGCGCCCTCGTTGAGGGTGCGCATGGTGGAGAGCGAGCCCGAGCACGCCTGCGACTGGTTGCCCAGCGCCGAGTTGATGGTCTGGGCCGTCTCGTCCAGGGACACCAGCGTCGTGCGGATCGTCTCGGTGCCGCGCGCCTGCTCCTCGGTGGAGCTCTGAACCATCTGGGCGACCTCGCGGATCGACTCGGCCGCGCGCAGCACCTCGCCGTGGCTGCGCACCTGCTCGGACGCGGCGCTCTCGATGGTGCCCATGCCGCTCGAGACGGACTCGATGCGCTCGCGAATGCTCACGCTGGCGGCGCTCTGCTCGCGCAGCGAGCGCAGGATCTCACGCACCCGGCTGCCGCTGTGCCGTGCGGACTCCGCGATCTCGTCGAGCGCGCCCTCGGCTTCGGCCGAGAGCTCGAGGCCCCGGTCGACGGCGACACGGCTCTCGCTCATGGCCACGGAGGCATGCTGCGTTCCGCTCTCGACGGACTCGATGATACCGGCGATCTCCTGGATCCGGCGCGTCACCGTCTGGGCGAGCTCCTTCACCTCTTCGGCCACCACCGCGAAGCCCCGCCCGTGCTCGCCGGCCTGGGCCGCGATGATCGCCGCGTTCAGGGAGAGCAGATGGGTCTCCGCAGCGACGTCGTCGATCAGGCGGAGGACGGTGTTGATCTCGGCCACGTCTCCGCGCAGGGCCTCGATGGCCTTCTCCCCGGCGGTCACCGCGGTCTGGATGGTGCGCATGCCCTCGCCCGTGCGCAGCACGCGGTCGCGCCCGGTGTCGGAGCTCTCGGTCACGAGCTGGGCGAGGCGGCCGGTCTCCTCGGCCTCGCGATCGATCTCGCTGGCGGCGCTGGCCAGTCGGTCGGTGTCGGTGTGCGCGTCCGCGGCCAGGGTCGCGAGGTCCTGGACCTGGGTCGTGATCGACGTGGCGCTCTCCGCGATCTGCCCGAGCGCGGGCACCGCCTGGTCGATCTGCTCGAACAGGCGCGTCGACATCTCCTGCACCTCTTCGCCCGACGCCTTCAGCTCGATGGTGGCGCTCGACGAGCTCTCGGCGATGTTGGCCAGCTGATCGCTGCGCTGGCTCAGGTCGCGCACCTCGGACTCGATGGTCTCGAAGGAGGCCACGGCCTCGGCCGCGCCGCTCTGCTGTGCCGCCGTGGCCTCGCCGACCTCGTTCCCGACGACCTCGAGGGTCGCCGTGGCGTCCTCGATGCGCTCGGCGGCCGCCGCCATGCGGCGCACGGCGTCGGTCAGGCCCTCGGACATGCGGCCGCAGGCCCGCGCCAGCTCACCGACCTCGTCGTCCGAATCGACGCGGATCGGGTCGCGGAGGTCGCCCTGGGCCAGGCGGTCCACCGCCCGTGAGAGATCCGAGAGCGTGCGCGTGAGATCGCGCGCGAAGAGCCAGGCGAGACACGCGGCGAAGAGCGCCGCCAACGCCGTCACGAGCGGAAGGCGCGACTTGATCTCGGCGGCGGAGTCTCCCGCCGACCAGACGAGGATCGCGCACAGCGCCAGGGGCACGACGCCCGTCGACACGAAGGCCAGCAGGAGCTTCGTCGTGAGCGGAACGGTCGCCACGGCCGCGCCGCGATCGGCGAGGCTCACGTGGGCCGCGGCCTCCTGCTGGGACGCGCGCAGCTCACCGCGGCTGATCAGATAGGTGAAGAACGCGGAGAAGAGGCTCGCCCCGAAGCAGGTCAGGATCGTCGCCACGCACTCCCCGACGCCGTACTCGGGAATCATCACCAGGGCTGCGAGAGCGGCGAGCGTGCCGCCCCCCATCCATCCCAGCACGCCGAAGCGGACCAGCATGCGGGGCAGGCCCATGATCTGCCGGAAGGTCTCGCGATTCTTCGCGGGGTCGGTCGACGGGCCCTCGTCCATCCACGCGAGCACCGGCGCGGCGCGGCGGCGCTGCTGCATGGACGAGGCCAGGAAGGTGGGCGGGGTCAGCGCCGCGACGATCCACAGGAAGCGGCGCCAGCCCTCGGGCGACAGCTCCAGAACGTCGGCCAGGTAGGCCGCCGCCAGGAGCGCCATGGGCACGGACGACAGGGCGCTCCACCCGGTCTGCCGCAGCCAGTATCGGCCCGACTCGCTCATGCGGTGCACATCGGCCGCTTGCGCCGTTCCGTTGAGCGGCGAACGCGCAGACGAGGGCACAGGCGAGGGCTTTAGACCACGCCCGAGCCTGCTTGCCGGGTTTCCCCCGGTCTTTGATGCTTGCGCCGACGATGGATGCCCCCCTCCCTCCCGAGCAACGACGCCGGGGCCGCCGGCTCGCGATCGGGAGCCATCTCGCCGGGATGATCTTCTGGACGGCGAACACGTCCCATCTCCCGACCCTGGCGCTGGTGCACCTGGGCGCGACGGAGACGGTGATCGGCCTGCAGGGCGGGCTGCTTCCGGCCTTCCAGCTGCTGCAGCTCCCCACCCTGCGGGCCGTGGCCCTTGCCTCGAAGCGGGCAATCCTGGTCTGCGGCCAGCTGCTGGCGTTGACGGGCGCCCTCCCCCTCGTGTTCTTCGGGCAGCTCGTCGCTGCGGGGCCGGAGGCCGCGATCGCGCTCGCCTTCGCGAGCTTCGTCGTCGCCACCGCCGGCCTCCAGATCAGCAACACCGTCTGGTTCGCGCTGCTCAACGCCTACATGGAGCCGGACCGCGTGGGCCGCTTCTTCGGCGCGATCCGCACCGGCTGGCACCTGACCCTGATCCTGTTCTTCGCGGGCAGCCAGCTCTGGCTCGACCGGAACCCGGGCTCTTTCGGCCCCCTCTTCGCGTTGGCCTGGATCCTCGGCTTGCTGCGCATCCTCATCGTCTCGCGCATGCCGGAGCGCAGCGAGCAGAGCGCGGCGCGGCCGCGCGTGCGCGACGGACTCGCCCGCCTGCAGAGCGACCCGCTGCTGCGCCGCTACCTGATCGGCGTCAGCTCGGCGGGCGCCGTCCGCTACACGATGACGCCCTTCGTGATCGTGATGCTCCAGCGCGTCCTGGGCTTCACCAGCGCTCAGATCATGGTGACCACCGTCGCCGTCTTCGCCGGCGGCCTGATCTCGCTCTACCTGTGGGGCCGGGTGGTCGATCGCGTCGGGCCCTATCCCGTGTTCCGGGCCACCGCGATCGGCTCGGGGCTCCTGAACGCCTCGCTGATCTTCATCGGCGACGCCGGTAGCGCGGCCCTGGCGTTCGCCACGACCTACTTCTTCCTGCGCTCGGTGCTGGCCGCAGGCCACGGGCTGGCAGACACGCAGGTGCTATTCGCCCTGACTCCCAAGGACGCTCCCAGCCGGACCCTGGTCACCACCCAGGTCTCCGTCGCCTTCCTCTCGAGCCTGGCTCCGGTACTCGTCGGCCTCGTCCTCGACGCGCTGCTCTCCCGGGCCACGGACGCGCTCCCGGTCTACCAGGGCCTCTTCGTGATCTGCGGCATGGCCCAGGCCCTCTCGTTCCTGCCGCTGCGGGCGTTCAAGAGCGGCCTTCCCCGGAGTCCCATCGCGACGTGACAGGCCGCCCCCGTCTCAGCGGGTCGGGCGTCGGCGAAGCACGAAGGGCAGCAAGAGCCCGACGATGGGCAGGACGGGCTCGGAGACGACGCGCAGGTCGTCGATGCCGAAGAAGGTGCCGGGTGCGTCGGAGCGGATCTCCAGCCGGTCGACCGGGCCGAAGCCCGCGGCGAGGAACTCCCAGACGCCGGAGAGCGGCATCGCCGCCGTCTCGGCGACGAGGGCGCCGCCCAGGAAGCCGCGCATCTGGATCGTCGTCGCGGGCACGAGCCCCTCGTCGAGGGGGCGAAAGAAGCCGCCCACGATGGACACCACGCTCGGGAACTCGATGAAGAGGCTCTGCTCCCCGGAGAGGTTGCGGGCCGAGGTGTCGCCGCTGGTTCCGAGGCCGACCCCGAAGGCCAGCCCGACGGGCGCGCTCACGTGGTTGGAGCCCCAGCCGGTGGACCAGGAGAAGCCGAGGAAGGAGCTCGAGAGACCGAGCGACGAGAACGACGAGGTCGTGGTGATCGAGTCGAAGTCGATGGTGAGGGAGGAGGCCGGGGCCGCGAAGAGCGACGAGACGAACAGGACCAGGACGAGGATCCGCTTGGACATGGGAGTTCTCCGATCGAGGGGTGGGTTCGCTCCCAGGGCGTTCCGTGGCGGGGAACGCCGTTCCTCGGATCGGGCGGCGTCCGGTGTGCGAATCCTCACACCGACGCGCGCAGACGTGGGGGCCGACGAGGCCGGCCGCGGTGGTACGGGCCCGGGGCCTGCGCCCTCAGCGCCTCCGCAGGCCGGCGCGCAGGCAGATGACGGCCGCGGCCAGCACCACGATCCCCGTCCCCGGCTCCGGCACGGGGACGTAGGTCAACGTGAGGATCGACGCCGAAGGGACCGTGATGGGTATCGCCGACACGACGGTCATCTGGGGAGCGACGAACTGGATCTGGCCGGCTCCGAGCGCCGTCCGCGCGTCGAAGCCGGTCACCATGACGGTCCCTGTCGCCAAGCCGGCGCCGAAGATCGTGTGTACGCCAAGCTGCCAGGGCTCGGCGATGAGGGTGGCCTTGAACACCCCGAGGATCATCCCCGTGGCCGAGCCCCCGGCACCGATCGGCGTCTGGGGGAGGGAACCCGCCGGAACGACACCGGCCTTGATCTTGAAGATCCCTTGCAGGGGCAGCACGTTCGAGGCGGCGGCCGCGTCGAGGGTCCCGGCCGGCAGCCCGCCTCCGACGACGGAGAATCCGTTCACGCCGGATGCAGGGGGCGAGACGATCCCCGTGAGCGTGGCCGTGAAGAGCCCCATCGGGAGCTGCGCGATCCCGCCCCCGATGCTGGTCACGCTCGAAGCGTTGCCGGTCAGGGTATAGCCATGATCGAAGCCGGAGATGGTTACGACGTTCAGCTTCGCGATCAGGTTGAAGGTGCCTGCGCTCGCCGAAGAGGCGCAGACCCACAGCGCGAGCACGACGAGCGACCGAGACAGGCTCCTCATCCGCATCACCCTCCGCCCCATCCCGGTGGATTGCACCACACCTGGACTAGCAGCACAACGCCGCGGATTCGGCGAGGCGTTCCCCAGGGGCTCGCCCCGTCAGTCCTCGACGCACCAGACCGGGAACGACACCTGGCAGTCCGTGGTTCGGGTTTCCCACCACGGAACCCGGGATGCGTCCGCCGCGCCGAGGGTGTTCCAGTCGCTGGCCAGCTTGGCAATCGTCCCTTTCGTGCCTGGACCAGACTCGGTGTAGGCGTCGCAGTTCGCCATTCCGGCCGGCCCGGCATCATCGGGGATGTGGCCGGTTCGAATCCAGGCGAACGAGCCGCTCAGCGCGCCGGCCCCCGCGTCGGGGCGCGTCCTCCCCCGTACCAAGTCATACTCGAGCTGCGCCGGATCGAGAATCTCCCACATCGACGCCATGTGAAAGCCCGCCTCGCAGCCGGACCGCGCCTGCGCCCCGTTGTGACCCGAGTCCGTCATGTAGAAGCGTCGAATGCCGCGCGCCGAGCAGCTGCCATCCGCGCAGACGTTTCCGCCCGTGGCCTGGCCGCCGACGATCGCGCGGTGTCCGCCGCCGCCGAGCCCCGAGAACGAGACGGTGTTGTGGGCGTACACGCCCCCGTCGAACTCGAAGAGGCGAATCCCGTTCTCCCCCGTCGACCTCACCGTGTTTCGCTGGACGAACGCCCGCAAACCGGCCGAGATGCCGTTGCGGCCGCAGTTCCGAACGCGCATCTCCGTCACCCGCGAGTCCGTGCTGACCTGGATGCAGTCGCCCGAGAAGCCGATCACGTCACCGCCGAAAACGGTGGCGGCCGAGAAGTTGAAGCCCGCGCCGAGTGCGATGCCCGACGCCGCCCCCGCCGGACAGTTGCCGGCGCCGCAGACGTACGGGCCGTCGATCCGAAAGCCGGCGAGGTCGATGGTGACCGTGTGGGCCGACGCCGCGACCGAGATCGCGTCGACGTCCTCGGTAACCACCAGGTCGCTCGTGAGGACGTAGTTGCCGGGCTCGGCGATCACGAAGGGAAAGCCACCAGCCGCCTCCACCGCGGCCTGGCTGATCTCGATCCGCCCTCCCGCGGCCTCGGCCGCGGACGTGCACAGGAGCACCGCCAGAACCCAACCCGTCGTGCGACCTCGCATGGCTGATCCCTCCGGCTCCCTTCCAGATCCCGACGGATCCCTACGGATCCCTACCGGAGCCGATCGATCGGGAGCCGTTCGAGTAAGAGCCGTTCGATCGCTGGGAACGTCGTTCCCTCCCCTACCCTCATTCCCCGAAGGGAAAGCGGGCCGATCGGTGGGCCGCCCACAGAGTCGGGGGCCAACCCTCACCGCGCGATCATTCCGTAGCGCCCGGGCCCGGTGCGAGCCCGAGGGCCGGCCGCAGGTGAGCGAAGAAGTCCGCCGGCGCCACAACCCCATCCTTGTCCAGGTCGGCGAGCGCACACTCCGGCCGCGTGGCGACCGACGCTCCGAGACAGGGCCGGAAGACGCCGAAGAAGTCGCTGGCCCCGACGCTGCCATCGTCGTCGAGGTCGGCGTCGCAGGCATCGCCGTAGTGCTGGATGCCCCGGGAGTGACCCGTCGTCGTCCGATCCGGCGTTCTGGTCGCTCTGGTCCGGATTCGCGACCGCCACGCAGTTGTCCGCATCGTCGGAGACGCCATCGGCGTCGGTATCCGATAGCCCTGGGCAAGGGAGCAGCACGCCGGAGTCGTAGACCTCCCCGCCGATCGCCAGGGTGTGGGCGCTAGGCGGTTCACCCGATACGGGGACCCAGAGGAAGTTGCATTCTGACTCGGACTCGACTTCGGAGCCGACACACCCGGGCCTCCAAGACCACCCCCTGCATGAAGAGGAGGGGTGTTATGTCCGGTCGGATCTGGAGCTGGATGCTATGCGGAGCCTGCTGCTGGACGGCTGCCGCGATGCCAGCGGCGGCCCTGAGCCTGGTCGAGCTCGAGCGCTCGGTGGCAGTGGCAACGTTCGTTGACGCGGATGGACTCACGAGCGACCAGGACTCGGACGGCGAGTCCACCGACCAGCCGGGCAGCTTCATCGAGGCAGCTGCGTCTTCGCGAGGCTTCGGCGACATCACCAATGCCATCGCCGAGGCGGTCCAAGACTCGTCCGTGGTCCTGGCGGACGACGGGCTCTCGGCCGACGGCGGGGGAAGCGTCCAGGTCGGCGTCGACGTCATGGACCCCGGCTTCCCTTCGCGAGCGCTGGGCACGGCCGAGACCGTCACGCGAATCGTGTTCGACGTGACCGAGACCTCACGCTTCGTACTCGGCACCGCCTTGCTCGCCGATCTCTCGAATCTGACGATCTTCTCGGGCTCGGGCCCCGTCTCTGCGGACGTGTTCGCTTCAGCGCGACTCGAGGGAGCCGTCTCCGGGGTGGTCTTCTCCCTCGAAGCGATCGATTCGGCGGCCGACGGTGCCGAAGTGAGCCGGGCGCTCGATCGCAGCGGAAGCCTCCAGCCCGACAGCTACGAACTCGTCCTCGAAGCCCGCGTCGAGCTCCTCGGAGTCGAGGACGTGGCCGGGTCGGGCGAGGCGGGCTTCGGTTTCGCCTTCCAGGTGGTCCCGGAGCCCGACGCGCCCCTGCTGCTGGCGCTGGCGGCGCTACTCGGGAGCGGATCGCGATGCAGGACCTCACGCGCCGGGCCGTGGGCGTGATGGCTGGAGACCCGGACTCCCATCCCAGAACTTGGAGCGCCGAGAGGCGCGATCCGGTCGGGCGCCATCGTGAGCACTCAGGGCAGTCGGCTGATCAGCAGTGTGACGAGTGCCCAGTTGAGAAACGCGCTCGCGGGAAGCCACAGCCACGCTCCTGTGTACAGGAGGAATATCTGCCCACGCGTGGGTCGCCTCCGCCGCGGACTTGGTTCATGCGGGTCCACAAGGTTCGCTACGACCCACACAGCAACGCAAGCAAGCACCGCTCCCGCAAGACCAACCAGCAGTGCGACGGCTTCGACCCATAGGGGCCTCTGTGCGATCTGTACGGAAGCCAGCGCTCCGCCCAGAGCGGCCCCGAAAGGCATGATGGTAAGGAGGTCGTAGAGCGTGATGTGAAGGCCCTCCGAACTCGACGGCACGAGTCGGCAATCGAAACCGAGAGCACCCTTCCCCTCGGCGCAGGTGACCGCTGGAGACCCGCACTACGCACCCTCGCCCCGCGGACCCCTGCTGTCAAAGCTCGCGGCGCAACGGTCCGATCTTCTCTCGCAGAGCACGCTCGTACCCAGGCGATGCGCCCGTTCCCGCCGCAAGTGCCCGCTCGAGCTCATCAGCAGCCTCTTCCCTGCGCCCCTGGCGCTCGAGAAGCAAGCCCAGCATCGCTCGCGGAAAGCCGTCATCGGCACTTGCGGCAAGCCCCCTCAAGATCGACTCAGCCCTGCGCACGTTCCGCCGGCGCTCGTAGTACGCGGCGAGATCGATCGCGTACTCCACTCGCATTTCCGGGAACCGCTGCTGGCTCCGCGCCACGAACGACTCTGCCCAGTCGTCTCTGTGCGCAGCTCCGGCCACGAAGAGAACGGCGTCTGCTGCCAATCCGCGGAGTGCGCCTCCCAGTCCGCGACGAACTGCCGAGGGTATCAACTCACCGCCCACGACTACCCCCAGCTGCCGACCCTACGCAAGCGAATCCTGCCGACCAGCAGGGACGGATAGAGAACGACACCCGGGAAAGGACGCTATGGGTCGTTCGCCTCGAAGGTCGCCGCAACGGCGCCTGCAGTCACGAAGGCCAGCCACGACACCGTGGTCACCCAGCACATCACCTCGATTCGTCGCGGCTGGGCGAGAAGCCAGTCCCCGAACCGGGACCATCTGTGGGGGGTCGGCATCGCGGGCACCCTAAGGAAGCAGCTGGACGATCCCACTAGCGGTTCCGGTCACGGTGCTGGTGCCCCCCTTGAGCCTCGGCGCCGTCACGGAGCTTCCCGTTGCGAGCACTTCGACGGCTCCGCGAAGCTGACGGTTTCGAGCCGCGTCGGCCGGATCGACCGTATGAGACGAGACCTGAAGAACGACGATCTCGTAGCCGCTGTAGCCGAGCGTCGCCCGATGGCGCTCGGCTTCCGCCCGGAACTTCCGCAGGGCTGCATCGACCATCTTCGCTTCCGTGGCTTCTCGCTGCTCCCTGGATGGTCCGTAGCCAACCGACTGGATCTTGGCGCGAGCCTGTAAGACTCCCAGTAGCGTAGTCAGCTCTGCATCGTCGTTGCTCGTCACGAGGAGCTGTTGATTGACGCCGAACTCAGTTGGCGCGTCCCTCTGCGCACGGCGCTCCCAGGTCTGGTAGTTCGCCGTTCGGGCCGTCACGGTCTCGAACCCGTCGACCGTGTCGAACGCCCAGTCTGCGATCTCGTTCGCCTCGTTGGCGGCTTCGGCCAGCGTCGCTCCCGAAGCCTCGATGCTGAGGAGCGCCGTCATCAGATCGTTCTGAATGGTCGTCTCGGCGGTGGCGCTGAAGGTGAGACGGTCTCGCACGTCGAGCGGCGGATGTTCGTTCCATTGAGCCAGCGAAGGCGTGGAGGCGAGGAGGCATGCCAACAGGATGGTCGATCGGGCTTCCATGCGACGAGCATCGGCATCCCAGGCGCCGGAACTGAGGCCCCCCGGAGACCAGCCCAGGAGGGGTTGGCGGTCGTCCCGAGCTAACGAGAGGGCGACGCCTGGCCGATCCGCATGGCGATGCCCACCGAACTCCCGGCGCGCAACGAGCGCGTTGCTCGCGAGGAACCGGGAGTAGGGGCCGACGATGTGCCACTACGTGACGGCGGTTCTACCCACGCGGGTTCCCAGCGAGGCCGTGCACGCGGTCGCCGCGAAGCACCACCTCCAGTTCGACCCGATCGAGAATCGCTTCGTTCGGCAGCAGCTGGCGAGGAGCGAGGGGTACTTCCGGGTCGGGCGGGGCATGTGCGACTGCGGCACCCCACTGGGCAACCGCGACCTCGCCAGCGTGGACGACACGCTCCGCCAGGCCGCGAAGCTCCGGAAGAGGGGCTGGGGAGAGACCAAGATCGAGCGATGGATCGAGCAGCAGCGACAGAATCGGATCCGAGCGGAGCGGGATCGCGCCAGCAGAGAGTCGATCGATGGGCCCGGCCTCCGGACGTGGCTGTCCTTCCTTCACGCAGTCCTGCGAGATCCGGGCGTGAGCTCGATCGGCCTCCTGCTGCACTGGTACTCGGGCACGCTCGTCGATGAACGGCTCGAGATCCGGTCCCGCGAGGCCATGGTGGTCGAGGACCTCACTGAGGACATGCTCACGGGCATCCACGAGGACGTCTTGTATGTGTTCTCTCTCCGCCGCACGTCTCGCGCAGAGGGCCGATGAAGCGCCCGCGATCCGCGGCGATCGAGGAAGGGCTTCGACGCGGCGCGCGTGTCTTTCCCTTCACGTCTCGGCGGCGCTGATTTCGACGCGACGGCTGAAGAGGAGGCTGAACTTGCCGAGCATGAGGACTCTCGTTTGGCTGCCGCTGTCCAGGTACCACTGGGCCGCGGCCCTCGATGCTCGCCGTGAGGAGAACTGGGAGGGTCTGGCCAGCAGCATCCGGCGGATGCATCGTTGTCACTGGGAGAGCGACGAGAGCTGGTTCCTGCTGGGCTCGGCGCTTGCCAAGCTCGAGCGCTTTCAGGAAGGTTGCAGCGCATTCGAGCAGATTGGAGCGCCGCTCTCGGATGCCCCGTGCGAGCAACAGCGTCGCTTGAATCATGCGGTGTGCCTGATTCGCCTTGGGCGCGCAGCGGAAGCCCTCGACCTACTGCCAGGAGACCGGATTGAATCCGATTTCGGCGGATATGCCAGGGATGCAGCGGAGCTGCGGGCGACTGCACTGGAGCACGTTGAGTACGGTCGTGGTCACGAATAGCCTCGCGCAGCCGTCCGGCCCTCGACCAGGCCCGGCTCACCCGCCTCGTCGGTGATCGCCACTGCTTTCCGCGCCTAGTGCCTTACGCCATTCGGCCGCGACAC
>JASJCN010000091.1 GCA_030065975.1 Myxococcota bacterium
GGAATCCTCGCCGTCGTCGCAGGCGGCGGGCAACGGCTCGGCGACGGCGATCTGGAGCTCGCCGCTGAAGATCCCACTGCGCACCACCGTGCGCGCCCCGCTCACCGGGTCCACCCGGGCGACGAGGCCGCCGCTGCAGCTGCCTGCGCTGCAGCTGCCCGAGTCGACGACGTACAGGCTGCCGTCGGTCGCGATCGAGATGCCATCGAGCTGCTGCCAGGCGGGGTCCGTATTCACGGCGGTGATGGCCCCCGTTCCCACGTCGATCCGGAACACACCCTCGCCGAGCGGCTGATGGGCCCCCACGGCGACCAGGGTCATCGGCGTCTCGAGGGCCAGGTCGCGCCAGACGTGTCCCAGGAAGCCGGGAGTCACCTTCGACACGGTTCCCGCCTGCAGATCGGCCTCGAACACGCCGTCACCCAGCAGACCGAAGCCCGTGGTGTAGGCCGTGTCGTCGTCGGCGAGCACCAGCGTGTTGCCGACGAAGAACTGGAGCTCCGAGGCGCCCACCGGAACGCCGAGCACGGTGCTCAGGGTCCCGACGCCACCCGCCGTCCAGGCGAGCTTCGAGATGCCCGTCGACTCGAGCACCAGCACGTCCCCGCTGCTGTCCACCGCCATCGGCAGGTCGCCCAGGGACGCGAGAGCTCCGCTCCGCGCGCCCTGCACGCCCGTGGTCGCGCCGACCTCGTGGATGCCCGCCGGAACCGAGACCAGGATGCGCCCGCTGCGCTGGATCACGCCCTGGGGCGCCCCGAGGAGGGCCCCCTCGGAGATCCGCTCCTCGGCGCCCGTAGTGGCATCGAGGGCGTAGAGCCGCTGGCTCGTCTCGTCCACCACGAGCAGGTCGCCCGCCGCGGGAGCGGTCGGCGCCTCCCGCGCGTAGAGCGGCCCCGTGCACTGGGCGTCCGAGGGGAAGTCGACGTCGGTGTCGGCGTCGTTGTCGCCAGCGTCGCTGCACTGGGCGATCTCGCTCACGTCGCTCGGGCTCGAGCAGGCCGGATAGGCGTCGGGGTAGTCGACCCGCCCGTCGCCGTCGTTGTCGATGAAGTCCTCGCAGGCCGGTTCCTCGGCCTGATCGCCGAAGCCCAGGCAGTCGGGGTCGGCGCCGAAGTCGATCAGCCCGTCCCCGTCGTTGTCGATTCCGTCGCCGCAGTCCTTGCGCTCGCTGGTGTCGCTCGGATCGAGGCACTCGTCGTCGTCGGGGAAGTCGACGTCGGTGTCGTTGTCGTTGTCGACGCCGTCGTTGCACTGGGGCGCCTCGTTCTGACCGCTCGCGTCGCGACAGCCCGGATCGGCCGGGAAGTCGGCGAAGCCGTCGCCGTCGTCGTCGATGCCGTTGCTGCAGTCGGGGAGCTCGGAGAGGTCGTTCGCGTCCCGGCAGTCGGGATCCGCGGGGAAGTCGAACAGCCCGTCGCCGTCGTTGTCGAGGCCGTCGGAGCAGTCGGGCCCCTCGGAGCGATCACCGAGCGCCGTGCAGCCCGCGTCTGCGGGGAAGTCGACGTCGGTGTCGGAATCGTTGTCGAGACCGTCGTTGCAATGGGTCGGGCTGAGCACCGCGACGAAGCCTTCGTCGTCGCCGGCCGGCGACTCCGCCAGCCCCACGATGGTGAGCTCGCCCTGGCCGTTGATGTCCGAGACGCCGCGGGCCTCGACGAGGTGGTAGCCGCCGAGGTCGAGGCCGTACTCCGTCTCGAGCTCGGTGGCGAGGGAGCGCATGCCGTTCGTCGCGTCCCAGATGAAGGCGGTGTCCTGGCCGGCCGGATTACGGGTGGTGCCGACGATCACGCTGCCGTCGCCCGTGGCTGCGTAGGCGCGCCCGCGAGCCGACGTCTGGCCGGGCAGCGCACCGAGGTTCTCCGCGGTCGCGAAGGAGGGCCCGACCCAGCGCGTGGGCTCGGGCTGGTTGCTGCCCGTGGCGCTCGCGTTCGCGTAGCCGACGATCACCGACTCGTCGGCGGCCACGCCGAGCGCACCGACGGTATAGAGGGCGCCCGCGAGCCCGGGGAGCATGGTCATGCTGCCCGCCCAGCGGAAGCCCGCCGGCCCCGAGCCCGAGTCCGTCTCGCCGACGATCAGCGAGCCGTCGCGCGAGGCGCCGTAGGCGATGCCGGCGTCGCCGCCCCCGGGCAGATCGCCGAGGTCGGAGATCCCGGTGCCGCCGCCGGGCCAGCGGGCCGCATTGACGTGGGCGGAGCCGAGGAAGGGGAACTCGAGCCCCGAGCCCACCACCGTGGCCGCATCGCCCGAGATGCCCTCGCCGGTGGCGTTGGGCGTACACAGGAAGCACGTGAAGGTGCCGAGGGTCGTGAAGCCCCCGCCGGAGGTCCAGCGGAAGGCCCGCCCGCCGTTGCTGGTCGCGGCGGTCCCGGCGATCACGCTGCCGTCGTCGGAGACGCCCGAGGCCCGGCTGAAGGGCTCGCTCGCCGACGGCGCGCCGATCCCGACGAGGCCGCCCGTGTGGGTCCAGATCACGGCCTCGACGCCGCCACTCCCCTCGCTCCAGCCGACGATGGTCGAAGCATCGGCCGACACGGCGGTCGCCGTGCTGGTGACGGCGCCTCCGGACAGGTCACCGATCGTGTCGAAGGAAGGGGCGTTCTGCGCGGCCGCCGGCGCGGGCGCGAGAGACACGGCCAGCGCAAGCCCGGCGACGAGCAGGGAGAGCACCAGCGAGACCGGCAGGGCGTCGGGGCGCGCGAGCGGCGGGAGCAGCCGCCCGCGCGCCGCCGACGGATCAGCGGGCATTTGGAGGGGGTCCGACCGAGCTTAGAGCGCGGCGCACTCGTCGAGCAGCGGATCGCTCGGAATCGCGTCGGACGTGGCCAGGGTCAGCACCGCGGATACCTCCGCCGCCCCGATGACGGGGGTGTCCGGCGGAAGCGTGGTGCTGATCTCCTGGGTGAGCGCCAGTCCGCCGCCTCCTCCTCCGAGTGCCAGGCCGATCAGATCTCCGATGGTGAAGGTCGTCGTCGTGTCGACGCCGGCCGCGAAGGGCAGCCCGCCACCGAGGAGCGAGTTCACCAGCGGGTCGGCCACCGTCAGCAGCGTGTTGATGTCGATGTCGAAGGCGGCGACGCCGAGCAGCACGTTCAGCTGCGCCTCGCCCCCGCCGGCACCGAGCACCGGGTCCGGGTCGACGCAGACGGTGCCCGTGTCGAGGAAGCCACCGATCAGGAGCGGCGTGCCGGCGATCGCGACGTCGTTGATGTCCACGTCGGCCTGGAGCGCCTGACCGAGCAGGACGGCCAGCAGCTCGAAGAATCCCAGGTCGGCCGTGATGTTGGTGTCGATCCCTCCGACGAGGAACGTCGACGCCTGGTCGTTCGGCGGCGGGAAGATGGGGATGTTGATCGTGATGTCGCTCGGATCCTCGAGCACCAGGGTCAGCGGGATGTCGATCTGGCCGCAGGCGATGGCGGGAAGCGCGATCGCGGCGACCGCGAGGGCGCGAGCCCAGCGCAGCATCGTTCGGGTCATTTGTGGAGCCTCCTCTTCCCCGGGGGACGGGTATGGTGTCTGGCCTACGCCGGGAGCGCACCCGGATCCCCAGAGTGTGCCGACCCTATCACCGTCGCTGGCCGTCTGGCTAGTGAAATCTTCGCCTCAGAGCTGGTTATGCTCGACTCATGGAAGCCGGGCCCATGAGCCGCCAGGAGCGCGCGGAGCAGACCCGAGAGGAGCTGCTGCGCGCAGCGACCCGGGTCTTCGCCGATCGCGGCTACACACGCGCGACCTATCGCGAGATCGCAGAAGAGGCCGGATACAGCCGTGGCCTCGTGCATTTCCACTTCCAGAGCAAGAGCCTGCTCGGAGTCGAGGTGACGCGGCGGGCCTTCGTGCGCTGGGCGGAGCTGGTGGCTCGAGGACTGGCCGAGGGGCCGGGCAACGGCCAGCTCGAGCGCCTCCTCGACGTCCACGAGGCGCTCGTCCTCGACGATCGGCCGCTCGTGCGGCTCGCGCTGCAGCTCATGTTCGACACCAGTGACGAGGCCCGCGAGATCCGAGCCATCCTTCGCCAGCTCGACCTCGGGACGTCGGGTGCGCGAATCGCCACCGAGTTCTTCGGCACCGTGGACGACTCCGTCCCGGAGACGCTCTCGGAGCGTGGCTGGTGGCTGCTGGCCGCGCTGCGCGGGCTCGAGCTGCGCGCGGCCCTCGGTGCCCCGGGCGATCAGCTGCGCGGCGCCTACTCCGGCCTGCGCCGCGACCTCGCGACGCTGCTCGCCCACGACGGCCTGCATCCCCCCGGCGCCATCTAGCAAACGCCGCGAAGCGGACGTTCGCCGCTCTGCTCTAGTATGGGCGAGCGCGCCGGATCCGGCGCAGGAGGGCCGGCCGATGTGGCGAGCGATCGGGATCGCGTGCGGACTGCTTCTCACGGCCGGCGCGGCCTCCGCGGAGGAAGGCGCCCGACGGCTCCTGTGGGGAGACACGCACCTCCACACGAGCAACTCCTTCGACGCCTACCTGAACCGCAACATGAGCGCCGATCCGGACACGGCCTATCGCTACGCGAAGGGCCTGCCGGTGATCCACCCCTTCCACCGGGCGCGGGTCCAGATCGAGACCCCGCTCGACTTCCTGGTCGTCGCCGACCATGCCGAGTACCTGGGCGTGATGCGCCACATCCACCAACGCGGGCTGCCGCGCGACGGCCTGGGCTTCGTGGACGGGATCCGCGCGCGACTCACCGAGCGATGGCTGCGCGGCGTGCTCGACGGAGACGAGGGCTCCTCCGCCTTCAACTCCTTCCTTCCGAGGTCCGGCTCGGTCGAGGAGGCCGCGGCCTCGCCCCCGGACGCGCGGATCCCGAACGCCGACCTCATGTCGCGGACGATCTGGGAGGAGGCGAACGCCATCGCCGACGCCCACGACGAGCCCGGCGTGTTCACGACGCTGATCGGCTGGGAGTGGAGCTCGATCCCGGCGGGCGCGAACCTGCACCGCGTCGTGTTCACCAGCGCCGACGCGAGCGTGGCGAACCGCTTCCTGCCCTGGGGCTCGGACGACAGCATGTATCCGGAGGACCTGTGGAGGTGGCTGGACGAGACGAGCCGGGAGACCGGCGCCGAGTTCGTGGCGATCCCCCACAACTCGAACGTCTCGAAGGGCTACATGTTCGCCGAGACGAGCCTGCGCGGCGCCGCGATCGACGCCGAGTACGCAGCCCTCCGGGCGCGCTACGAGCCCGTCGTCGAGGTGACCCAGATCAAGGGCGACTCGGAGACCCACCCGAGCCTGTCGCCCGACGACCCCTTCGCCGACTTCGAGACCTACGTGCACTACATCCAGCAGGACGCGCCCCCGTACGAGGTCGCGCCGGGCGACTACGTCCGAAGCGGCCTGCTCCGCGGCCTCTCCCTCGAGTCGCGCATCGGCGTGAACCCCTACGCGTTCGGCTTGATCGGCTCGACCGATTCCCATACCGGCATGGCCTCGGCCGAGGAGCCCAACTTCTGGGGCAAGATGGCGCGGGACTCGACGCCCGAGACGAAGCGCGCGTCGCGTCGTGGGGCGAGCGGGCCCACCGGCTGGTCGATGTCGGCCTCGGGGCTCGCGGCGGTCTGGGCGGAGGAGAACAGCCGCACGGCCATCCTCGACGCCTTCCGCCGTCGCGAGGTGTACGCGACGACCGGCCCGCGCCTCACCGTCCGCGTCTTCGGCGGCTTCGGCCTCGGGCCGGCCGACGCGGAGGGCGTCGACTTCGCGAGCCGGGGAGCGGGCCTCGGCGTACCCATGGGCGGCGAGCTCACGGGGGCGGCCGCGGGGGAAGCGCCGTCCTTCGTGATCCAGGCCCTGCGCGATCCCAAGGGCGCGAACCTCGACCGTATCCAGCTCGTGAAGGGCTGGATCGACGCGGACGGCAGAACCCACGAGCGCGTGTTCGACGTGGTGGGCTCGGGCGAGCGGGTTCCGGGAGTGGACGGCCGCCTGCCGCCGGTCGGGAGCACGGTCGACCCGGCCGCGGCGACCTACACCAACGAGATCGGCAGCCCGGAGCTCCGCGGCTGGTTCCGCGACGCCGACTTCGACCCCTCCCGGTCCGCCTTCTACTACGTGCGCGTGCTCGAGATCCCGACTCCGCGGCACTCGGTCTTCGACGCCGTGGCCCTCGGCGAGTCGCTCTCCGAGGAGCACGGGCCGCCCGAGATCCAGGAGCGGGCCTACACCTCGCCCATCTGGTACCGGCCCGATCCGGCACAGGCCCCTTAGCCCGCACGACACCCGCTCAGCCCGAGGCGTCGTCCCACCGATGGGAGGGGCGGAGGGCAGCGCATTGCCGCAGGTCGGAGATCTCCTGGCGGGCCGCTACCGGATCGAGCGCGAGCTCGACGCCGGCGGCATGGGCAGCGCCTATCTGTCGAAGGACGAAGGGTTCCGGGGTGGACGCCGCGTCGTCGTCAAGATCCCCCACGCATCGCTGCTGAATGCGGAGTTCCGGGAGCGCTTCGATCGCGAGATCCAGGAGCTCGCGACCCTCGAGCACCCGCGCGTGATCCCCGTCTACGACGCGGGGAGCCACGAGGACGTGCCGTTCCTGGTGGTGCGCTACGTCGCCGGCGGAGACCTGCGCGCGCGCATGCCGAAGGGGCGGCCGCTCGACCCGCGCTCGATCCTCGCGTGGCTTCCCGCTCTCGCGGAGGGGCTCGACTTCGT
This sequence comes from Myxococcota bacterium, assembly GCA_030065975.1. Lineage (GTDB taxonomy): Bacteria > Myxococcota_A > UBA9160 > UBA9160 > UBA6930 > JASJCN01. Next base: position 6,664 of record JASJCN010000091.1, read on the forward strand.
CCATCGCCGCGGGCGCCTCCACCGCGACGTGAAGCCGGCGAACGTGCTCTTCGACGCGGACGACAACGCCTACCTGTCGGACTTCGGCATCGCGACCGTGCTGTCGCGAGTCGAGGAGTCGGCGCCCGGCGCGGGAGACCTCACCGGAACCGGCGGCTGGGTCGGATCGCCGGCCTACGCCCCTCCCGAGGCCGTGGTTCGCGAGCTCACGCCCCAGTACGACCAGTACAGCCTCGCACTCGTGGTCTACGAGGCGCTCACCGAGCGCTTCCCCTTCGAGGCGACCACCGGCTCGGAGCTGATGACCGCGAAGCTCTACGAAGAGCCGGTCCCCCTCGCCCGCCGCGAGGTCTCGGTGGCCGCGCCGGCCGCCGCCGCGGTGATGCGCGCGCTCGAGCGGGATCCGCGCCGCCGCTTCGAGAGCTGCACCGCGTTCGCCGAGGCGTTCGAGGCCGGCCTGGAAGGCCAGAGCCTGCACGCGGTCCCGGGCGCACCGGCACACCAGGAGGACGAGACCCGGCCCGGACGCCGGGCGCTCCCCTCCGAGGTCGAGACGGTCGTGCAGCCCGGCGCCGCCGCCCCGTCACGCGGCGGGTCGCGCGGCGCGTCTCGCGGCTGGCTCGCCGCCGTGGCCCTCGTCGCCTTGGCCGGCGGAGCCTGGCTGCTGCGCGCCCCGTCCATCGAGCCGGGCCCGGTGCCGACCGCGCCGGCCGCGAGCCCCGCCCCGGCAGCCGCGCTCCCGACTCCCGCGGTCCCCGCGAGCCTGGCCGCGCCGCTCTCGGACGAGCCCATGGTCGTGGTCCCGGCCGGGCCCTTCCGGTACGGCTGCAACGACGCGCTGGACGCCAACTGCGAGGCGGAGGAGAAGCCCGGGCGCACCCTGGTGCTGCCGCGCTACTGGATCGACCGCACCGAGGTTCCGGTCTCCGAGTTCCGGCGCTGCGTCGAGGCCGGCGCCTGCGACGCGAGCGCCCTCGCCTCGAGCTCCGCCTGCAACTACGAGGCGCGGCGCGAGGACCACCCGATGAACTGCCTCGAGTGGGAGTCCGCGCGCGCCTTCTGCGCCTGGCGTGGCCACCGCCTCCCCACCGAAGCGGAGTGGGAGAAGGCGGCCCGCGGACGCGAAGGCGCGCTGTATCCGTGGGGCTCGGAGCTCGACGACCTCGCCCGCCGCGCGAATCTCGAAGGCGAGGCCGACGGCTTCGCCCGCACCGCGCGGGTCGAGAGCCTGCCGGCCGGAGGCAGCCCCTACGGCGCCCTCCACATGGTGGGGAACGTGAGCGAGTTCGTGGACCGCCCGGGACGAGTGCGCGGGGGCTCCTTCGACGACGAGCCGGCGAGCAGCGTCGTCTCCCGCCGCACCGGCCGGGAGGAGATCGCCTTCAGCAGCCGCCTGGGCTTCCGCTGCGCTCGCGACGCCGAAGCGCCCGCCGTCGCCCGCCGGGACGGGCCGCCTCCGCCGCCCGCTGCCTTGGAGGAGCCGGCTCCGCGGCCCGAGCCGCCGCGGCGCCGCCCCTTCTCCTACGACCCCGACGCCGAGCCGCCTCGCAACCCGCAGTGGCGGGAAGAGCCGCGGCCGCCCGGCCCCTTCCCGCCGCCGTTCGGTGCGCCGGGCGGGCCCCGCCCGCCGCCGCGTCCTCCGCGTTAGTCCGACTCGAGCGGCTCGCGATCGCGGCTAGTGGAGCGGCCCGAGCCGGGCGCGCAGCTCCCGGCACTTCGACAGCAGCTCGGGGGCCTTGGGGTCCATCGGCGACAGCTCGAGGAAGCGCTCGAGATCCGAGAGCGCGGCTCCCGGGCAATCGAGCTGCTCGTAGATGAGGGCCCGGTCGCGCAGCTCGGACGCCGCATCCGGCATCAGGAGCAGCACGCGTTCGCTGCAGGCGAGTGCCCGCTCGAAGTCGCCGCACTGGGCGAAGACGTGCTTCAGGTTGCCGAGCACCCGCACCAGGATCTCGCGGGGCGAAGCGGCTCGCAGATGCACCTCGGGCTCGAGGACCACGCGACCGGAGGTCCCGGCCTCGAGCCGCCGCTGGCACTCGCTCCGCGAGATCACCTCGCCGTCGAAGGGATCGATGAGCCACTCCTGCACGCCGTCCCAGCGCAGCAGGAAGTGACCGGGAAAGCCGACGCCGGACAGGGGGAGGTCGAGGCGCTTGGCGATGGCCAGGTAGACCAGCGCCAGGGTGATCGGGATGCCCGTGCGGCGCGCCAGCACCTGGTCGAGGTAGCTGTTGCGCGGGTCGTAGTAGGCGTCGCGATTGCCCTCGAAACGGGCTTCGGCGAAGAGGAAGTGGTTGAGGGCCTCGACCCGGGACCGCTCGCCGGACGCGCTCTCGAGACACCGGGCCGCGCGTCGCGCCAGCTCGTCGAGCTCCGCGAGCGAGGCGTCGACGTCCGTCGCGCCGCGCTCCTCGGCGGCAATCCACAGGGCGGCGACCTCGAGATCGATCTCCGCGTCGGGCCGCGATGCGATCTCCTCGAAGCGCGTGCGCGCCGTGTCCGATCGAAGGCCGCGCGTCCCACCCATGCTGCGTGAGTATGCCACACTCAAGGGGTCGTCCGGCGGCCTCGGCACCGGGCAGAAGGAGACCTGCATGAGCAAGACCCCGCCCTCTCGTCTCGCCCTCGTGACGGGTGCATCCACGGGAATCGGCCGCAGCTTCGCGGAGACCCTGGCCCGACAGGGAAGCGACCTGATCCTCGTCGCACGCGACACCGACCGCCTCGAGGCCCTGGCGCGCCGCCTCGCCGAGGAGCACGGCCGGCAGAGCGAGGTCCTCACCGCCGACCTCACCCGCGAGTCGGATCTCGCCGCGGTCGAGGAGCGGCTTCGCAAGGACGGGGCGATCGACCTGCTCGTGAACAACGCGGGCTTCGGCGTGAACGGCAACTTCGCCGACGTCGACATCGAGCGCTCGGTGGCCCAGGTGGACCTCAACGTGACGGCCCTGGTGCGCCTCGCACACGCGGCGCTCTCGACCATGCGGCCGGCGCGCCGCGGGCGCATCCTCAACGTCTCGTCGGGGCTGTCCTTCATCCCCTCCCCGCGCTCTGCCGTGTACGGCGCGACCAAGGCATTCGTCACCAGCTTCAGCCAGGCGCTGCACGTCGAGGTGTCGGGCGAAGGCGTGGTGGTCACGGCCGTGTGCCCGGGGCTCACGCGCACGGAGTTCCAGGAGCGCGGCGGCTACGCGACGGACGGGATGCCCGACTTCGCCTGGCAGAGCGCCCAGGAGGTGGTCGACGAGGCCCTGGCCGCCAGCGCCCGGGGCGAGGACCTGCGCATCACCGGCTTCGGGAACCGGGCGATGCTGGGCGTGGTGAAGCTGCTGCCCTCCTCCCGGGTGGCGGCCCTGGCGTCGCGCTTCCTGCCCGAGGACTAGGGCTCGGATCCGGGCCCGAACCCGGACTCGGGCGATTTCGTGGGAAAAAATCCCCCGCCAGCCGGAGATTCGTGGGATACTGGCGGCCTCCCCGTCGAAGGAGGCTCCCCCATGCGCGTCCCCCGGATCGCGACCTTCCTCCCTGCCCTGCTCCTCTCCCTGTCCATCCCCCTGCTCGGCGTCGCCGTCGCCTCGGGCCAGACGACCGACGTCGCGCCCGACGACTGCTCGTCCTGCAAGGCGCGGCTCGAACGGGCCCTCGAGGCACTGGCCGCCGCCGAGGCGCGCAACGCCCGGCTGCGCGAGCGCATCGACAAGGTGGCCAAGCGCCTCGCGCTGTGTCGCGCGGACCGGGCAGAGTGCAAGGAGAAGCTCGAGCGCAAGCACGGCCTGCTGCGCGAGTGTCGTGAGAATCTCGGCCGCTGCCGGGATGCCTTCGGCGACTGCCGCGAGAAGCTGGCCGAGTGTCGCGGCGGCGTCTGCTGCGACCCGGCCGAGGAGCCGGGCGCATTCGGCAATCCGTTCTGCTTCGAGGGTGCGACCTGCTGCGACGACGGGGTCTGGCGGTGCAACCGGGGAGATGGCTCCTCGTCCTGCGGCGGGGGACCCGGCCGCGTCTGCGAGCACTGCTGCGATCCCGCCGACGAGCCCGGTGCCTTCGGCAACCCGTTCTGCTTCGAGGGCGCGACCTGCTGCGCCGACGGAACCTGGCGCTGCAACGAAGGCGACGGCTCCGACACCTGTCCGGGACCGATCGGCCAGGTCTGCGAGACCGGCTGCTGCGATCTCGCCGATCGTCCCCCCTGCATCGAGGGCGCGACGTGCTGCGCCGACGGAACCTGGAGCTGCAACGAGGGCGACGGCAGCTCCACCTGTGGGACCCCGCCAGGGCGAGTCTGCAAACCCGCCTGCGTTCCGCTGCAGACGGCCGACCTCGATCGCGCCGGCGCGGTCGCCCTCGCCGAACGGCCCGCCCTCTGCGTCGAGGTCCTGCCCTAGGGAAGGGTCAGCCTGGGAGGAGCTCGGCGCAGTCGAGCTCCTCCCGGGCGAGCAGTCGTCCCACAGACGCCGCGCGTCGGTGGCGATGCCTCGTGCGACGAGCGGGGCTCTCGGCTCACGAGTCGTCCGGAAGCGCGAAGGCCACCAGCGCGTCGCCTCCGGAGCCTCCCATCAGGCCGTGCCCGCCGGCTGCGATCACCACGAACTGGTGCGAGTCCGGCCTCAGTCGATACGTCATGGGCGTGGCGTTCCCCGCCGCCGGGAGCCGTCCCTTCCAGAGCTCTTCTCCGGAGGCCAGGTCGATCGCCCGCAGGAAGTGGTCGGTGGTGGCCCCGATGAAGACGAGGCCGCTGGCCGTCACGATCGCGCCGCCGGCCAGCGGCGTGCCCGTCTCGAGCCAGAGCGGCCAGGGCGCGAGGTCGCGCGTCGTCCCGAGCGGAACCTCCCAGAGGATCTCGCCGCGCACGAGGTCCACCGCGGTGAGCGCGCCCCACGGCGGCGGGTTGCACGGCGCGCCCAGGGGCGACAGCAGGGGGAGTCGCTCGAGCGCGTAGGGCGTGCCCTCCTGGGGCTCGAAGCCGAACTCCGGTGGGCCGTCGGGGAAGCGGCGCTCGAACTCCTCGCGCGGAATCAGGCGCACGAAGGTGGCGGCCCTCGAGGTGGGCGTGACGAGCACGCCGCTGCCCGGATCCACCGCCACGCTGCCCCAGTTCGAGCCGCCCATCATCCCCGGAAACTGGATGCTGCCCTCGAGGCTCGGCGGCGTGAAGGGGCCCTCCGAGCGCGCCGCCTCGATGCGCTCACGACATCGCGCCCGATCGATGGGCGTGAAGCCGAAGGCGTCGTCGGGCTCGAGGCGGGTGGGATGCAGCGGCGGGGGCCGTACCGGGAAGGGCTGGGTGGGCGACAACGCCTCGCCGGGGACGCCGCCCTTTGGAACCGGGCGCTCCTCCACCGGATGGATCGGCTCGCCGGTCGCGCGGTCGAGGACGAAGAGATGGCCGAGCTTGGTGGCCTGCACCACGGCCGGCCGCACGCCCTCCGAAGTCGACAGCTCGATCAGGGCGGGCTGGGAAGGGACGTCGTAGTCCCAGACGTCGTGGTGGACCGTCTGGAAGTCCCACACGACCTCGCCGGTCGCGCCGGACAGCGCGACCAGAGCACTCGAGTAGCGGTCGAGGCCGGCGCGGAGCCCCCCGTAGTAGTCGGGTGACGTGTTTCCCGTCGGGACGTAGACGAGGCCCCGCTCGGCGTCCACGGAGAGGATCGACCACGCGTTCGTCGTCCCGCGGCGCCAGGTGCTCGAGCCGGGCGGGGCCGGGGATCCCTCCGGCACGGGGTCCCAGGCCCAGAGGAGCCCGCCCGTACGGGCGTCGAAGGCGCGCACCACACCGCCCGGCGCGTCCCGGCGGCGATTGTCCAGCACCATCGTTCCCACGATCACACGATCCTCGAGGATCGCCGGGGGCGACGTCACGCCGTACTCGCCGGGCGCCGTGTCGCCGATCCCCTCGGTCAGGTCGACGACGCCGGAGACGCCGAAGTCCTGACAGGGCCGGCCCGTGGCGGCGTCGAGCGCGAGCAGGCGGCCGTCGACGGTCCCGCTGAAGATCCGCTCGCGGCAGGCGGCGTCGGGCGCCGCCTCCGCGTCGGCCCAGGCCGACACCCCGCGGCAGGTGAGCACGTAGATGCCCTCGGTCTCGACCTGCGGGTCGTGGCGCCAGCGCAAGGCTCCCGTCTCCGCATCGAGCGACACCACGTGGTTGCGCGGCGTACACAGCACGAGCGCGTCGCCGTGGAGGATCGGCGTGGCCTGGAAGCTCCCCGGCGCGAGGGTCTCGCTTCCGTCCACGACGTCGCCGGTGTGGTGCACCCAGGCGACCTCGAGGTCCGCGACGTTCGCGGGCCGGATCTGCGTGAGCGGCGAGAAGCGGCTCCCGCCGGGATCGGCCCCGTAGCTCGGCCACGAGCCCACCGGGCCGGAGTGGTCCAGGGGATCGGGGGCGGAGCAGCCCGCCGTCGCCATCACGAGGGCGCATCCGAGTCGTCGGAGCCACGCACGCGTCCGGCCAGGGCCACGGTCCATCGCGGGGCAGTATACGGAGGGCGCCTGGTGCGGGCGGCCCTCGGCCTGGTGCGGGCGGCCTTGGGCCCGCTCCGAGCGGCCTTTAGCCTAGTGCGGGGTGCCTTCGGCAGAGAGCGTCTGCGCCGCCTCCTGCGCGCGGCGTAGCACCTCGTCGATCAGCGGGCCGGCTGCGATCGGGAACTCGAAGCCGCGAAACGCCGTGGTCCCGAGCTCGAGGAAGGGCTGCATCAGGTCCTCGGGCTCTCGTGCCAGCGAGAGCTTCCGGGCGATGGCCGCGAAGAAGGCGCGGGGGTCCTCCGCGCCTTCGGCGGCCAGCAGCCCGTCGAGGGCCTTCAGCAACGGAATCAGCTGATCGCGGACCTCGGCGGCGGCTCCATCGATGCGGCCTCGCTCCGGGGACATGACCGTGCGTAGCCCTCGGATCGGGGGCTTGCACTAAGATCCCGCCATGGCCAAACCGGCATCGTCCGCGGTTCCTGCGGGCCGGGACGCGCGCCTCCCGCGCTGGCTCGGGCGGCGCCCCGGCCGCGAGGCTCGGCGCTTCGACTCCGTGGTGATCCGGGGCGCTGGCATCGGCGCGCTCATCTGTGCGGCGCGGCTCGCCCGGAGCGACGCGTTCGCCGGGCGCGTCCGCATCGCGGCTCCCCGGCCGCGCCCCGGCCGGCGGCTCGTCAACGGCTGCACCCTGCGTGCGCGCACCCTCGACTACGCGGGGGCCGCCCTCGGCGTCCCCGCGGAGACGCTGGCCGACGACCTGTTCGGCGCGGAGCGCCACAAGGCGTCCACCTGGGCGCAGGACTTCGCGCTGGCGCCGCCCCATCCCGGGGCGCTCGACCTGCGCGGCCCGACCCCGTGGATGGAGGCCGAGCCCGGCCGCCCGCTGGCCTACGGCCTGCGCAACGGGCACCTCGTGGATCGACTGGCCCGCGCGGTGGACCTGGAAGTGCCCTTCGCCGACACGCTCGCGCCGAGCCTCGAGGCCTGCCTCGACCAGGCTCCGGGCGATCGCCCGATGGTGCTCGACGCGAGCCACGAGCCGCTCTCGGACGTGCCGGCCCCGGCGAAGCCCGAGCGCTTCGTGGTCGCATCCCAGGTGCCCCTGCGCCGGCGCGACGGCGCCGCGCTGGCTGCGGGCCACAGCTGCATCGGAATGCGCCATCGCGACGGCTGGTTCGATACCGGCGTCTTCTACCCCTTCCACGATCCGCTGACGCCGGCGGCCGACTTCTACGGGATCTTCTATCGGATCGTCCGAGCGGGCGCGCCGGGCTTCGACAAGGCCCGCGAGATCGCGGCGATGCGCGAGATCGACGAGGCGTTCGCCGACGCGCTCGGCCTCGACCCCGTGGACGCCGAGGCGACCCGGGGCGAGGCGATGGTGCCGTGCATCCCGTGGTCGGACGTCACGACCCATCGCGCGGACTACATGGACCTCTTCCGTACCTACAGCGCCTGCACGCCCATCATCACCGGGGATGGCATGACCCGGGGCGCTCTCGCGGGCTGGCTGTGTGCCGAGGCCCTCCTGGCGGGCGAGGACCCGGTGAGCGCCACCAACCGGAGCCTGCGTCGCTGGCGCTCGGCCAATCGCAACTTCGCCCGCGGCATGACGGGCTTGTCGCGGCCGCTGGGCGCGGCCCTGCGCCGCGCACCGCGCCTGGTGTTGCGTCCGGTCGCGGCGCAGCCGCACATGTGGGCCCGCGTGGCCTGAGGAGGCGAGCATGGGCCCCGCCGACCAACGTGTCCTCGTCCAGCACGGGGCCCTCGTCTTCCTGCTGGGGATGGCCGCGGGCTTCCCCTTCGCCTTCGAGATCCTCGGCGGCTTCGAGCTCTGGCCGCTGCCCTGGCGCGTCGAGTTCGACATGCCCGGCGACGTGCGCGGCTGGCGCATGGCGCACCTGGAGGGCGTGCTCAACGGCGTGCTCCTGATCAGCGTGGCGGCGGTGGCGCCCCTCCTCCGCCTGGGCTCGCGCACGGCCGCGTGGATCAAGTGGGGCCTGCTCGCGACGGCCTGGGGCAACATCCTGGCCTCTTGGCTCGGCCCGCTCACCGAGACCCGCGGGCTGCGCTTCGGCGGTACCGCCAACAGCATCGTGTTCCTGCTCTTCATGGTGGCGATCGTCGGCGTTCTGGGTGCCATGGTGTCGGTGGCTCTCGGCGCGCGCGCCCGGCGCCCTTCGAACGGCGACGAGCCGGAAGGCGAGGATTCCCCCTGAGCTCCGGAGGAGAGATGGCTCTCGCTGATCGCATCGCACGTCGGTCCGGGATCGCCTGGGTGGCCGGGCTGCTGCTCCTGGCCGCGGCGTCCTCCGCTCGAGATGCGGAGGTCCGCATCGAGACCGTCGAGGTCGCGCCGGGACTGCACGTCCTCTACGGACGCGGCGGCAACATCGCGGTCTCCACCGGCAGCGACGGGCCCCTGATCATCGACGACCAGTTCGCGCCGCTCCACGGGAAGATCGTCGCCGCGATCGAGGCCCTGCAGCCCGGCCCCGTGCGCTTCGTGATCAACACGCACTGGCACGCGGATCACACCGGCGGCAACGAGGCCTTCGGCGAGGCGGGCGCCCTGATCGTCGCCCACGACAACGTGCGCAAGCGCATGAAGGCCGGACAGGTGAGCCAGCTGACCGGCCGGACCACACCGCCCGCTCCCGAAGGTGCGCTCCCGGTCCTGACCTTCGACGCCAACAACACCCTCTACTGGAACGACGAGACGATCCGGCTGGAGCACGTCCCCGCCGCCCACACCGACGGCGACACCCTCGTCTGGTTCGAGCGGGCCAACACCATCCACATGGGCGACACCCTCTTCAACGGCCAGTACCCCTTCATCGACGTCGGGAGCGGCGGATCCATCGACGGACTGATCCGCGTGGTCGACTCCGTGTTGGGCCGGATCGACGCCACGACGAAGGTGATCCCCGGGCACGGGAAGCTCGCCGACAAGGCCGATCTCGAGGCCTACCGCGCCATGCTCGTGGACGTGCGAGAGCGCGTGCGAGAGGCCCAGGCGGCGGGCGAGGATCGCGACGCGTGGATCGCCACCGCACCCTTGGCCGACCTCGAGCCCGAGTTCGGCGGCGGATTCCTGAAGGGAGAGCAGCTGCTCTTCCTGGTGTGGGAGAGCCTGGCAAAGCCCTAGGGGAGCTCTGCACAGGTTTCTCTACACGAAGCTACGAGGCTCCGGAGCCGCGTGTAGTCCATATAGGAGGCGCACTCAGGCGATCCCCAGGCGCTCGAGCTGCTCGGCGGGAGACTCCACGCTCTCGAGAGCCGCCCGCAGGAGATCGATCAGCTCCTTCTCGACGGGCTCGCCGGTGCGGTTCTCCTCCTCGGCCGGATCCAGCTCGAGATCGTAGAGCTCGTGGGCGTCCACGCGGGGTCGGCCCGCCCAGTAGGGCAGCATGTCACCCGGTGCGAAGGGTTGCCGGATCACCGGCACCCGCGAGCCCGGCATCGTATCGAGGAAGGCCCGCTCGTCGGGCTTGGGGAGCCGCAGTCCGGGCGCCAGGTCCACGGGCATGGTGGACCAGCGGTTCGACCACATGGAGAGCGGGAAGTTGTCGTTCGCCGGAGCGCGCGCGTACTTCCGGCGGCCGTCGGTCACCTGCACCCAGTTGCCGTAGATGCCGCCGAGCGCCCACTCGCGCACGCTCGACCCGTCTCCGCACAGCAGGGGCGCGAGCGACACGCCGTGGGTGCGGTGCTCGGCCTCGACGCCGAAGACGTCGGCGGCGGTCGCGAAGAGGTCCACGTTGGTCGTGAGCGCATCGCAAGAGCCCGGCTCGGCGCCCGGCCAGTGGATCAGCAGGGGGGTGTGCCCCAGGGGTTCGTACTGCATCACCCCGGGCTTCCCCCACAGATCCTTCTCGCCCAGGTAGTGGCCATGATCGGTGCACACGATCACCGCGGTGTCGCCCCACAGCTCGCCCGCGTCGAGCGCGTCCAGGACGCGCCCGAACCAGTGGTCGATCATCGAGAGCTTCGAGCCGTAGTTGCAGCGCAGGTGCCGCCCCTCGCGCTCGGTCAGGACGCCCTTCTCGACGCCGCCGATGGCGTAGGGCGGCCAGATCATCAGCTCCTCCTCCCAGCCCGGGTCGTAGCGATGCGCCCAGGGCTCGGGCGTGTCGAAGGGCTCGTGGGGATCGAACTCGTCGACGAAGAGGAAGAAGCGCTCGTGATGCGAAGCCGACTCGGCGAGCCAACGCGCGGCGGCCCGCATCGTCCGTGGACCCGGGTAGTCCGTCTCCTCGCGGAACCAGGTGCGCGAGTCGTCGTAGTGTCGGCGCAGCTCCGGTCGACCG
>JASJCN010000092.1 GCA_030065975.1 Myxococcota bacterium
CGGACGCGGCGTCTTCCCAGGCCGAGCGGTCCGAGAGGGTCTGGCAGGGAAGCCGCGCCTTGCGCGCTGCCTCCTCGAGGACGGCGCGGAACAGCTGGCCCTCGGCGGCGTGGGCCCGCATGTGGGCGCTCCCGACCTTTGCCGGGTCGCGCAGCGGGGGGCCGACCACGCCGACGGCGGCAGCGCGCAGGCCACGGCTGCGGAGATCCGCGCGCAAGGAGGCGAACGAGGAGAGGGCCGCGGCGCGCGCAGCGGACTCGGCGGCGGCGACGATGGGGCGGGCCTCCTCCGGCGGCAGGTCGAGGCCGGCGTGATGCGGCTGGTACGAGGCCGGAACCTCCGGGTCGCACGTGGGGAGCTCCCGCCGATCCAGGATCTCGGGCCGGCCGGACACGTCTCGCCCGACGACGACCGTGAGCGCCCGACCCGTCTTGCTGCGCAGCCCGATGGCCACGGGACGCATTGCCATGGCCCCATTGTGCCCGACCCGGCGGCCCGATCGTGTCAGCAGACCTGCCGATCTCTGGTCAGCGGGCCTTCGCCCCGGCCGAGAAGAGCCAGGCGCGCCAGCGGGGAACGGCGAGCGGAATCGCGCCGACGACGAGGAGCAGAGCCGAGGCCCCGACGACCCCCTGCCCCGTGGCCACCGCCTCGCCCAGGACCGCGAACGCGCCGGCCCGGAACTTCGCTCCGGATGCCACCGCGGCGGCGTACTTCCAGAGCGACATCCCGGAGAGGATCGCGGCGATCTGGAACACGTGCTTCGGCCCGAAGGGGTAGGCACACACGAGTGCCAGGCCTCCGGCCGTCGCCCTCCGATCTCCCACCGCGAGCGTCACGCTCCAGTGCTTCGGCAGCTGGCGCAGCAGGAAGTCGCGGCCTGCGATGCTCGCCACGGCGAACTTGAGGAGGGCCGAGAGGGTCAGGCCGATCGTCGCGTACAGGGTTCCCGGCACGGCCCCGAAGCAGAGCCCGGCCGCCGCCAGCAGGATCGAGGAAGGCACGAGCACGGCGAAGCGAAGCGTGAGGATTCCGACGTAGAGCACGGGGCCCAGGAGCCCGGCCCGCGAGACGAGCGCGCGCAGCGACTCGACGCTCCACTCGAGACTCAGCTGGTCTCGAACGAGAAGCGACAGCGCAGCGAGGGCGAGCACGACCCCGCCGAGCAACGCCCAGCGGGAGGGCGGGATGCCGAGGAGCTCCCGCGGCTCGCTCATGCCGGAGCGACGGCGCGGGCATCGATCCGCCAACGGGTCGCGTTCGCGAGCTTCACCAGGGTGAGCATCACCGGAACCTCGACGAGCACCCCGACCACGGTGGCGAGCGCGGCGGGCGAGTCGATCCCGAACAGTCCGATGGCCACCGCGGCGGCGAGCTCGAAGAAGTTCGACGTACCGATGAGCGCCGCCGGGGCGGCGATGGACGACGGGAGCCTCCATGCAAAGGCCCACCCATAGGCCACGGCGAAGATCAGGTAGGCCTGAACGGTGACGGGGACGGCGATGAGAGCCACGGCGAGGGGATCACCGAGGACGGACCCGGCCTGCAGCCCGAAGAGCACCACCACGAGGAGCAGGAGCCCGAAGGAGGTGAGCGGCGCGAAGCGGCCCGCGAACCGGCTCACGGCCAGCTCCCCGCCCCGTGCGAGCAGGTGGCGACGGACGAGGGCGCCGGCGACGAGGGGCCACACCACGAAGATCGCGGTGGCGAGCGCGAGGGTGGTCCACGGGATCGCGACGCTCGCCACGCCGAGCAGGATCGCCACGAGGGGCGCGAACGCGACCAGCAGCACGAGGTCGTTGACCGAGACCTGGACGACGGTGAACGTCGCGTCGCCTCCCGTGAGTCGGCTCCAGACGAAGACCATCCCCGTGCACGGCGCGGCCCCGAGCAGGATCAGGCCGGCCACGTACCCCTCGGCCTCCTCCGGTGCCACCCACGGCGCGAACCACACGCCCAGGAAGAGGGTGGCGAGCGCCGCCATCGAGAACGGCTTTACGAGCCAGTTGGTGGTCAGCGTGAGCGCGAGCCCGCGCCCCCACCCCGACGCCCTCCCGAGCTTCGTGAAGTCGACCTTCACCATGGTCGGGAAGATCATGAGCCACACCAGGACGGCGATCGCGAGGTTGACGCTCCCGATCTCGAAGACCTCGAGCCAGGAGAACACGAAGGGGACGCGTGCACCGAGGGCCAGGCCGAGGGCGATCGAGAGGAGGATCCAGACCGGGAGATAGGCCTTGAAGGCCCCGATCTCGCGGGCGACGGAGCCCGCCCCATGGCTCATCGAGGCTCAGCCTTCCGACGCGAGGTTCTTGGTGTAGAGAGCGAGCTCCTCGTCGGTCTTCGCGCCGTAGTGCTCGAGCTGGCCGAAGGACCGGAACGTCTCCCAACGGACGCCCTGGGGATCGGCGGTCCAGTGCTTCTCCGAGTCGGCGAAGCAGCACTGGGTTCGCCCCACTTCCAGGAGCGGCGCCTCGGCCTCCGTGAGCGCCTGGCGAATCGCCTCGAGGTCGTCGGCCGCCTCGACCTGGATCCCGACGTGGTGGATGCCGGGAACGTCGCCCGCGACCTCCAGCACCTCGACCGTGAAGTTCACGGCCGGATCGTCGAGCAGCCACTTCGCATAGCGTTCCCGGGTCGTGGTCGGCTCGCTCCCGAACAACGTCGTGTAGAAGTCCACCGAGGCCCGGAACCGGGTGGCGTCGACGTTCAAGTGCAGATGGATTCGCTTCATGGCGGCTTCGCTCCTCTATGCGCGGGCGCGCTGACCTTCGTCCCAGCAGGCCTCGAGGGCATCCGCCAGCCCGCGAAGCGTCGACGTCAGGGCGCCGACCTCGAGGCGGTAGTGCACTTCTCGCCCGTGCTTCTCCGCCCGCACCACACCCGCTCGCTTGAGCAGGGCGAGATGCCGGGACACGCCGGAGAAGTGGATGCCGCAGCACTGCGATGCCTCGGTCACCGTGAGTGCGCGTCCGCTCGCGGCCAGATGCGCCACGAGGGAGAGACGCACCGGATCGCACAGCGCCTGGAACAGCTCGGGCTCGAGGCTCTCGTCCAGTGCGGTCCGACACGGCGAAGGGAACTCGGCACGCCTGCGGGAGGTCATGGCGGCATGATAGTAGACTTGCGCAGATATGCAAATATTAGAACCGCGACGAATCCGGGCGGCCGCCCGGCGCGCACTCGCGGCCCGGGCCTGGGCCTAGCCGTGCCCCGGGGCGCGGAGCTTTCGCCGCGCCGGCTCGGAGAGATAGGGGTCGAGCACGGTGGTGAAGCGACCGCGCAGCTCCTCGACGTGGGCACGCTCCAGGTCGACGAGGCCCCGGGTCTCCACCAGGAACTCCACCCAGTAACGCAGCACCAGCCAGGCCCCGTCGGCCACGGCCGGAAGCTCGCGGTCCCCGATGGTGAGATGGCCTCCGACGCGCATGGCGCGCAGGCAGTCGTCGAGCTGCTGGCGGCCTTCCTGGATCAGCGTCGCCCGGCCGCGCGAGGCCAGGCTCGGCGCCGCCTCCACGAGCTGGGCGGTGTCGCGGTAGAGGTAGCGGAGCTCCCACATCAGGCCGGTGAGGCCGCCGAGCCAGCGCGGCAGATCCTCGAGCACCGTCTCGGGCTCCCAGCTGTGGACCCACTCGAGGTGCCGCTTCTCGGCCTGGTCCCAGGCCGCGAGCACGAGCTCGCGCTTGGTCGGGAAGTGGTAGCTCAGGTTCCCGGTGCTGATGCCCACCCGGGCGGCCACCTCCGCCACGGTCACCGGGGCGAATCCGCGCTCGTTCCACAGGGCGATGCTGGCCTCGAGGATCCGCTCACGGGTGCTGCTCATCGGGGGAATCCCCACTGGAAGGGCGATTTAGGATGGATATCCTAGTCGGACTGGCCGAAGAAGCCAACTGACCGCCGACCCGTCGCAGGTTCATTTCGCACGGTCGGCGTCCCGAAGCGCCCGCCTCCAGGAGCCCACCTTGGCCGAGCCCCAGACCCTCCATCCCAGCGAAACGAGTCCGATCCCCTGGTCCGAGATCCCGCGCACGAGCCTGCGCGAGTCCCTGCGCCACGCCCCGCGGATCCGCCAGGACATGCTCGGCGTCGTGACCGAGCGCTACCAGACCCACGGCCCGGTGGTGCGCCAGAAGCAGGGCCCCATGTCGATGGTCAACCTGTTCGGCCCCGACGCCAACCGCATGCTGCTGCTCGACCGCGACGAGATCTTCTCGGCCAAGAGGTCGTGGCACATGATCATGGGCCGCATCTTCACCAACGGCCTGCTGCTGCGCGACGGCGAAGACCACCGCTACCACCGGCGCCTGCTGCGCGAGGCCTTCCGCACACCGGCCCTCGAGTCCTACCTGCAGGGCATGAACGAGCTGATCGCTGCGACCGTCGACGAGTGGGCGGAAAGCCGCGGCGAGTTCCTCGCGTTCCATCGCATCAAGGAGATGGCCCTCGAGATGGCCTGCCGGACCTTCCTGGGGCTGCCCCCGGGCCAGGACCGCAGCAAGCTCAACCGCTCGTTCGAGGCGACCGTCGCCGCCTCGATGTCGATCGTGCGGCTTCCGATCCCGGGCCTCGAGTTCAACCGCGGGCTCCAGGGCCGCCGCTACATGATCGAGCTCTTCCAGGGGCTGGTGAACGAGCGCCGCGGAACCGACGGCACCGACATCTTCACCCGCATGTGCAACGCGGTGGACGAGGAGGGCAAGCAGCTCTCGGATCAGGAGATCATCGACCACATGATCTTCCTGATGATGGCCGCCCACGACACCACGACGAGCACCCTCACGTCGATGCTCTACGAGCTGGCCAAGCATCCCGAGTGGCAGGAGCGCATCCGCAGCGAGATGCGCGGACTCGACAAGCCCGCGATCGAGTACAACGACGTGCTCGAGGTGCCGGACACGATCCTGGCCATCCAGGAGACGCTGCGGCGCTACCCCCCGCTCTCGACGATCCCGCGCGTGGCCACCGAGTCCTTCGAGTGGGCGGGCTGCGAGATCCCGGCCAACACCATGGTGGTGATCTACCCGATCCACACCCATCACATGGAGGAGTGGTGGAGCGAGCCCTTCCGCTTCGATCCCGATCGCTTCGGGCCCGGGCGCGAGGAGCACAAGCGCCACAGCCACTCCTACATCCCCTTCGGAGGCGGGAACCACATGTGCCTCGGCCTGCGCTTCGCCGAGCTGCAGATCAAGGCCGTCCTCTTCGAGCTGACGAAGAAGCTCCGCTGGAGCGTGCCCGACGGCTACACCATGCCCGTCCAGCAGGCGCCGATCTCGAAGCCCAACGACGGACTTCCGCTCACCCTCGAGCGGATCTAGCCCCGGCGGCGAAGCCGCAGCACCACGGGCAGAGCGAGGAGCCAGCCGAGACCGCCCGCCTCGGGCACGAGGCCCGGGCTGAACTCGAACGCGTAGAGGTCGGCGAGCACCATGGGATCGCGCCCCTCGGAGACGACGAGCCGGTCGTACTCGGCCTGGTCGAGGGAGAAGACCGGGTCGGCGAGCGCCTGACAGCCGGCGCTGCCGTCGACCACGCTGCTGCGACAGCCGGCGCCGAGATCGACGCGCAGCGGCCGACCCGGCCGTAGCCGCAGGTCGAGCACCCGATCGAGATCGTCGCTGCCCGACAGGAAGGCGCTGAACAGGTTGCCGAGCACGACGCTCGCCCCGGCGCCCGAGCCCGAGGTCTCGGCTCGCACCCGGACCTCGACCGGGATGTCGAGCTGGTCGGGGGCGCCGGCGAGGGGAACGAGCAGGGCCGCGTAGGAGATCGACGCCTGGGCCGTCGCGCTGGCTGGACGCGCGCGCCCGGTCTCCTCGCTCTGGAGCGAGTTCGCGTTCGTCTCGGCAGTCGCCATGGGGCTGCGCCCCCCGAAGGTCGCGGCTCGCGCGAGATTCTCGGCGGTCCCGTCGGTTCCCGAGTCGATCGTGTTGTCGCAGCTGAGCGTTCCCGGCGTGTCTCCCAGCCGCGAGTCGCGAACCGGACCGTCACAGTTGACGAGCACGAAGGACTCGATCGGCTGCAGCGGCATGGCGCCCGAAGGCACGCCCATCGCGAAGACCCCGAACAGCGCAAGGCAAGGCACGGCCCGGGAGTGCCGCGGGCGGATCCAGAGGATCGCCGCGAGGGCCAGCAGGAGGACGCCGGTGAGCTCCGGCTCGGGCACCGAGATGGGCAGGATCGTCCGCAGGCTGAACGGAAGCGGGTCGCCGCTCACGTCGAAGGGGTCGGTGATGGTGGCGAAGATCCCCTCGGCCACGGCGCCCGAGCTCCCCTCCCAGCTGATCTTCTTGGTGAGGCGGATGGACACCACGCCGGCCCCCGCGACGTCGAAGCTCTCCGAGAGAGTCGCCCCGTCGACCCGCACCGTGCCGAACCCGTCGAACACCGCGCCGATGTCGGTACCCAGAACGGTGAACGTCTGGTTGCCCGCGAGATCGGTCTCGAGCCGCCCGCCTGCGGAGTAGCTGCCGAGAAGCACGGACGTCGCTTCATCGATCACGCTGAGCCCGATCGAGAAGTCGAAGAGGGACGAAGGCGAGAAGGGCGCCGAGAGCTCGATCACGGGCAGGCTGGCGTTCACGTCCACGCGGTTCCCGGTCAGCCGGAAGACTCCGCGCTCCGCAGTCTCGACCTCCATCTGCGCGGGCTGTGTCCCCGTCGGTCCGAAGATCGACAGCGCCGAGCCCCCCGCGCCGTCGGTCGTGGCGGAAGCGGCGACGTCGAGACCGGACGCGCGGATCAAGCCCTGGGCGGACGTCGGCGTCTGCCCACAGACGGGCGAGAACAAGACGAGGGCGCAGGCGTCTTCGGCCTCGTCCAGCTCGAAGGCGAAGGGAGGCCCGTCGAGGTCGATCTGGGAGAGGGAGAAGATCTCGAGCGGAATGACGCCGTTGGCGAGGGCACCCGTCGGGAGCCACAGCACGGCGAGGCAGAGGGCGATCCGGAAAGAGTGGGCGAGTGTCGACATGGAGACCTCCAGAGGTCCCCTTCCCGCCCGGGACCATGGCGGGAAGCGCTCGCGCCGGCACTCGTCAGTTCTGAGGACAAGCCTCCGCAGAGCCCCGCGATCCGGGGGCGAAGACGACCCGTACTCGCGTTCCCTCGGGCGAGCCGCCGCCTCCGGAGTCGATCTCGAGGCGGGCGCCCAGGAGCTCTGCGCGCTCGCGGAGATTGCGCAGCCCGCGGCCGGGGTCCGCCTGCTCGGCCCCCCCGCGCCCGTCGTCCCGGATCTCGAGCCAGACCGAGCCGTCCCGCTCCGAGCACCCGGTGGCGACGCGCACCCGCCCTCCCCCGGAGTGCCGCACCGCGTTCGCCACCCCTTCCTGGACGATCCGCACGACGTGGAGGAAGGCCTCGGGCTCGTGGGGCACGCCCTCTCCGGCGTCGGTCACGTGCCAGTCGAGGGCGAAGCCGTGCCCTTCGGTGAGCCGGCCGAGCCGGGGCCGGATCAGGCCGAGGATCGTCGGCAGGTCGGCGGCATCGGGCTCGAGGGAGTCGAGGGTCAGGCGGAGGTCGTCGAGGGCCTCCTCGATCAGCCGCCCCGCCTCGCTCGACTCCCCCTCCGACTCCCGCACCACCGACAGCGCGGCGACCAGGAGGCCGCCGGTGCCGTCGTGCATCTCGCGCGTCATGCGCTCGCGCTCGGCGGCGACCACGCGCTCGCGTTCGAGCTCCTGGATGCGTGCGTGGTTCTTGGCCAGCTCGGCCTCGCGAGCCGAGACGCGCTCCTCGAGGGTGGCGTTGAGCTCCTCTGCGCGGCGCAGCGCCCGGTTCACCCGCGTCCAGAACCCGGCGGCCAGTCCCAGGAGGATCGGCGCCGCGATCAACCCACCGGACCACGAGAAACTGCGCCCCAGGGTGAGCGACACACCGTGGGTGACGACCCCGACGCCGAGCAGCCCGAGGAGCAGCGCCGCGACACCCCAGGAACGCGACCGCGTGCGAAGGGCCTGGGCCACGACGCGCCCGTACGCCTGCACGATCAGGACCCCCGAGCCCAGCAACCAGACGGCGAAGACCCGGTAGGCGGAGGTCGCCGGGACGAGCGCATAGGCCGTCGCGAGGGCGACGTAGGCCGCACCCCAGATGCGCTCCCGCCGGTTGGCCGGGCCGCCGGCCGCCCGGCGGACGCCGATGGCCGCGCACAGCACGCTCGCGTGGAACGACGTGCCGACGATCCACTCGACGCCTCGCGAGGGGATCCGAATGTCGGGAAGCAGCGTCGTCAGGTAGAAGCCCGGAACGCAGCAAAGGGCCAGGCCGAACCACAGCCCCGAAGAGCCCGATGGGCCCGGGCGGCGATCGCGCCCCAGCGCCTCGCGCAAGAGCAGCGCCCCGAGCAGGCCGGCCAGGATCGCCGACAGCTGGACGCCTGCGGTGTTGCGCCCCGTCGCCTCGCGCAGCGACGCGAAGTCGCGTTCGGGGCCGACGTGGATCGGATGCAGCAGGCCCGGCGTTCTCGCGCTGGTGACGAGACGGATCTGCAGCCGGTTCTCACCGGCAACGAGCAGCCCGGGTGCCACCACCTTGATCAGGGGCCGCTGCACGTTCCGGGTCGGCGGCTCCTCCATGCGGCCACCGGACCCGAGACTCCGGCCGTTGAGGAATATCTCCGCGTTCAGCGTCGCACCCGCGAGGAACACGACGAAGGGCTCGGCCGGCGCGGCTTCCAGCCGGAAGTCGATGCGGTACCACGCCCTGTGGCCCCGAGCCAGACGCTCCCTCGGCCAGGCATCGGGCAAGGGCACCTCGCGCCACGCGGCGCCGTCGCCGGGCGGCGCCGGCGCGTCGGACATCACCATCTCGGCCCGATCCAGACGGATCGCGCTCTCGGGGATCTCGGCGCAACCGACGAGGAGCAGGACGAGCGGGAGTCCGAGCCCGAAGCGTCCGCGCACCGCCACCATGTGCAGAGGCTACCGCGCTCCCCCGCTCGGCCGGGAGCGAGCCGCTTGTCGTCAATTCCGACGACACGCTTCGATGCCGTCTTCCCCTGGCGTAGTCTCCCCGCATGTCCACGGTGTTGCTGGTCGAAGACGAGCCGAAGGCGCGCGCGCACCTGGCCTCTGCGATCGAGGCCCGGGACGAGCTCGACCTCGTCGGCAGCGAGACCACCCTCGAGGGGGGCCGCACGCGGCTCCATGAGCTGCGACCGGACGTGCTGCTCACCGACCTCGGCCTCCCCGACGGAAGCGGCCTCGAGCTGGTGAAGGAGGCTTCGGAGCTCGAAGGCACGCACCCACTGGTCGTCACCGTGTTCGGAGACGATCGCCACGTCCTCGAGGCGATCCGTGCGGGAGCACTCGGCTACCTGCTCAAGAGCGAGAGCCGAGCCGGTGTCGCGGAGGCCATCCTCGAGGTCGTCGAGGGCGGCTCCCCGCTCAGCCCATCGATCGCAAGACGCATCCTCGGAGAGCTGCGCGGGCCGGCGACTCCGGAGCCGACCCCGGAGGTCCCGCTCTCGGATCGCGAGCTCGAGGTGCTGCGACACATCGTCAAGGGCTTCACCTACGCCGAGATCGCCCGGCTGCTCGAGGTCTCCCCGACCACGGTCGCGACGCACGTACGGCGGGTCTACCGCAAGCTCTCGGTCCACTCGCGAAGCGAGGCGACCTACGAGGCGCTCCAGCTGGGCATCATCCGGCCCGACGAATGACCGACCCGTCCCCGTGGTAGCCTACGGGGTCGGAGGCGGCGGTGAACGAACTCGACCTGATGATCCGGGCTGCGGTCGTCCTCGGGTTCGCCATCTCCGGGGTCGCACTCTGGCGCAGCCGTGCCCGCGCCTTCGGCCTCTGGATGGGGAGCTGGGGCGTCCTCGGGATCTCGGGAGCGGCGATCGACCTCGGAGCCTCCGAGATCGCCCTGTTCGGGAGCCCGCTCTTCGCCGCGCTGGTCTGGATGGGCGCCCGCTCCTACGCCGGAAGGGGCGAGCCCGCGTGGGCCCTCCTCGTCGCGCTCGGGGCCGGCGCCGTGCGCCTCGCGGGCGAGCGGAGCGGCTTCGTCGAGGTGAGCCACGCCGTCCAGCTCGGTGCCGAGGCACCGGCGATCCTCGGAGCGGCGTGGCTCGTGCTGCGCGCCCAGGGTGCGGGCAGCACGATCTACCAGCAGCTGCTTCCGCTCGGCTTCCTCTGCCTCGCCGCGGTGAGCGCCGGAGACGCCGCCGCCGACCTCCTGCGCGGCACGAACGAGATGCCCGGGCAGGCGTGGCTCGCCGCGTCGCTCGTGAGCTTCGCCTTGCAGATCCTGGCCACGGTGGACGCCACCCGCTCGGAGCTGCGCGCCAGCGACGAGCGCTTCCGCAGGCTCTCGGAGGAGTCGGCCGAGGTGGTCGCCGAGCTCACTCCCGACAACCGGATCGCCTACGTCAGCCCCAACGCGCGGGCCGTGTTCGGCGTCGAGGCCTCCGAGCTCGTCGGCGTTCCGCTGCTGGACGCGGCCCGCGGCTTCCGGCGCTACGAGATCGAGCGCTATCCCCGGGCGGGTGAGCTGGCGGATCGGATCCGCCAGGAACGTTCGGGCCTGCTGCTGCGCCTGGACCAGCCCGGGGGCCGCCCGGTGCAGGTGGAGATCCGCGCCATCGACTTCATGGACTCGCTCGGTGAGCGCCGGGCGCTCCTTCTCGCGCGCGACCTCACCCAGCGGCTGCAGTCCCAGGATCGCTCGAACCGGCTGCGCAAACGCGAGAGCCTCGCCGTCCTGGCCGGTGGGATCGCCCACGACTTCAACAACCTGCTGATGTCGATCGTGGGCAGCGCCTCGCTGCTGCGCGCCTCCATGCCACGGAACTCCGAGGAGCGCGACCTCCTCGACGACATCGAGCACGCCGGCGAGCGCGCGACGCACCTGGTGCAGCAGCTCCAGCGCTACGCGGGAGGGCGCCCCTTCGAGCCGGAGCCGGTCGACCTCTCCGATCTGGTTCGCGACGCCGCGCGGCTGCTGATCCCGAAGCTCCCTCCCCAGGTGGACGTGAAGCTGCGCCTCGCCTCCCGGCTCCCCACCATCGACGGCAACGCGACGGAGCTCAGCCAGGCGGCCATCAACCTGATCCAGAACGCCGCCGAGTCGATGCCCGTCGAAGGGGGCTCGATCGACCTGCGCACGCGCCTGGTCGAGCTCACGCCGGAGGAGCTCGAGGCCGCCGAGCCCGGTGCGGACCTCCCGGCGGGAGCCTACGTGCTCCTCGAGATCGCCGACGACGGCTGCGGGATGGATCCGGCCACCCGCGCGCGCATGTTCGACCCCTTCTTCTCGACCAAGGGCTCCGGCCACGGGCTCGGACTCTCGGCCATGCTCGGGATCGTGCGCAGCCACGGCGGGACGGTGCTGGTGCAGAGCGAGCCGGGGCAGGGCACGCGGGTGCAGCTCTACCTGCCCCCGGGCCGCCTGGCACGCGGCGCCCGGCCCGGATCGCCGCCGCTCCCCGAGACGCCCTCCTGGGGACAGGGCACGGTCCTGCTGGTCGACGACGAGGAGGACGTGCGACGCGTCTCGAGCAGCATGCTGCGCCGCTTCGGCTTCGAGGTCCTGGAGGCCGCCGCGGGAGACGAAGCGATCGAGCGCGTCGAGAGGCACGCGGGAGACCTCGTCGCCGCCATCCTCGACCTCACCATGCCCGGGATGTCGGGTGGCGAGACGCTCGACGCCCTGCGTGCGCGCGCACCGACTCTCCCGATCCTGCTGTCCTCGGGCTACTCCTCGCCCGAGGTCCGAGACCGCGCCGACGTCGGCAAGGCCGACGGCTTCGTGCAGAAACCGTACCGGCAGACGGACCTCGAGGCGGAGCTTCGCAAGGTGCTGGCCGCGCGATAGCCCGGCTCAGCAGCTCGGCCAGACGATCTCGATCGTGCGTACGTCCTGGCCGGTGCCGAAGGAGTCCGTGGCCTCGAGGATCACGTCGACGTCCTGGGTCCCGCAGTTCGGGGTCAGGAACGCCTCGGGCACGAAGGCGCCGTTCAGCACCGAGGTGAGCGGGATCTTCCCGTTGCCCTCGTCGACGCTCCACTGCAGCGAGATCGCTCCGCCGCCATGGCTCGTGACGATCGCGTCGAACGCGACGAACACCTGGGGGATGAATCCGGTGCCGAAGTCGGGCTCGGTGATCGTGACGCTGGGAGGCGTCCCCGGCGGCGGATCCATCACGGTGACCGCCAGGGTGTCGCTCCCCGAGCCTCCGTCGGGGTCGTCCGCTGCGACGCTCACCTGATAGTTGCCCGGTGTCGGGAACGTGACGGTGGGCTGACAGTCGCCGAGGATCGGGGCCGGCGGGATCGCACCGATGCTGTTCGCGCCGAAGCTCCAGTCGAACTCGGAGCAGTCGAGCGCCTGGAAGGGCTCGTTCTGGTCGAACGAGGTGGCGAAGAGCGCGACCGGCGTGTTGGTCAGCAGCTGGGCCCCGGCGAAGGGCTGCTGGATCACGACGAAGGGATCCTGGTTCAGCGACGTGACCGAGATGCAGTCCGTGGCCTCCTTGCCATTGGAGTCGCTGGCGGTCGCGCACACCGTGTGGGGGCCGGCGTCGGGGAAGGCGTACTCGAGCGTGGAGCCGTAGCCGATCGGCACTCCGTCTCCGGTCCACTGGATCGCGCAGCAGCTGCTGCCGTCCTCGACGTCGCTCGCCACCGCCGTGTAGGTCGTCGTCGAGAGCCCGCCGAAGCTGACGCTGGCGCCGTCCGCTGGCGCGGTGATCTGGATCGTGGGCGGATCGCTCGGCGTCACGCAGTCGAGGCCATCGATCAACGCGGGGAGGAAGGGATCCGAGCTCGCCCACAGCTGCAGCATGGGAGCGAGGGCGTGGGGCATCTCGCCGCCGCAGATGCGAGTCTCCGCAACGCCGGTCGTCGCCGCGGAGAGACCCGAGGGCGAGTCGTAGTCGAAGTCGAACAGGGTGTCCTGCCACATGTGGCAGGTGCGGCAGAGCGGCTTCACGACGTCGTCCCAGAGAGGATCGTTCTCGAGCGCGGGCTGCGCGGTGTTGCCGGGGACCTGCACCTGCCCGCCCGGTCCGTAGATGTCCCCGAGCAGCTCGAGGGCCGGATTGTCGCCGGGCGCGAGGCCGGGATTGCTGGCCTGGGTCACGATCTCGACGATCGCGTTCAGCTCGCGAATCCGCTCCTGCTGGTTGGCCAGCGTGTAGGGGCCGGTTGGCGGGTACTCGTACTCGTGGGCATCGAACACCACGAACTGCGGCTTGGACAGCCCGTGGCAGTGCATGCACACGCCGGGCACGTGCTTCTTCCCGGGGTCGTCGTCGAACTTCGTGTCCAGCGCGAGGGGCATGTCGGCGGGGCTGATCCCCGGCTTGTAGATGAAGAACTGCACCACGCGCTCGCCGTTCGAGGTCGGCGTCACGCTGTACTCCATGGCCACGGTGTCGCCGGCCGCCACGCCGGCGATGCCGTCCTGGAGGCTCAGGCCCGGCACCTCGCCCACGTGCCCGTACTTGGTGACGTAGCAGGCATACGAGTTCTGCTGACCGGGATTCGACTTGATCTTGCAGTTCGCGCGGCGCGTCAGCCCGAGCTCGTTCGGGTTGAAGAACACGACGTCGTCGGCGAAGTCCGCCACCGTGAAGCCGTTGGCCGCCATCCAGTCCGCGAAGGTGGCCTTGTTCTGGATGGCGCCGATGTCCTGGTAGTACTGGAGTGCCGTGGCCTGGTCGTTGCCGCGGCGCCACAGGAACTGCTGGGAGCTTCCGGCCCCGTTGTTCGGGATGTCGGACTGGATCGTGACGTCCTCGCA
This sequence comes from Myxococcota bacterium, assembly GCA_030065975.1. Lineage (GTDB taxonomy): Bacteria > Myxococcota_A > UBA9160 > UBA9160 > UBA6930 > JASJCN01. The sequence goes on from JASJCN010000092.1 coordinate 13,744, forward strand.
GCCGTCGTAGGGGAAGGGCGGCTCGATGGGCACCACGCCCGGGCCCGTCGCCACCAGGTAGGTATTGAGCACGTTGTCCGGGTCGCTGAACGGACGCACCTCGAGCAGCGCGAACTGGTTCTGCGGCAGCCGGAAGATCGCGTTGTGGGCCTGCTGCACCACGTACTCATCCACGAAGTTCGCGTTCGGCGAGAGCAAGGAGGGCTTGGTGTAGACGCGCAGGCGTGCCGGTAGCTGGAGCGAGCCCTCGTTCACGTGGACGTGAAGACAGGCGGTGGCTCCCGAGGCGATGCTGCCCGCACTCCAGCTCGAGAAGCTCGTGACGGGCCCCTCGTAGCGCGAGCCGCTGCGCACCACGCGACCCGCGGACTCCCACAGGCCCGTGCCCTCGTTCAGGTGCCCGAGGGTCAGCGTGCGAGGCAGGCTCACGGCCGGGAGATCGGCCGCCTGGAAGCCGACGATGGCCTCCGCCCCGGCGGCCAGGTTGAAGAGCGTGCCCGCGGCGTCGCGGATCTCGACCGAGGCGATCTGCTCGGGCACGAAGGTCTGGGCGCCGAGCCGGCCTTCGGTGATCACGCGGGAGCCCAGCGGCTTCTCCGTGCCGGGATCGTTCGTGACCAGACCCACCTCGAGCAGGCCGGCGGGCAGGTCGCCCGCGGCGTCGACCAACCCGTTCGCCGGCAGCCGGACGGAGAAGCCCCGCTCGCCGTCCCACAGGAAGTTCTCCTGGGTGGGGTCGATGACGTGCACGTTCCAGGAGCGGAGCTTCACGTCGAGTGCGGCACCGGGACCGGACATGCGCTCGACCCAGGGCTGGAAGCCGTCCGCGTGCACCTGGAGCACGTGGAAGGCGGCCGCCGGCACCTGAATCTGGAAGCCGCCCTGGGCATCGCTCGACGTCGTCGTGCCGTCGACGTCCACGAGCGCACCGGTGATGGGCAGGCCCGTCTCGTCGGTGACGAACCCCGAGAAGGGCACGAGCCCGCCGGTCACGTCGTAGGCGAGCTTCGCGAGGGAGACGCCGCCGCGGCCGTCGCTCACCTTCACGTAGACGCGGTCGCTCTTGGTGTAGTCGGGCGCGGTATAGGGAAGGACGGGCAGGTCCTGGCTGATCAGGTCGTCGCTCTCGTTCTCCCACTCGTAGGTGAGCGGGTCGCCGTCGGGATCGGTGGCGTCGGTCGCGAACTGCACGAACTGCCCGGTCTGGACGAAGGCCAGGGGCTGGGCCGCCTGATCCACCACGCGCAGGAACTGGATCTCGGGCGCCGCGTTCGGAAGCGTCCAGTCGAGGGGCACCTCGCCGGTGCGCTCCTCGGGCAGCAGGGAGTGGAGCTCGGAGAGCACCGTCGTGGCGCAGTGCGCCTCGAAGGTGAAGCGCGGCGACCGTTGGGAGCCGAGCTCGGTCAGCACGTAGCCGCCGAGCAAGTTCGCCTTCACCCGCGAGACCTCGGCGAAGGTCTCGTCGAGCAGCACGACCTCCACTTCCTCGGCGCAGGTCGTGCCGTCCGAGAGCAGCACGTGGCCACGCACCGCGTCGCCGATCGGCTGCAGCACGAAGTCGCGCGGCTCGGACCCCGTTGCGGGGCTGTCGAAGGGCAGCAGCTCGGGGTGGCACTGGGGGACGAAGCCCGGCGCCTCGGCACACACCTCGAAGGGCTGGGCCAGGTCCACGGTCGTCTGGTACTTCCCGGCGAGATTCGTGGTGGCGGTTCCCGGGAAGGGGAGCCCGCCGGGAGGAGCCTGGAAGCGGATCGTCGCACCGGGGAGCTGGAAGCGAACGCCCTGGACCTCGGCCTCGACGAGCCCGACGGCCACGTTGGTCCCCGGCGGCGAGGCGCCGGCCTCGGTGGTCCCGGGGCCGGGCGGGCCGCCCAGTGCCGGCCGCAGCACACCGAAGAAGTCCGACGGGCCCACCGTTCCGTCGCCGTCGAGGTCGGCCTTCACGCACTCGGGCCGCAGCGTGAGGTCGGCACCCAGGCAGGGGCGGAAGACCCCGAAGAAGTCCGACGCCCCGACCGTCCCGTCGTCGTCGAGGTCGGCGTCGCAGACGTCCCCGTAGTGCTGGACTCCGGCGAGCGAGCTGTCGTCGTCGCTGCCGGCGTCGGCGTCCTCCTGGCCCGGGTTCGAGACGAGCACGCAGTTGTCGAAGACGTCGGCGACGCCGTCGCCGTCGCCGTCGTCGAGGGCGGCGACCGGCGCAGCGGCCGCGAGCAGGAGGAAGGCGGTGAGCAGCAAGCCCGCCAGGGCGGTGCGGGAGCTTCGAATTTCGTCGGCGCGGATCGTTCTCACGTCGAACTCCTCGAGCCGGCGCAGCCAGGAAGCGCCGGCGATCCGCACCGTACCCCGGGCGCGAGTGACCGCGCCGTGAGCAGAACGTGAACCCTTGCGTGAACGACCGGGGCTCTGCCGAAACCCCGATCCGAAGCCCCCTGGCTGCCGAAGAACTCCATGAGAAGGACCGAACACCCGTCCAGCGGGGCTAGACTCCCGCGGGGGCACTCCCACCTCGGCCCCAGCTGCCTGCCAGGATTCCGCCGTGAGCTTCCGCTTCGAAGACTTCGAGCTCGACGCCGCCACCCGCGAGCTGCGCCGCGGCGGAGAGCGCGTCGAGGTACAGCCGCGCGTCTTCGACCTGCTGCTCCACCTGATCCGGCACCGCGCGCGGGTGGTGCCCCGCAAGGAGCTGATCGAGGCGGTCTGGCCGGACGTGGTGGTGGGCGACAACTCGGTGTCCCAGGCCCTCAAGGCGGCGCGACGTGCCATCGGCGACCCCGCGGCAGAGCCGCGCTTCATCGAGACGGTTCGGGGGCGCGGGCTGCGCTTCAAGGGCCCCGTCACCGAGGCCCGACCCGCCCGGGAGGCGGAAGCGGCTGCCAGCGCCGACCCCTTCGTCGGTCGGGCGCAGGTGCGCGAGCGCCTCGCCTCACAGCTCGAGGCAGCGTGTGCCGGGGAGACCCGCCTCGCGCTGCTCGTCGGGGAGCCGGGCATCGGCAAGACGCGCACCGCCGAGACCCTCGCACCCGCGATCGAGGCCCTGGGTGGACGCCTGATCGTCGGCCGCTGCATCGAGGGGGAGGGGGCCCCTCCGTTCTGGCCCTTCGCCCAGGTGCTGCGCCAGCTCGACACCGATGGCGCCCGACGCCTGCACGAGCGGCTGGTCGAGGGCGACTCCCCGGACGGCCCGACCGCCATGCGCTTCGAGCTCTTCGATGCGATCGCGGGGGAGCTCGCGGCGGCGGCGGCCCGGGCTCCGCTGGCCGTCCTGCTCGACGACCTGCACAGCGCCGACCCCGACTCGCTGTCTCTGCTCATGCACGTCGTGACGAGCGTCGGCGACCGTCCCCTGCTCGTGCTGGGTACCCTGCGCGACGTCGCCTCTTCGGAAGGGTCCGAAACGAGTGCGGGGCTGTCCGAGCTGGTGGCACGCGACCCCCTGCGCGTCCACCACCTGCGCGGCCTCGACCGCGAGGAGCTGGCCGAGCTCGCCCGGGCGGTGACCGGCGCCGCGCCCTCGGAGGAGGATGCCGCCCGACTGCTCGAGCAGACCGGGGGCAACCCGCTCTTTGCGCGCCACGTGCTCGCCGCCGCTCCGCTGGAAGAGGCGAATCGCAACGCGCCGCCCGAGGGTGTGCGCAGCGCGATCCGACACCATCTGGGCTTCCTCCCCGAGCCGTGTCGGGAGCAGCTGGGGATGGCGGCCGTACTGGGACGCGAGTTCGCCCCCGACGTCCTCGAGCGCATGACGGGGCGGCCCGTCGCCGAGCTCCTCGACCAGCTCGAGC
>JASJCN010000093.1 GCA_030065975.1 Myxococcota bacterium
GTCACCTCGTGCTGTCGGCCCTCGCGTGCGGCGGCGTCGCGGTCTGGCTCGGGCTCTCGTTGGTGGCGGGCAGCGGCTCGGGGGGCGGGTTCTACTTCCAGCTGATGGAGGGGATGGGCTGGCAGCCGGCGCCGGGCTTCCTCGAGCGCTCGTTCAAGGAGCCCTTCCGCGGCTGGTTCGTGCGCAGTCGCTGGATGGTCCTGCCCATGCTGCTGGCCATTGCCGTTCCCGGGGTGGTGGGGGTGTGGCTCGGCTGGCGGCGCTTCCCACGCGTTACCGTGGCCCTGGCGCTGGCGTGGCTCCTTGGGGTGGGCGTGATCGTGGGGTTCGGGATCAACAAGGCGCGCTACGTGGCGCACACCCAGTGGATCCCGCTCTTCTTCTGGACGGCGGGCGTCGGCTGGCTCGCGCGCGAGGGAGCCCGACGCGCCGCGGCCCTGACTCCGGGCGTGGGCTTCGCAGCCGCGCTCGCCGCGGCGGGGCTCGCCGTGCTCGCGGCGGCGCGGGGCGCTCTCTCCCTGGCCGAGGTTCCGGCGGTCGTGGCGCCGGGTGCGGAGTTCGTGCTGCTCTGGGTCGCCGTCGTCGTACTGGCCGCCGCCCTGGCCGGCCGCCCGGGTCGTCCCGGCGCGACGGCTCGCCTGACCGCCGCCCTGGTGGTCACGGCCCTGGCCGCGCCGCTCTTCGCCGGCGGCCTGCGGGCCAAGGACCGCGGGCTCCACAAGGTCTACTACGCCAACTATTCGGCCGCCCTGCTCGCGCCCTGGCTGAAGGAGAACCTGGCCGACGACCGGGCGGTCCTGCTGCCCCGGACCCACATCGACTATCTGGTGGGCATCGGATCCCCCCAGCTGGTGCTCTACTCGGGCTTCGAGGTCGAGACGGCCGAGGAGCTCGCTGCCGAGATGCGCAGGCAGGGGGTGCGCTACGCGGTCTACACCTTCCGGCGCGAGCCCGACGATCCCTCCGAGCGGTTCTACTACCGGCTCCACAACATGCGCGTGGTGGACTTCTTCCAGAGCGGCGGGCCCGTGCCCGGGTTCCGGCACGTCGCGAGCCTGCCCCTTCCGAGCGAGCTCGAGCGGCTCCCGGTGCAGATCTACGAGCTGGATCCGCCGCTCGAAGAGGCGTCGGCGCGGCATGAAGAACGCGGAAAGGCCCAGGTTGCGGGGGGTGGCGGCGGTGGCTATCCGCCCCCTGACGTCGCAGAAGGCCGAGCTGCGCCGGAGGCGTTCGATCCCGATGCAGCCTCCGCCCGCTGAGGCGAAGGCCGCCAGGAGCACGATGGACACGACCCTGCCCGAGGCCGAGGGCCAGCCGCGATCCCGCGGGCCGCTATCCCGGATCTGGCCCTACGTCCAGATCGCCCGCCCGGATCACTGGTTCAAGAACACGTTCATGCTGCTCGGCGTGTTCGTGGCGCTCTTCGTCGAGCCGTCCTCCTTCCAGTGGGCCGGCATCCCGCTGCTGCTCCTCGGCTTCCTGTCCACCTGCATCACGGCGAGCAGCAACTACGTCATCAACGAGGTGCTCGACGCCGCCTCGGACCGCCAGCATCCGGTCAAGAAGCACCGGCCGGCGGCCTCCTGGGCGATCAAGCGCAGCATCGCCATGGTCGAGTGGATCGGCCTCGGCATGCTCGGGATCGCCATCGGCTGGCTGGTCCATCCCTACTTCGCCCTGGCGGCCCTGTCGCTCTGGATCATGGGCGTCATCTACAACGTCCCGCCGGTGCGCTCCAAGGAGATCCCGTACCTGGACGTGCTCTCCGAGTCCATCAACAACCCGATCCGGCTCGTGCTCGGCTGGTTCGTCTTCATCCAGGACCGCTTCCCGCCCGTCTCCCTGATCCTGGCCTACTGGATGGTGGGCGCCTTCTTCATGGCGATGAAGCGCTTCGCGGAGTACCGGGAGATCGGCGATCCCAAGGTGGCGGCGCTCTACCGCAAGTCCTTCGACCACTACGACGAGGAGCGGCTGCTGATCAGCCTGTTCTTCTACGCGATCGCGGGAGCGCTCTTCTCGGGCGTCTTCATCGTGCGCTACCACCTCGAGCTGATCTTCCTGATCCCGCTCCTGGCCGGGTTCTTCGCCTGGTACATGAAGCTCGGCCTGCAGCCCGGAAGCCCGGTGCAGAATCCCGAGAAGCTCTACAAGGAGCGCGGCTTCGTGCTCTACGCGGGGATCACGGTGGTCGTCGGTGGGCTCCTGATGTTCACCCACGTGCCCTTGCTCTACGAGATGTTCAACATCGAGTGGGTGAGCACGCCGCCGCTCTGGGTGCTCGACGGCAAGTAGGCATCTGACCGACCCCGGCAGCCCGGACCGGCGTGGGATCAGATCCCGAGCTGGAGCTCGCAGGCCTCGACCGTCTGCTCGATGAGCACCGCGATGGTCATGGGCCCGACGCCGCCGGGAACCGGCGTGATCAGTCGCGCCACGGGCTCGCAGCTCTCGAACTCGCAATCGCCGATGTTGCCCTCGTTGTAGCCGGCGTCCATCACCACGGCGCCGGGCTTGAGCCAGTCGCCGCGCACGAAGTTCGGGCGCCCCACCGCGGCCACCACCACGTCGGCCCGGCGCACCACCTCGGGGAGATCGCGGGTGCGGCTGTGGCAGATCGTGACCGTCGCGTTGCGCGCGAGCAGCATGCCGGCCAGCGGGCGGCCGAGGATCGCGCTGCGCCCGATCACCACGGCCTCTGCCCCCTCGAGGGGCACGTCGTAGGCGTCGAGCAGGCGCATGATGCCCGCCGGCGTGCAGCTCCCGAAGCCGCCCCGGGCCGCCGCCTCCTCGGGAAAGTACATGCGGGCGAAGCTGCCCCAGGTGACGCCGTCGACGTCCTTCTCGACGGGGATCGCCTCGAAGGCCGCGCGCTCGTCGTCGACCGGGGCCGGGTGCTGGAGCAGGATGCCGTGCACGTCGGGATCGGCACCGAGCTTCTCGATCTCCGCGACGAGGCCGGCGGTGTCGGTGGACTCGGGCAGCTCGACCTTCAGGCTCTTCATCCCGATCTTCTCGCAGCGGCGGCGCTTCATCCGCGTGTAGACCACGCTCGCCGGATCCTCGCCGACGAGGACCGTGGCCAGGCAGGGAGTCACGCCCGTCTGGTCCTGGATGCGCTTCACGCGGCCCTGGCAGGCGGCGAGCAGCTCCTTGGCCACGCGGGATCCGTCCATTCGCTTGTCGCTGGCTTCCGTCACGCGGCCACTGTAGCGACTGACTTCGGAGTGGTCGCCGCTGCTACGTTCCGGGTCGGCCATGGACGGAATCCACGATCTCGGCGGCATGAGCGGTTTCGGGGAGATCGTCGTCGAGCGCGACGAGCCCACCTTCCACGAGGCCTGGGAGTCCCTGGCCTTCGGGCTGAACGTGCTGGCCATCGCCCAGCTGCGAGCGTACAACGTCGACGAGTACCGCCACGCGGTGGAGCGCATGTCGCCGGCCCACTACCTGACCGCCTCGTACTACGAGCGCACGCTCACGGCCGTGGCCACGTTGCTGGTCGAGAAGGGCGTGGTGGACCGGGCGACCCTTCTGGCCCGGGCGGGAGGCGCCTTCCCCCTGGCCCAGGCGGTGGCCGACGTCGCCCCCGACGGCGTCACGCCCCCTCCGGAGCCGCGCTTCGCACTCGGAGACCGGGTGCGGGTGCGCGAGATGCACCCCGCCGGCCACACCCGGGCTCCGCGCTACGTGCGCGGCCACGTGGGCGAGGTGGTGCACGTGGCTCCGCGCTTCTCCTTCCCCGATCATGCGGCGCATGGGCTCGAGCGGCGGAAGGAGCCCACCTACCACGTGCTCTTCTCTGCGGAGGAGCTGTGGAACGACGCCGCTGGCAGCGGAGAGTCGGTGGTGGTGGACCTCTGGGAATCGTACCTCCTACCCGCCGAATCAGGATCGGGCGGGGTGGAGCCCGTCGATGGCTGAGCCCGACCGGCCGGCCCCCGTGGCGCGCCGGGCCTTTGCGCTGCGCGAGGAGCTGGAGGAGCGGGGCCGGCTCGAGCCCGGCCAGCTCGAGGCGATCGCGCAGGCGAGTGAGGAGCAGTTCGACTGGCGAAACGGGGCCCGGGTGGTCGCGCGCGCCTGGGTCGACCCCGAGTACCGCGAGCGGCTCCTCCGCGACGGCACCGCAGCCTGCGCCGAGCTCGGCTTCGCCGGCCCGCAGGGCGAGTACATCGTCGTCCTCGAGGCGCGGCCCGAGCTGCACCCCGTGATCGTCTGCACCCAATGCTCCTGCACCGCGTGGCCGGTGCTCGGGCTGCCGCCGGACTGGTACAAGAGCCCCGCCTACCGGGCGCGCGTGGCGCGCGAGCCGCGTCGGGTGCTGCGCGAGATGGGGCTCGAGCTGCCCGAGAGCGTCGAGATCCGCGTCTGGGACACCACCGCCGAGACCCGCTACCTGGTGCTCCCGCTGCGACCGCCGGGGACCGAGGGCATGAGCGAGGAGCGGCTCGCCGACATCGTGACCCGCGAGGCCATGATCGGCGTGGCCCGGGTGCCCGCGCCCGACGCGGGCGCCTGAGTGGGTCTCGAGCGCGACGCGGTTCGCGATGGGCTGGTTCGCGCACTCGCCGAGCGGCCCTTCGTCCTGGCGATCTGGGAGGGGGGCTCGGCGGCCTGGGCTCGGGACGACCGCTGGTCCGATCTCGACCTGCAGCTCTTCGTCGAGGACGAGCGCGTCGACGACGCGATCGCGGCGGCCGACGAGGCGCTCGCCGCCCTGTCACCGGTCGAGCTGCGCTTCGCCGTGCCTCAGCCGACCTGGCACGGTCACGCTCAGGTCTTCTACCGGCTGCGGGACACCTCGGAGTTCCTGCTGGTGGACCTGGCGGTGATGAAGCGGTCGACCTCGATGCCGATGAACGAGCGCGAGCGCCACGGCGAGCGGCGGATCCTGCTGGATCGCTGCGGTGAGGTGGGCTCGATCCCTCTCGACGTCGAGCGCCACGCGCGGCGCGTCCGTTCGGCACTCGAGCGGCTGCGCGTGACCTTCCCGCTCTTCCAGAGCCTGACCCGGAAGGAGCTCCTGCGCGGGAACGAGCTCGGCGCCCTGGGCTTCTACAGGAGCCACACGTTCGAGCCCCTGCTCACGCTGCTGCGGATCCGCCACTGCCCGGAGCGCTTCGACTTCGGCCCGAAGTACGCGCTCTTCGATCTGCCGGACGCGTGCTACGAACAGGTGCGCGAGCTGGCGTTCGTGGCGGACGCCGCCGATCTCGAGGCGAAGCGCGATCGCGCCGAGCGCCTCTTCGAGGCGACGCTCCGCGAGATCGACGCGGCGTCGCCTCAGACGGGCGAGGGCTGAGAGAGGCGCGCCGCGATCTCCCGGGTGCGCTGGAAGTCGTCGCCCCGGCAGATGGCGAAGCGGGCGAAGGCGAAATGGCGCAGTCGCTCGCGATCGAGGCCCGCGAGGTCGGCCATGCGGCCCACGAGCCGATGGGGATCCTCGAGCATGCGCTCGCGGCAGTTGACCAGGTGCTGGGTCGCGTCGTAGCAGCGATCGCCGACGAAGGGCTTCGGGTCGATCACCAGCCAGTCGCGACGCTCGGCGGCCAGCACGTTGCCCGCATGCAGGTCGGTCGCGAGCAGGACCGGCTCCCGGGCCTCCTCGCAGAGCTCCCGGAGCGCTGCGACGCCGTCTCCGACGAGCGAGCCCTCGGGCCAGCGATCCTCCTCGGCGAGGATGCCCTCGCACCAGTGCGCGGCCATCGCCGCGAGGGTGCGGAAGGGGTAGCCGGGAGGAGGCGTCCGCCAAAGGCGGCGCAGCAGGCCCGCGAGGATCTCATCCTGCCGTTCCTCGGGCAGCTCGCGGAGGTGACGTCCGGGGCGGCAGCGCTCGAGCAGCAGCGCCCACTCCGCCGGGTCGGCGTCGAGGAGGCGCACGCACGGGTCGCCGTCCCAGAACCGGAGGCCTTCCGCCTCGTGCTCCGCCTCCATGTGCGGCCAGCCGATCTTGAGGACGGCGTCGCCGCCATCGCGCGTGCGCGCGAACGCCACCCACGAGCAGCTGGCCTCGCTCGCGATGGGCGTGCCCACCTCGAGCGACCAGCGCTCGGCCACGGCGGCGATGCGGGCGGGCAGGGTCTCGAGCCACGCTCGGCCCTCGCGGTGGTGCCCCACGGTCTCGTGGAGGATGGCGGGGACCGGATGCAAGAGCGCCGTTCGTCCTGCGTCTAGTCGGTGCCGACCGCGTCGAGCACCACGTCGAGGGCGTCGTCGATGGTGTCCATCGGGATGATCTCGAGCTTCTCGAGCACCTCGCTCGGGACCTCGACGAGATCCTTCTCGTTGCGTCGCGGGATCAGCACGGTCTCGACGCCCGCGCGGGCTGCGGCCATCACCTTGCTCTTGATCCCGCCGACCGGGAGCACCTTGCCGCGCAGGGAGAGCTCTCCCGTGAGCGCGACCTTGCTCCGGGCATGCCGACCGGAGAGCAGCGACACCAGCGCACATACCAGGGCGACGCCCGCCGAAGGACCGTCCTTGGGGATGCCGCCGGCCGGCACGTGGAGGTGCAGCTCGCCGCCCTGCAGCTCCGGGGCGGCCAGGCCGAGGCGGTCGGCGTTCGCCCGCGTCCAGGAGAGCGCCGCCTCCGCGGACTCCCGCATCACGTCTCCGAGCTGGCCGGTGAGCTTGAGGCGAACGCCCTTGCCGCCGACGATGCTGGTCGCCTCGAGGAAGAGGATGTCGCCGCCGTGGGTGGTCGCCGCGAGCCCGACCACCACGCCCGGGACCTTCACGCGCTCCGCCGTCTCGGGCAGGTGCGGGGGCGGCCCCAGCGCCTTGCCGACGAAGGCCTCGTCGATGTGGATCGGCGTCTCCTCGCCGCCGGCCACGCGCGCAGCCACCTTGCGCATCAGCGTCGCGAACTGGCGATCGAGGTTGCGGACGCCGGCTTCGCGGGTGTAGTCGTGGACCACGCGCTCGATCGCCGCGTCGCCCATCTCGAGCTGCTCGGGCGTGAGCCCGTGTCCCTCGATCTGCTTCGGGAGCAGGTGGTCGCGTGCGATGGCGAGCTTGTCGCCCTCGGTGTAGCCGGGGAGCTCGATCACCTCCATGCGGTCGAGGAGGGCGGGCGGGATGGTCGCGAGGGTGTTGGCCGTCGCGATGAAGAGCACCTTCGAGAGGTCGAAGGGCACCTCCAGGTAGTGGTCGGAGAAGCTGTTGTTCTGCTCCGGGTCGAGCACCTCGAGCAGGGCCGAGGACGGGTCGCCCCGGAAGTCGGCGCCGAGCTTGTCGATCTCGTCGAGCAGGAACACCGGGTTGCGCGAGCCGGCGCGGCGCAGGCTCTGCAGCACGCGGCCCGGCATGGCGCCGACGTAGGTGCGACGGTGGCCGCGGATCTCGGCCTCGTCGCGGACGCCGCCAAGCGACGCGCGCGCGAACTTCCGGCCCATCGCCTGGGCGATGGAGCGCCCGAGCGAGGTCTTGCCGACGCCGGGCGGGCCGACGAAGCAGAGGATGGGAGCCTTGGCCTCCGGAGCCAGCTTGCGCACCGAGAGGAACTCGAGGATGCGCTCCTTGACCTTGTCGAGGCCGTGGTGGTCGTGGTCGAGCTGCTGCTGCGCGGCGTCGAGCTCGAGGTGATCCTCCGTCTCGACGTTCCACGGGAGGTCGGCCAGCCACTCGAGGTAGTTGCGCAGCAGGTGGCGGTCGGGCGCATGGGTCGGGAGCGCGCGGAAGCGACGCAGCTCGCGCTCGGCGTGCTCCATGGCCTCCTCGGGCAGCTCGGCCGTCTCGACGCGCTCGCGCAGCTCGTCCGCCTCGCGCTGTCCCTCGTCGCCCTCGCCGATCTCCGCCTCGATGTCCCGCATGCGCCGACGGAGCAGACGCTCGCGGCGCTTCGGATCCATCTCCGCCTCGTCCTCGTCGCCGCCGTGCAGGGCCTTCTGGGTCTCGGCGATGGTGACCTCGCGCTCGAGATGCGACGCCACCTTCCACAGGCGCGTCACCGGGTCGGGCTCGTTCAGGAGCCAGACCTTGTCCTCGAAGGGCATGGCGATGTTCGAGGCGACCAGATCCGCCAGCAGGCCCGGCGAGCCGACCTGGGAGACCACGGCCTTCCAGTCGTCGGGATAGTCGTCGCGCAGCTCGATCACGCGGTGGGCCAGCTGCTCCACGCGCGCGCGGGCGGCGTCGACCTCCACGCCCGCCGTTTCGGGCTCGGGGATCGGACGCACCTCGACGCGGAGGGCCCCATTTGCCGAGTCGGGTGCGGCGCTGGGCGGGAGGTGGGCTCGAACCAGCCCCATCACCAACGCCTGGCGCGCCTCGCGGCGAGCGTCGACGACGCGCGCCACCCGCGCGACGCACGCGACCGGGTGCAGGTCCGAGAGCGTGGGCTCTTCGGTCTCGGCGTCGTGCTGGGTCGCGATCACCAGGAAGCCCTGGCTGCCGGCCTCGTCCAGGGCGGCGAGCGACGCCGGGCGTCCGACGGTGAGCGGCACGTTCATGCCGGGGTAGACGACGGCATTGCGGACCGGAAGCACGGGCAGGACGGCGGGAAGCTGGATCACCTCGTCGCCGACGGCTCGGACTTCCAGGGTGTTCGGCTCGGTCAAGAGGGCTCCTCGTGGCGAGCGGGAAGCCTAAGCGCAGGCCGACCGGGGTCAAATGCTCCCCTGGGGGGATCCGGGTTCGCCACGGCGTTGGCCGCGAGGTGCAGGCCGCCCTGCGAGGTCGGGTGCGCCGAGGAGTCGGGGCGCTACGCCAGACGCGAGATTCGGCGAGAGAGGGGAAGGGGAGGGTGGTGCCCAGGACTGGAGTCGAACCAGCACGACCTTGCGGCCACTAGATCCTGAATCTAGCGCGTCTACCAATTCCGCCACCTGGGCCCAGGCGGAGGCAGAAGCTAGAGACGCACGGTGACGGCGTCAAACGCACGCGCGGGCGCACGGATCAGCGCGCGTCGTCGAGCGCCTCGAGCTCCGCGGCCAGTCGCTCCCACTCGCCGTAGCGATCCTGCACTTCGCTGCGCAGCGCCTCGCGCTGGGCCTCGATCTCGCGGACCTGGTCGCCGTCCTTGTACACCTCGGGATCCCCGAGGCGGAGTCCGGCCTCCTCGACGGACTGCTCGCGCTCGAGGATCTCGGCCTCGACCTTCGCGATCCGACGGGTGATGCGATCGCGCGCCTTCTGGCGTTCGCGCTCGAGCTGGCGGGCCGCCTTTCGTTCGGCGGCGGTGGGTTCGGCAGCGGTGGGTTCGGCGGGAGTCGGCTCGGCCGACGCGGGCTCGGTGCTCGTCTTCCCTCGCGCTTCCGGAGCGGGCTCGCGCTCGAGCTTCGGCTCCTGGCGTTCCTTGCGATGCAGATAGTCGGAGTAGTTGCCGAGGTGGTTCTCGAGCCCGCCGTCGTCGACCTCCACGACCCGTGTGGCCAGGGCATCGATGAAGTCCCGGTCGTGGGAGATGAAGACCACCGTCCCCGTGTAGCCGCGCAGCGCCCCTTCGAGCACCTCGCAGGCCTGGATGTCGAGGTGGTTCGTAGGCTCGTCGAGGACCAGCAGGTTGGCGGGCCGGAGCAGCATCTTGGCCAGCGCGAGCCTCGCCTTCTCGCCGCCGGAGAGCACGCTCACCTTCTTGTCGACGTCGTCGCCGGAGAAGAGGAAGGCGCCGAGATGGCTCCGCAGGCGGCCGAAGTCCTCGGCCTTGGCGCCGTGCTCGAGCTCGGAGAGGACGGTACGGCCGGCCTGCAGCGCCTCGAGCTGGTGCTGGGCGTAGAAGGCCACCTGCACCTGGTGGCCGATGCTGCGCTCGCCCGCGTCGAAGTCCAGCACGCCGGCCAGGATGCGCAGCAGCGTCGACTTGCCGGCGCCGTTGGGCCCGACGAGGGCGAGCCGCTCGCCGCGCTTCAGCTCGAAGTCGATCCCCTCGTACACCACCGTGTCGCCGTAGCGCTTGTGGATTCCCGAGAGCCGCATGGGGATCGCGCCGGCCCGCGCGGGGTCGGGGATGCGCAGGCGGATGCGCCGCGTGTCCTCCTCCTCGACCTCGACGCGCTCGAGCTTCTCGAGTGCCTTGACCCGGCTCTGCACCTGCCGGGCCTTGGTCGCCTTGGCGCGGAAGCGCTCGATGAAGCGCTCGGTCTCGGCCACCTTGCGGTCCTGGCTGCGCTTCTGGGCGAGCAGCGCCTCGCGTCGCTGCTCGCGCTCCTTCAGGTAGAAGTCGTAGGAGCCCGCATAGACCGTGAAGCGCCCGCCCGCGAGCTCGGCGATTGCGGTCGTGTTCCGCCGCAGGAACGCGCGGTCGTGGGAGATGGAGACGACGCCCCCCGGAAACCCGGCGAGGGTCTCCTCGAACCACTGGATGGAAGGGATGTCCAGGTGGTTCGTGGGCTCGTCCAGCAGCAGGACGTCGGGCTCGGCGAGCAGCAGCTTGGCCAGCTCGACCCGCACGAGCCAGCCCCCGCTGAAGGAGCGCAGCGGCCGGTCGCGCACCTCCTCCCGGAAGCCCAGGCCCGAGAGCACGCGCTCGATGCGCGCCTCGCGCTCGAAGCCGCCCTCCCGCGCGAAGCGCTGCTGCAGCTGGTCGTAGCGCTCGGCCACGGCGGCCGAGACCTCGCCCGCCTCGGCCATCTGCTGCTCGGTCTCGCGGATCTCGCTCTCGAGGGCGTCCAGGTGGGCGAGCGCGGTGCCGACGTCTTCGCGCACGGTGGCGGTCCGCGAGGGGTCGATCTCCTGGCCGAGCAGGCCGATGCGGGCGCCGCGCTGGGTGATGCGCCGGCCCGCGTCCGGCTCGTCGAGCCCGGCGGCCAGCCGCATCAGGGTGGTCTTGCCCGCCCCGTTCGGGCCCACGAGACCGATCCGGTCCCCGGGCGCGACGTGCAGGCTCACGCCCTGGAAGAGCGTGCGCGCACCGATGCGTCGAGCGACGTCGTCCAGGCGGAGCAGCACGATCGCGGAGCCTACAAGCCCGGGTGCGAATGGCCCAGAGAAAGGGGCCTTCCGCCCACGCCCCCGCGTTCAACCTCCGGCGCCTTTCTGCCGATCCATGGGGCATGGACCCGGAACGCGTGCTCGACGTCGGAGAGCGGGGCATCCACCTGCTCTTCGAGACCCGGATGATCACCGAGGCCTTCGGCCAGGATGCCGATCGCCTGCGTGCCGCCGTGGACGGTCGGCTGCCCGAGCTCCAGGCGGCCCTGCGCCGGCTGAGCGAGCTCGACCCGCTCGACGCCCGCAGCTTCGTCGCGGAGCTCGAGGCGCCGCTGCGCCACATCCTGATCCTGCTCTACTTCGACCTGCTGGACGGGCGCCTGCGGAAGAAGCCGGTCCTGCACTAGCCCGGCGGACGCCGTGCGCCCGCGCGTCTATCCGCGCAGGCCCAGGGGAGCCTGGCGGGCCCGCAGACCTTCGACGAGCTCGGCCGGCTCGTAGCGCATCGGCAGCCGCACCCGCTCGCCGCGCTTGGTGCGGAAGATCAGGTGGCCGTGCTCCCGAGCGTGCCGGGTCAGGTCGCGAAGCACCGCCACGTCCTGACGGCAGTAGCGCTCGATCTCCTCGACGCGGCCCTGCTTCCACCACTCGAGGGACTGAAGCCCGTCGGCGCTCTTGCCGGCGCCCAGCGTCTCCTCGCCCAGGTGTCCCAACGAGAGCCGGAATCCGAGACGCTGATGGATGGCGTCGAGCAGGTCGAAGGTCGGCAGCGTGTCGAGCTTGCGCTCCGTATAGCCCCGCAGCACCCGGTAGTCGAAGCGGTTCACGTTGAAGCCCACGACCAGGTCGGCGCTCGACAGGCACGTGACCAGGGACTCCACGTCGGCCTCACGGAAGGTCTCGAAGCGCTCCTCCGCGCTGTCCCAGACGACGGCCAGGGCGAGGCGCATCAGGTGGGCGTTGTGCCAGCCGCCCACCTCCTTGGCGCTGCGCTGGGTCTCCAGGTCGAAGTACACGACCCGCGGCTCCGGGGCGGCGGCGACGGCCGCCTTCGGCACGGGCTTCGCGAGGTCCGGCTCCGGCGGGAGCTCGGGAAGCGGCTCGCGACCGAGGAGCAGGTCGAGGGCTCGCACGGCCCCCTGCTTGTCGATGGGCCGGTTTCCGTTCCCGCAGCGCGGCGAGTGCACGCAGGCGGGGCAGCCGCTGTCGCACTCGCAGCCGGAGATCAGCTCGTGGGTGGCCTCGAGCAGGGCCTCGATCCGCGAGAAGACGGCCGGGGCCAGACCGACGCCTCCCGCGTGTGCGTCGTAGAAGAAGACGGCGGCCAGGCCGAGCTCCGGATGGCGCGTCGTCGAGATCCCGGCGACGTCGAAGCGGTCGCACAGGGCGAAGAGCGGGAACAGGGCCAGGGCGGCGTGCTCGATCGCGTGGATCGAGCCCATCGGGTGGTGCTCCTCGGCCGTGAGCGTCCTCGGGATCTCGTCGGGCATCTCGAGCCACACGGACGTCGTCTCGAAGAAGGAGGGCGGGAGGTCGAGGGGCTCGGTCGAGAGCAGGTCCTGGCCGCGGACCCGGCGCCGCTCGTAGCCCGTGATGGTGGTCGTCACCTTCACCCGGCCCTGGACCAGGCGGAAGTTGCCGATGGGTCGCGTCCGGTCCCGCGAGAGGATCTCGGTCTCCTTCTCGGACTGGGCGCGGGTGAACCAGGGCACCCGGGTGGGCTCGACGGTCACGTGGTGATCGTCGATGTCGAGCTCGACCACGCGGTACTGCCGGCCGTGGTGCAGGTAGATCGCGCCCTCGTGGCACTCGCTGAAGACGTTGGCGGAGCCGATCGAGCCGACCACGCGCGGGCGATCGTCGCCCCGCAGCTCCCGGATGGCGTAGCTCTGGCCGGCGGCTCGTAGGCTCACGTCTCGATGGGGCGTCCGGCGCGCGGCGAACCACTCGCGCCCCGACTCGCTGCGGAGCAGGGCGCCGTTCTCCTCGGCCTTCGCGAGGGCCCGCCGGGCCGCCTCGCTCTCGAGCCAGGCCTCGCCGTCCCGGAGCGGCACCTCGGCCGCCGCACAGGGGAGGTGGGCCGCGCGCACGTCGTGGTTCTCGGGGTCGACGACGGCGTGCTCGAACTCGCCGTCGAAGAGCTTGTCGGGGTGGGCGATCAGGTACTGGTCGAGGGCGTCGGGCTGCGCGATGAGGGCGACGAGCGCGTCCCCGCTGCGCCCGACCCGGCCCGCTCGTTGCCAGGTCGAGATCTGGCTGCCCGGATATCCGACCAGGATGCAGACGTCGAGGCCGCCGACGTCGATGCCGAGCTCGAGGGCCGAGGTGGAGATCACGCCGAGCAGCTCGCCGCGGAACAGCCGCCGCTCGATCTCGCGACGCTCCTCGGGCAGGAAGCCGGCCCGGTAGGAGCTGATGCGCGCGGCGATCTCGGGGTCGGCCTCGCTGACCCAGGTGTGCATGAGCTCGGTCACCCGCCGCGCCTTGGTGAACGCGATGGTCCGAAGGCCTCGCCGCACCGACAGCCGGAAGAGCCGGGCAGCCGCCGTGTAGGGCGACGCCTTCGGGTTGAGCAGCAGGACGTGGCGGGTCGCTCGCGCCGCGGCGTCGGCCCGCACCACCTGGAACTCGCGTCCCGCGAGCTGGCCGGCCAGCTCGCCCGGGTTGGCGACCGTGGCCGAGGCGCAGACGATGCGGGGCCGGCTTCCGTGATGGCGCGCCACGCGCTCGAGGCGACGCAGGACCTGGGCGACGTGGGAGCCGAAGATGCCCCGGTAGGTGTGCAGCTCGTCGAGCACGACCAGGGACAGCCCCTCGAAGAAGCGCTCCCAGCTGGCGTGATGGGGGAGGATGCCCAGGTGGAGCATGTCGGGCGTGGTGATCAGCACCTCGGGCGGCTTCTGGCGCAGGCGCTTCCGCTCGGCGGTGGGCGTGTCCCCGTCGTAGATCGCGACGCGCGCCTCCCGCCCGCCGAGCGCGCGGGCCACCGCCGCGGCATCCGCCTGGAGCCCGGCGCGTTGGTCCTGCTCGAGCGCCTTCAATGGGAAGACGAAGAGCGCGCGCTCCGGCGTGGCGCGACAGGCGCCCTCGAGCGTCGGGAGCCCGTAGACGAGGGACTTGCCGCTGGCGGTCGGGGTGGCGAGCACGACGTCCTGACCCGCCTCCAGGTGCGTAAGGGCCCGGCCCTGGTGCTCGTAGAGCTCCTGGATGCCGCGTGCGCCGAGGACGGCCCGGCGCAGGGGGGTGTCGCTCTGGCCCGGCATCCACACCGGCTCGCGAGCGGGAAGCACGCGGCGGTGGCGGATCGCCGAGCCCAGCTCGTCGTCCTCCGCCAGTGCCTCGACGAACTCCCGGATGTCGCGCGACGAGCCGGCGGGCTCGGGGCTCTCGCGCTCGCGATCGGGGCTGGCCGGCGAGAGTCGTCCCGGGAGTTCGGGCTCGAAGGGAAGCTGTGCCACGAGCGTCCTCGACGGCAGCTGGAGAGGCTGCCGACAAGCGGCGTTCCGGTTGCGGCAAAGGCCGCGAACGCGATTCGTGGCGGTTCGGTCCTGGGGGGTCCCTGCAATCTAACCCCCGCGTCCGCGCTCGGAAACCCGGTGGACGTTGTCGCTCGCGCGCCTGCGACGCATCCTGCGCGTTCGTGAAGTGCGAGCCCGGCCGCGGATTTGCGGCTCGAGAACGGCCGCTGCTAGGGTCGTCCGCTCCGGCTCTTTCGACCGGGGCATGCGCGCTGGGAGTGCGCTCGGGTGTGTTCGGGTGTGTTCGGCTGAGCGGGCTGGGAGTGCGGACAGGATGAAGATCGCCGTCACAGGAGGAGCGGGCTTCATCGGGCGCTCGGTGGTCCTGGAGCTGCTCGCCAAGGGCCACGAGGTGGTCGTGATCGACGACCTCAGCAAGCCGGCCGACGCCGTCCCGCCCGAGTGGGACCTGGTGCGCCTCGACCTGACCCGCCCGGATGGGCTGCGCGAGGCGATGTCGGGCTGTGCCCGGGTGGTCCACCTGGCCGCCAAGATCGGTGGGATCGGCTACTTCCACCGCCATCCAGCCCTCATCCTGTCGGACAACAACCGCCTCTACTCCAACGTGTTCGAGGCCGCGGCCGAGCTCGGGATGGAGCGGATGGTGTACGTCTCGTCGTCGATGGTCTTCGAGTCGGCCACCTCGTTCCCGAGCGCCGAGGCGGACCTCGCCTCGATCCCGCCGCCGATCACCGCCTACGGCTGCTCGAAGCTGGTGGGGGAGTGGTACTGCCGGGCATTCCGTGAAGAGCACGGGCTGCCCTACACCATCCTCCGTCCCTTCAACGCGTACGGCATCAACGAGCTTCCGGGCGACGACGTGGGCTACGCCCACGTGATCCCGGACCTCGTGAAGAAGACGCTCTTCGGCGGGCCCAAGCTCGAGATCCTGGGAGACGGGAAGCAGACGCGCTGCTTCACCCACGTCTCCGACCTCGCGCGCGGCATCGCCATCGCCCTCGAGCACCCGGCGGCCGAGGACGAGGATTTCAATCTCGGATCCGACCGCGAGACGACGATGCTCGACCTGGCCCGGCTGATCCACGACATGCTGCGCCCCGAGGCCCCCTTCGAGCCGGTCTTCGTGCCCGGCTTCGAGCACGACATCCGGCGGCGCGTTCCCGACGTCAGCAAGGCCGAACGCCTGCTCGGCTTCCGTCCCGAGGTGAGCCTGGAGCAGGGCCTTCCCGAGGTGGTCCAGTGGATCGCCGAGCGCCGCGAGCTGTTCGATGGCTGAGGCTCGAGGCAAGGTCGAGGCGCCGGACTCGGTCGCCGTGATCGGGCTCGGCCGGGTCGGGCTCCCCCTCGCGGTGCTGCTCCAGACCCTGGGCTTCCGGGTGGTCGGTGTCGACGTGGACGCCGATCGGGTGGCTGCGCTCCACGAGGGGCGCTTCCCCTTCATGGAGAAGGGTGGCGAGGACCAGCTCGCCAAGGCCCTCGAGCTCGGCTTCGAGGCGACGACCGACGTGTCGCGTACCGCCGACGTCGACGCCATCGTGCTGACGCTCGGGACGCCCGTGGACGAGCACATGAACCCGGACTTCACCCAGATCCAGGCCGTGCTGGCCGCCCTGGAACGGCACCTGAAGCCGGGCCAGCTGCTCGTGCTGCGCAGCACGTTGGCTCCGGGGACGACCGAGCTCGTCGGACGCCTGCTCGAGAGCCACACCGGGCTGCGCGTCGGCGAGGACCTCTTCCTCGCCTTCTGCCCCGAGCGGATCGCCGAGGGGAACAGCTTCGAGGAGATCCGCGAGATCCCGCAGATCGTGGGCGGCACCGACCCGGAGAGCACGGCTCGGGCCAGCGCGCTCTTCGCCCGCTTCTGCGCCGAGGTGTTTCCGACGGATCCGGTCTCCGCCGAGCTCGCGAAGCTCTACTGCAACATGTACCGCTACATCGACTTCGCGATCGCCAACGAGTTCATGATGATCGCGCAGCACCACGGTGCCGAGATCCACGAGGTCGTGCGCCTGGTCAACGACGGCTATCGCCGCTCCGGCCTGAAGTCGCCGGGCCTCACGAGCGGTCCCTGTCTCTACAAGGACGGCTTCTTCCTCACCAATCACCTGCCGTTCGGCGAGCTCATCTCGACCTCCTGGAAGATCAACGAGACCGTTCCGGCCTTCCTGATCGACCTCGTGAAGGAGCAGCGGAGCCTCGAGGGGCTGACCGCCGGGATCCTCGGCCTCTCCTTCAAGCGAAACATCGATGACACGCGCAACTCCCTGGCATACAAGCTGAAAAAGCTCCTCTGGATGGAGAACTGCCAGATCCTCATGCACGATCCCTTCGTCGAGTCCGATGAGCTCGACCGCGTGCTCGCGGAGTCCGATGTGCTGTTCGTCACCATGAACCACGACTTCTACCGGACGAAGATCGGGGAGCTCCTCGCGCGAGCGAAGCCGGGCGCCCTCGTCTGCGACGTCTGGAACATCACCGGAGTCGAGCGGATCCTGTTCCCCGCCTCCGAAGGGGTCGGGTCCTGAGCCGCTCTCCCGCGGCCGACGGCGAGGCGGAGGCCGAAGCGGAGGTCGCATTCGTGATCCCCGTGCGCGACGAGCCGGTCTCGATCGGCCCGACCCTCGACGAGCTCGCCCGTCACGCCGATCGCCCCTATGCGGCACGCGTCGTGTACGACGACGAGACCGACACGACCCTTCCCGTCCTGCGCGAACGTCTGGCGGCCGGGCAGGAGCGGCTGTTCCTGGTGCGGAACGCGCACGGAAAGGGCGCCGCCGCGGCGCTGCGGAGTGGTCTCGAGTCGGTCGTCGAACCCTATGCGGTCGTGGTCATGGCCGACCTGGCCGACGATCTCGCGGCGCTGCCCGCGATGCTCGCGCAGGCGGATGCCGGCTGCGACCTCGTCTGCGGGTCGCGCTACATGCGCGGCGGCAGCCAGACCGGCGGGCCGCTCCTGAAGCGCACGCTCTCGCGGCTCGCCGGGGTGAGCCTCCACTGGATCGCGGGCCTCCCGACCCACGACGTCACGAACAGCTTCAAGCTGTATCGCAAGGCCCTGCTCGAGCGCCTCGAGATCGAGAGCACGGGCGGGTTCGAGGTGGGCATGGAGCTCACGATCAAGGCGTGGGCCGCGGGCCTGCGCATCGGTGAGGTTCCGTCGCACTGGCGCGACCGGAGCGATGGCGAGAGCAAGTTCCGCTTGTGGCGGTGGCTTCCCCTGTATCTGCGCTGGTACCGCTTCGGGCTGTCGACCGGGCTGCGGCGTCGGCTCGGCCTCCCGAGCCCCTCCGCAGCCTCGTGAACGGCCGCCCAGAACGAGCACCGCCGCCATGGCCCCCTCGATCGCGTCGCATCTCCCGCCGGTGCATCGCCGGATCCGGCGTTCGTGTGCGGTGGTGATCGGGTTCTTCCTCGCGCTCCACGCCCTCCACTGGTTGCCCGCGTTCGAGCTCCCCGGGTCGAGCGTGGTCGGGTTCCTGCTGCACGCGGAGCTCTTCGTGTTCGGGGTGACCGCGTTCCTGGCGCCCGTCCTGATCCTCGGGGTGTGGCTGCCGCTCGGTGCCGGCGCCCTGTTCTCGGAGAGGGTGCGAAGCATCCTCGGTGCCCAGGTCGACGCGCCCGACGGCTCGCGGCGCTTCGCCTTCGCCCCGTG
>JASJCN010000003.1 GCA_030065975.1 Myxococcota bacterium
ATCCAGAGGCTGGCGGTCACGGGCGGGGCTGCGATCGCCAAGCTCGAGAAGTGGCTGGCCGAGGCCGCATCCGCCTAGCGCCGGCGCCTCCACCAGGCGAGTCCGAGCAGCAGCGGCGCCAGCTCGAAGCCGATTCCGCAGCCCTGGCTTTCCTTGTTGCGGCTCGGCTTGCCCACGCACTGGGGGTCCGGGGGCGCGCCATCGAAGTCGATGCCGCCGTCGTTGTCGTTGTCGATGCCGTCGTTGCATGCGGGGCTCTCGAGATCGGAGGCCGGGCTCGCGCATCCGGGATCCGCCGGATGGTCGACCAGGAGATCGCCGTCGTTGTCGATCCCGTCGGAGCATGCGGGCAGCGCCACGCTCAGGATCGCGACGTCGTCGATCAAGACCTCCGTCGACTCGTCGGGGAGCGTCTTCTGGCTGTTGTAGGCCCCGAGGGTCAGGGTGTGGACACCGGCTGAGACGGCCGGCACGACGACCTGGTGCTGCATCCATCCCGTCGTGAGGGGCACGCCCCCGTTCCCGTCGCCCGTCAGCTCCGCCACGAAGTCGTTACTGCCGTTGGTCAGCAGGACGCCGTCCCAGGCCACGAGCATCTCGCTGCGCTCGTTCGACTCGTAGCCCTCGGACTGGGTCAGCCGGTAGCGGAAGGCGATCTCCACGTCGCCGCCCGTGGGTACGGTGACGCTGCGCTCGAAGGCCCCGGACATGCCGAAGATGTCGGCTCCGTCGATGCCGCCGAGATCGACGCGCAAGCCTCCGCCTCGGTAGCCGTCCGTCGCGCTCACGTCGCCCGAGGCGTAGGCGGGCTCGCTCGTGCTGCGGAAGGCATCGTCCAGGTAGGTGAACCCCGAAGCGTCTCCGGAATCGAAGGTCGCCACGAAGAGCACGTTCCGGCCGTCGCATGCCGGGTCACTGCCACACAGGTGTGCGTCGAAGCAGTCCCAGGGGCCGTCACGGTCGTTGTCGAAGCCGTCGTCGCAGGTGAGCTCGATGGGTTCGCAGGCGCCCGCAACACCGGCTGCCGAGTCGCACTCGTCGGGGACCGAGTTCGCGTTGCAGTCGAAGCCTGTTCCGAAGGGGATCAGGTCGAGGCGATCCTGAACCCCGTTGGCGTTACAGTCGATCTCGCACTCGTCGGGCACTCCGCTCGAGTCGACGTCGAGGCTCACGCCGCTGCTGATGTCGCACGCGTCCGGAAACTGGTTGCGATTGCAGTCGAGGGCGTCGCCCGGAACGAAGTCGAACCCGGTCGGGAACTCGACGCCGTGATCGTTTCCGTTTACGTGGGCGCGCAGGAAGTTGCCGTTCCGCACGTCGAATTCGTAGATCTGGGCGTTCGTCAGGTGCAGGTTCGCTTCGTCCTGCTCCACCTCGACCACCTCCGTGAAGGCGTCGTGATGATGCGCGGCGTGGTCGTGCTCGTGTTCGCTCCCGCTCGCCGCGGAGCCGAAGGCCTCGCCCGTGCGGACGATGAAGACGTTTCCATTGGGGCCGATCCGCAGGCCCCACGGGCTCACCTGGTTCAGGCGGGTCGAGTTGCCCGAGAGGGCCCAGCGCCGGAGGAAGCCGCCATCCTGGCCGTCGAACTCCAGGGTCTGGTCGGTGCCGTAGCTCGCCACCAAGAGGTTGCCGTCGGGCTTGAAGAGGAGGCCCTTGGCGCCCGCCAGGCCGCCGTTGTCGGCCGCCGCGACGAACACGTCCAGGAAGCCGCCGCTGGCCCCGTCGTAGCGGAGCACCCGATCGCCTCCGCTCGTCACGTAGAGGTGGCCGTCCGGCCCGAAGGTCAGGCCGAAGGGGTCGCTCAGGCCCCCGGCTCCGGAGGCCACGAACGCTCCCTGGGAGGCGCCGGTCGCGGCGTCGTAGGCGAGCACGCTGTGGTTGGTGGCGCTGGCCACCAGCAGAGTTGTGCCGTCCGGCGTCAGGGTGAGGGCGTGGGGATGGCTCAGGCCGCCCGCTCCCGACGGTACGAGGTCGCCCTGGTATGCCCCGTCGACGTCGAACTCCATCACGCGATCGTCGCCCGCGCTCGTCACGAGGACGCGGCGATCGGGTGTCACGATCAGGTCCTGCCCCTCGTCGACCAGGCCGCCACTGGAGCTGGCGGAGAGCACGCCGCTCGAAGCATGGAACGAGCGAATCGGCGTGGCCGCCAGACCGCTCGCGAGCCACAGGTCGTGAGAGCGGTCGCGCTCCACCCCGTCCGGGATCGTGTCTCCGTCGCAATCCTGGCACGCGTCGAGGGCGCGGTTCCGATCGATGTCGAGGCTCATGTCGAGCTGGATCTCGGTGTAGTCGGAGACGCCGTCCCCGTCGCAGTCCACCTCGCACTCGTCGGGCACGTCGTCTCCGTAGGCGTCGACGCTGGTTCCGAGTGCGATGTCCCGCAGGTCCGGCACTCCGTTGGCGTTGCAGTCGGGTTGGCACTCGTCCGGAATGCCATCCGCGTCGAGGTCGGGCGCGCCGGCGGCGATGTCCGCCGGGTCGAGGACGCCATTGTCGTTGCAGTCCTCGCACTCGTCCGGCATGCCGTTTCCGTTGGCGTCCAGGCTGGTGCCCCCCGAGACGTCGAGGGAGTCGGCCGTTCCGTTCAGGTTGCAGTCGTCGACGATGCACGACGACGCCGCGATGTGGGCGTCGATATTCTGCTGGATGCGCGAATGGAAGTAGAGATCGCGATTGGCGTTGCCGCCGCTCCAGGTCTGGGAGCAGTAGCTCATGATGCTGCCCCGCTGGGGCACCGAGAAGGGATCGTCGCACTCGTCGACGAAGTTCGGCGAGTCGTGGGTGTGGCCGGTGCCCGCGTTGTGGCCGATCTCGTGGGCGGTGACCGAGAGGTCGTAGTGGAGCGGGCTCGGCTGCGTCGGGTCGGGGAACTCGCCGACGGCGTAGCCCACGACGGAATAGCCCGAGCTCCCGCAGAGCGCGCTCAGGGAGGCCTGCCCGCCGAAGGGGTAGTCGCGCCGCCCCGAGAGCAGCTGGGCGATGTCGCGCTGAACGCCTCCCATGTTGGCGTTCCAATAGCTGCGGAATTCGCCGAGCGGGCTCGGGTCGACCACGTTGAACAGGTCGTTCGGGTCGTCCCAGAGCCGTACGAAGGTGAGGTCCACCCAGGTGTCCGTGTCTCGCAGGTAGATGTCGCTGACGGCTCCGTAGAGCGCCACGACGTAGGCGGCGGCGTCGTCGAGGTTGCCGAAGAGCCGGAAGAACTCGTAGTCGGTCTCGACGGCGAGCTCGAGGTGCTGGATACCGACGAACGGCTCGGGCGGTGCGGCTCGCGTCTGGGGTGCCAGGATCGACGGGCCCACGGGCCTTGCCTCGCCGTCCACGCCACAGAAGGGAACGCCGGGCGGGAGCTCGGGCGCGGGACGCGTCTCGAAGACCACCGTCCGGTCTTCCTCGAGAAGGCGGCCGTCGCTACCGCGTGACGAAATACGATAGCTCGCCTCTCCGGGGCCGAGCTGGATGTGCCCCGTGGAGGCGCCCTTCCGCAACGCCAGGAAGACGCGGGAGCCGGGCTTGCCGCGCACCTCGCCCCGGAGCAGGATCACCTCGTCGGGATCGAAGGGGAGCGGGGCATCCGCGCGTCCCAAGCGTCCCACGACGAATCGGGTGCGATCGGAGACCACGGAGAAAGGCTCGAGCTCGAGGTCGACGCGTCGATCCGGTGGCAAGGGGAAGTCGCGGATCCGGACCTCGTCCCGGGAGGGGCGCAGGCCGCGGAGCGCATCGTGCTTCCAATGGACGCTCGGGAGTGTGCCCTCGGCCGCCCCCGCTCGGAACACGGTCGCCTTCTCCTGGCCCGCCGCCGCCAGCGGCCAGGCGATCCAGGCGACGAGCCAGACGAACAAGAGAGCCAGCCTCGCATCCAAAGCGGCCACTTCGCTCCTCCCATAGGCTCCGGGTCGCCATCTTCTCATGACCGGGTGCCCTTGTCATCCCGTCCCTTGGCCTAGCACCGTCCCGCCGAGCCGAAGGGTAGAATCGGCGTCCCATGAACTATGGGAATGGCGACGCGACCTTCCGGGCCTGCGGCGGCGAGACGGGCATCCGCCGGCTCGTCGAGTGCTTCTACGCGAAGATGGACACGCTGCCCGAGGCGCAGCGCATCCGGCGCATGCACCCCGCCGATCTGGGCCTCTCGATCGACAAGCTGGCCTGCTTCCTGTGCGGCTGGACCGGGGGGCCGCGCCGCTATGAGGAGACCTACGGGCCCATCCAGATCCCGGTCTTCCACCAACGGCTCGCCATCGGGGAGGCGGAGCGCGATGCCTGGCTGCTCTGCATGGCCCATGCCCTCGACCTGCAGCCCTACCCCGACGAGCTGAAGCAGTACCTGCTCCGTGAGCTCTTCGTGCCCGCCGAGAGGATCCGCCAGGCCGTGGCGGCCCGCCGCTCCCGCTAGCCTTCCCCGATGGACCGCGCTGCCCGGCTGCGCCGGAACCTGTGGCTGCTGGCGGGCTTTCGCGCGCTGCAGATGAGCCTGTTCCCCGTCGCGATCGTCACGATCTACTGGCGGCGGGATCTCGGCTTCGACATGACGGAGATCCTGCTCCTGCAGGCGATCTTCGGGCTCTTCGTCGCGCTCTTCGAGTTCCCCGGCGGCTACGTCGCGGATCGCATCGGCTACCGCGCCTCGCTGCGGATCGCGGTGGTGTTCTCGTTCTTCGGCTGGATCGCGATCGGCGTCGCGGACTCGTTCGTCACCACGGCGCTCGGAGAGGTGCTGCTCGCCGTCTCGCTCGCGCTCAGCTCCGGCACCGACTCGGCCATGCTCTACGAGAGCCTGCTCGAGCTCGACCGCGAGGACGACTTCGGCCACTGGTTCGGGCGCTCGCGCGCGCTGGGGGCGGCCTCCGAGGGCAGCGCGGCCCTGGTCGCCGGTCTGCTCTTCGCCTTCTGGGCGCAGCTCCCCTTCTTCGTGCAGTCGGGCGTCTGGCTGCTGAACGGGGTGCTCGTGCTGCTCCTCGTCGAGCCCAGACGGGCTCCACCCGAGAGCCACGGGATCGCTCGGGTGCGCGCCCTCGTCCACTTCGCGGCGGTCGCGAGCCCGCGCCTGCGCGCGAGCCTCGTCGTCGCCTTGTTGCTCGGGCTCTCGACCTTCGTCCCGGTCTGGCTCATCGCGGTGTACGCCCAGGATCACGGCGTGCCCGTCGAGTGGATCGGCCCGATGTGGGCCGTCGCCAACTACGCCGTCGCCTTCGGGCACTGGGGCTCCGTACGCGCG
Organism: Myxococcota bacterium; assembly: GCA_030065975.1. Lineage (GTDB taxonomy): Bacteria > Myxococcota_A > UBA9160 > UBA9160 > UBA6930 > JASJCN01. The sequence continues at coordinate 5,228 of JASJCN010000003.1, forward strand.
GGCTCCTGGCTCGGGCTCGGGCCCGCGCTCGGTGCCTGCGCGCTGGCCATCGCCTTCGGGATGTTCGGCCTGGCGGCGACGAACGCCCTGTTCGGCTTCGCCTTCTACTACGTGATCTGCGTGGCGCGCGGGATCAACGGGCCGCTGCTCACCCACGAGCAGCAGCGGCTGATCCCCTCGAGCGACCGCGCCTCCCTGCTCTCCATCAACAGCCTGCTCTTCCGGGCGTCCTTCTTCGTGCTCGGGCCGGTCATCGGCTGGAGCGTCGACCGGCTGGGCGATCACCAGACGTTCGCGATCACCGGGCTGGCCTTCGCGCTCGCCACCGGGGCCTCGATCCTCTGGTTCCAGGCGTCCCGGAACCCGCCGGGATCCTCCGCAGCAGGGCTTGCCAAATCCGACTCATGAGTCATAATAATGACCCATCAGTCGGAAAGGCTCACCATGCTTCGAAACCGCTGGTACCCGATCCTCCCGGCCCACCACCTCCGGCGTCGCCCCGTCGGTGTGAAGCGCCTGGGCCAGCGCCTCGTCGTGTGGCGCGACGCGGCCGGGGAGCCCGTCGTGATGCCGGCCTTCTGTCCCCACCGCGGGGCCGACCTGAGCCAGGGGAAGGTCGTCGCAGGCCAGCTCGCCTGTCCGTGGCACGGGTTCCGCTTCGCGGGGGACGGCCGCTGCACGCGCATGCCCTGCGAGGGGCGCGAAGCGCGCATCCCGGCGGCGATGTCCACGCGCAGCCTGCCGGCGCGCGAGCGCTATGGGCTCGTCTGGCTCTGGTGGGGTGAGGCCGCCCGCGCGACCGAGGAGATTCCCTTCTTCGAGAACCTGGCCGATCCGCGCGGCACGGCCGATGCCGCGCGCATCCTCCCCTACCACTACTCGCGAATGGTGGAGACCAACCTCGACATCCACCACACGCCCTTCGTGCACGGAAGCGTGGTCCCGGTGGGCGAGGAGGTCGCGGACTTCGAGGCGCATCAGGAAGGCGATCGCATCCTCACCTCGGGCGTGCTGAAGAAGCCCGGCAAGAAGACGGGCATGCCCTTCCGCGACGACTTCCTGCTTCCCTGTCTGAACTCGATCGAGCTGACTCCGCGCGTCCGGATCCTCGTCGCCGCGACGCCCGTCGACGACGATCACACCTGGGTCTGGTTCCGCTATCACACCGAGGTCACGCCCTTCGCCTGGGTCCGGTGGGTGCTCTCGTGGCTCGCGATCCAGTCCGAGCTGCGCGTGGTCCAGCAGCAGGACTGGCGCATCTTCCGTGCGATGCAGCCCGGCACCCTCGACGACGTGCCGCACCACTACGTGAAGGCCGACAAGGGAATCGCCCTCTATCGTCGCCTGCGCCGCGACCTGCTCGAGCAGCAGGACGCCTCCGGAGCGCGCGCCGCCGGATGACGAGCCACGCCTCGGCCGACGAGCGCCGCGCACAGATCCTGGAGGCCGCCGTCGGCTGCTTCGCCGAGAAGGGCCTCTCCGCCCGCATGGACGACATCGTCCGGGCTTCGGGCCTCTCGAAGGGCGCTCTCTACTTCCACTTCGCCAACAAGGACGAGATCTTCCTCGGCCTCTTCGAGGCCTACGACGCACGCATGATGGCGGAGTGGGATCGCCTCGACGCCCTCCCTCCGCTGGACGCGCTGCGCAGCCAGGGCGAGGTCGCGCTCGCGCAGCTGCTCGAGATCCGCGCCTTCGGGACGGTGTGGGTGGAGTTCTTCCGCCACCCGACCGCGCGCGCCCGGATGGCCGTGCTCTACCGGTCCGTGCGCGGCCGGCTCGCCGCGACGATCGAGCGCGGGATCGAAGAAGGCAGCAACCAGCGCGTCGACGCGCTCGGTGTGGCCGCCGCGCTCACGGCGCTCGTCGAAGGCCTGCTGCTGCAGGCGCTCGTCGATCCCGACTTCGACGCGCACCCCGGCTGGAACGCCGGGTGGGGAGCGATCGGAGTGCAGCTGGGCGTTTGAGGCGGCGGGCGGCCGCCGGGCTACTCGGCGTCGGCGTACCAGAGCGCCGAGAGGAAGCTCGCCATCTCTTCGGGCTGGGGTGCGCGCCGGATTCCGCGCTCGTCGGCGTGAGCCCCCGCCGGGCCGTCCCAGCTCGTGGGTTGCTCCTCGCCCCAGCGCTCGATCTTGCGGTAGAGCTCGCTCCAGGCCTGGGGCGAGTCCTCCATGTCGATCACGAATCGCGGCATGGGACCCCCTTGCTCCTGCTGACCCTGTGGGCAGCGGTTGCCTGGGTGGTCATCAACGAGGGCCTCCGGAACTCCCGAGCGGCCTCGTCGCAGCGCCTCTCCAGGCACCCCCCATAGAATGCAGTCTCCGTGCCTCTCGCGCCTCCCCGCGGGCATGTACCCTCCTTCCTCATGAGCAGCCCGTTCGCTCCCGGCCCCCTGGGCCCCCTCACCATGCGCAATCGCGTCCTCAAGTGCGGGACGAACGAGGGAATGAGCCGCGACGGCCTGGTGACCGAGCCCCTGATCGCGTGGCACCGGGAGTTCGCGGCTGGCGGCGTCGGGATGACGACCCTGGCGTACTGCTCGGTCTCGCCCGAAGGCCGCACCTTCCGCCACCAGCTCCACATGCGCGAGGAGGCGCTCCCGGGGCTGCGCGACTTCACCGAGGCGATCCACGCCGAGGGCGCGCTCGCCGCGATCCAGCTCGGCCACGCCGGCTGGTTCGCGAGCCCCCGCGCGACGAAGGCCGCGCCGATCGGCCCGTCGCGCACCTTCAGCGCACACGCCCAGACCTTCTCCCGCGCCATGCAGCCGGCGGACTTCGATCGGCTGGAGCGCGCGTTCGCCGACGCTGCCGCCGCGGCGGTCGACACGGGCTTCGACGGCATCGAGATCCACCTCGGCCACGGCTACCTGCTCTCGCAGTTCCTGTGCCCGTGGAACAACCGCCGCAAGGACGAGTGGGGCGGCTCCCTCGAGAACCGCGCCCGCTTCCCGCGCCGGGTGCTGCGCGCGGTGAAGGAGGCGGTGGCCGGCCGCGCCGCCGTCTGGCCCAAGCTCAACATGGACGACGGATTCGAGGGCGGCCTCACCCTCGACGAAGGCGTGCAGGTGGCGCAGTGGCTCGAGGAGGACGGCTCCGTCGACGCCCTGCAGCTGACGGGCGGCCACACCACGAAGACGCCCATGTACCTGATGCGCGGAGACGTCCCCTTGCGGGGGATGATCGAGAACCAGAAGACCTTCGTCGGGCGGATGGGTCTGCGGGTGATGGCTCCCTGGATGCTCAAGCCGTGGAAGTTCGAGGAGGCCTTCTTCCTGCCGATGGCGCGTCGCTTCCGCGAGGCCACGAGCCTTCCGCTGATGCTGCTCGGCGGCGTCAATCGACTCGACACCATGGAGCAGGCGCTCACCGAGGGATTCGACTTCCTCGCGATGGGGCGGGCGCTGATCCGCGACCCCGATCTGGTACGGCGCATGGAGCAGGGAGTGCTGAAGGCCAGCCGCTGCAGTCACTGCAACCTGTGCATGGTCGAGATGGAGCGCGGGGGAACGCGCTGCGTGGAGCGCGAGCCCGTCGCGGCGCCGAGCTGAGGGACGCCGCGCCCGACCTGGCGCCGGGCTCGGCGCCTTGGCGTACGGACCGCGAGCTCGACGAGGGCCGGGTGCGCGCCGCCCTGGCCGAGCAGTTCCCCACGCTGCGTCTCGACGCCGTCCGCTTCCTCGGCTCGGGCTGGGACTACGACGCCTGGCTCGTCGACGACGGCTGGGTGTTCCGCTTCCCGCGCCGCCGGGAGGTGGCGGACGGCATCCCGGAGGAGCTTCGCGGCATGGAGCTCGTGAGCCAGGGGCTCCGCGATGCGCCGCTGGCCTTTCCGCACTTCGAGCACGTGGGCGCTCCGGGGCCGCACTTCCCCTACGCGTTCCTCGGCTATCGGTTCCTCCCCGGAACTCCGGGGCCCGAGGTGCCTCCCGACCGCATCGACCGGGCGCAGGTGGTGGAGGCGCTCGGCGAGACGCTGCGCCTCTTGCACGCGATCCCCGCCGAGCAAGCCCTCGAGCGGGGCATCCGGCGCGAGCTCGACGGCCAGAAGGCGTGGCTTCGCGACGTCGTGCGAAAGCGCGACGCGATCCGCGACGCGCTGCCCGAGGCACTGCGCGAGCGCGCGCTTCCCTTCCTCGAGGGAAGCGCCGCGCACGGCCCCGAGTCGGACTCTCCGCCCCGCCTGATCCACAACGATCTCGGTCCCGATCACGTCCTGCTCGATCCCGAGACCGGCCGGGCCGTGGCGCTCCTCGACTTCGGCGACCTGTCGGTCGGGGATCCCGCCTACGACTTCATCGGCCTTCCGCCCTGGCTCGGCTGGCGTGCCACCCGCGACGTGATCTCCGCCTACGGCGTCGGCGACACGGGACTCGTCGACCGCGTCGGGTTCCTGTCCCGGGCCTGCGGGCTCGTGTGGCTGCTCGAGGCGAGCAGGATGCCCGAGGACCAGCGCGCCCGGGATGTCGAGAAGCACACGCAGTGGCTCGGCCGGACCCTCGACCCCGGGAGCTGACCCGTACGCTCAGTCCTCCGGGAGTGAGGCCAGGAAGTCGCGAAGCGCCTCGATGAGCTCGCGCGGGCGATCGCCCTGCACGCTGTGGCCCGCGCCTTCGATGCGAACCCAGCGGCCGTCGGGGACGGCCTCGGCGAAGCGCCGTGCGTCCTCGTCGCGAAAGACCTCGCTCTCGCTCCCGCGCACGACCAGGGTCGGGCAGCCGATCTCGCCGACGCGGCTCTTCAGCTCGTCGACCCAGGCGACCATGGTCTCGAGGGAAAGCGGCCGGCGTCGATCGGTCTTCCACATGAGGCTTCCGTCCGGGGCGCGGCGCAGGTTGTGGAGCAGGCTCCGACGCAGCAGCCGGGCGTCCCGCCTCGGGTTGAAGCGCAGGGCCGCGTCGACGAACTGATCGAGCTGGTCGAGGCCCGTGACCTCGTGCAGGAACGAGCGGATCGGCAGGCTGCCCTCGGCCCGGATCCAGGGCCCGGCATCGACGGCGACCAGCGCGGCCACGGCGTCGGGCCGGCGCAGGGTCAGGTGGATCGCATTGAGGCAGCCCATGGACATGCCGACCAGCACGACGGGCGGGAGCCCGAGGGCCTCGATCAGCGCCTCGATGTCACCTGCGTGGGACTCGAGGGCGTAGTCACCGGTGTAGGACCACTCCGAGTCGCCGTGGCCGCGCTGGTCGAGGGCGATGCAGCGGTGGTCTCGGGACAGCTCGTGACAGACGACGTCCCAGGTGCGGCAGGTCTGCCCGCCGCCGTGCAGGAACAGCAGCGGCGTTCCACCGGCGTTTCCCCACTCGAGATAGTGGAAGCGCATTCCCCGGAGCACGACGTGGTGCTCGGCCGGGGGGTCGAGCGGGCGATAGGGAAGCCCCGAGATCTCGAGGCGCAGGCGGTGGTGCCGCAGGTCTTCGGCGGAGGGCTGGCTCATGTTCGTCTTCCTCGGGCGCCGAGGCGTTACTTAGAGTAGTCTAAGTACATGAAGAAGGCCACCCGACGCCGCCTGCCCGCCGACGAGTCGCGCCGGCGCATCCTCGAGGCCGCCGAGCGGCGTCTGATCGCGGACGGCCCGGACGGGGTTCGCGTCCAGCTGGTGGCCCGCGACGTCGGGCTCACCGACGCGGCGGTCCACCACCACTTCGGGAGCCGTCGCGGGCTGCTCGAGGCGCTGCTGCGCTACGGAGGACGGCGGCTGCGCGACGAGGTGGAAGCCGCCGTCGCCGGCTGGGACGAGGGCGAGGCCGATCTCGCCCAGCTCGCCGAGCTGATCGCCGAGCCGTATGGCCGCAAGGGCTACGCCCGCCTGGCCCTGTGGCTGCGTCTCTCGGGCTGGCGCGAGCGCGGGGACGGCATGCTCGCAGGGCTCGTGGAGGCCGTCCACGCGGCGCGCGTCGAGACCGAGCTGGACGCCGCCGAGGCCGACTCCTCGAAGCCGCCGGGCCTCGAGGAGTCGCAGTTCCTGGTGGCGCTCTTCCACCTGATCCAGGTGGCGGAGCCCCTGTTCGGAGATGCCATGCAGCGAAGCGCCGGCCTCACCCGTCCCGGCGAGACGCGTGAGCGCTTCCGCGCCTTCGCGACGCGCAGCATCGAGCGACTGATGACGCCCGGGTAGCGCATCGGCCTGCCCTATCCTCGCCCCATGGCCGGACCGCTCTCCGACGTACGCGTGATCGAGCTCGCCGGGCTCGGTGCCCTTCCCTACGGATCCCTTCGGCTCGCCGACATGGGGGCCCACGTGATCCGCATCGATCGCAAGAGCCAGGTGCCGGCGGAACCCGTCGCCGGAAAGGGCACGTTCTGGGATCGCGGGCGCCGCTCCATCGGAGTCGACCTCAAGCACCCCGACGGCGTCGAGACGGTGCTTCGCCTGGCCGAGGGCGCGGACGTGCTGCTCGAGTCGTTTCGCCCGGGCGTCGTCGAGCGTCTGGGCCTCGGCCCCGACGTGGTGCTCGCACGCAACCCGCGCATCGTGTTCGGGCGCCTCACCGGCTGGGGGCAGACCGGGCCCCTCGCCCACGCGGCGGGGCACTCGCTCAACTACGAAGCGCTCACCGGCTTCATCGGCTCGGTCGGCCCGCCCGGTGGCCCGCCGGTCCCCGTCCTGAACGTGCTCGGCGACTTCGCCGGCGGCGGGCTGCACCTGGCCTACGGCGTCGTGTGCGCCGTGATCGAGGCGCGGCGCTCGGGCCAGGGTCAGGTGGTGGACGCCGCCATGGTCGACGGCGGAGTCTCGTTGCTCGCGCCCTTCTACTCCATGCAGCAGATGGGGATGCACACCGAGACGATCGGCGAGAACCTCTTCGACGGCGGCGCTCCCCACTATGCCGTCTACGAGACGTCCGACGGGAAGTACGTGAGCGTGGCCCCCATCGAGCCGCACTTCTGGACGCTGCTGCTCGAGCAGATCGGCCTCGATCCCGAGAAGGTGGGGCCCAACACCGACCGGAGCCGTTGGCCCGAGCAGCGCGAGCAGCTGGCGGCCGTGTTCCGCACCCGCACCCGGGACGAGTGGTGCGAGCTCCTCGAGGGCACCGACGCCTGCTTCGCGCCGGTGCTGAGCTTCTCCGAGGCCACCCGGCACCCGCACAACCAGGCGCGCGGCGTCTTCGGCGGCGCGCGTCCCGCGCCGGCCCCCTCGCCGCGCATGTCCCGCACGCCCGGCGAGCCGGGCCCGTCGCCCGCCTACGTCGGAGCGGACACCGACGCCGTGCTGGGCGAGGCGGGCTTCTCCGAGGAGGAGATCGCCGGGCTCCGAGAGCGCGGAGCGATCGCCTAGCCCTCGAAGGGATCCTTCCCGAGCTGCTCGCGGATGGGGACGAAGGCCGGCATGCGCATGGCGCGGCGCTGCCAGTTGGCGCCGTCCACCACCAGGGTGTGGCCCGTCACGTAGCCGGCATAGGGCGAGCACAGGAAGGTCGCGGCCCAGCCGAGCTCGCGGGTGCGGCCGGTGCGCCCGGCCGGGCAGCTCTGCTCTTCGTCGCCCGCGCCGCGGCCGGGCACGCCCTTTATGTCCTCGGTCTCGTCGGCGTGGGGGAAGAGGCCGGGGACGAGGCCGTTCACCCGGATCCCGTAGGGACCCCACTCGACGGCGAGGGTCTCGGTCAGGTTCTTCACGCCGGCCTTGGCGGCGGCCGAGTGAGCGAAGCCCGGGCCGCCGGTCCAGGCGTAGGAGGCGCCGATGTTCAGGATCGCGCCGCCGCGGCCCGCGCCGATCCAGCGCCGCCCGGCCTCCCGGGAGCAGTGGAAGGTGCCGTTCAGCACGATGTCGACGACGGCCCGCCAGCCATTGGGAGAGAGGTCCTCGGCCGGTACGGGGAAGTTCCCGGCCGCGTTGTTGATCAGCACGTCGGGGGCGCCGAGCCCGGACTCGACCTCGGCGAAGGCGCCGGCCACGGCCTCGGGGTCGCGGATGTCGCAGGCGACCCCGATCGCCCGGGCGCCGATCTCCTCGAGGGCGGCCACGCCCGCGTTCCGGTGCTCCTCGCTGCGGCTCAGGATGGCGAGCCGTGCCCCGAGGCGGCCGAACTCGAGGGCGATGGCCCGGCCGAGCCCCGTGCCGCCGCCGGTCACGACGACGGTCTGCTCGCGGTACGTCTCGGGGGGGAGCGCGCTGGCTCCCAGCGGCGGCGGCTCGGGCAATCCCATCCGGGCGCTCCTTCCTGGGGGACGGCGATGATACCCTCCGCCGGCAGAGAGGCTTCCTTCTTCGGACCGAATCGATGAGCTCCTCGCAGTCCACTCTCGACACGGAAGACGCGATCCCGACGGGAACGCCCGAGCTGCTCTGTCGCCGCGACGAGCGCGTGGCCGTCGTCACGCTCAACCGGCCCGAGGCGCGCAACGCGCTCACCCTGGAGATGAAGCGCGCCCTCGTCGAGCTGATTCCGCGTCTCGGCGACGACTCGGAGGTGGGCTGTCTGCTCCTGACCGGCGCCGGCGCGAGCTTCTGCTCGGGTGGGGACACCAAGAAGATGGCCGAGGACGGGAGCCCCACCGATCCGGAGGAGCGCAAGCGTCTGCTGCGCTTCGAGCACCGGATCCCGGCATCGCTTCACGCCCTCGGCAAGCCGGTGATCGCCGCCCTTCCCGGCCCCGCGGCGGGGGCGGGCTTCGGCATCGCCCTGGCGGCCGACCTGCGTATCGCGGCGGAGAGTGCCTTCGTGACCACCGCCTACGCGCGCCTCGGTCTCTCCGGCGACTACGGCGCCGCCTGGTTCCTCACGCATCTGGTGGGCACCGCCCGCGCCCGCGAGCTGCTGTTCACGGCGCGGCGAATCGGCGCCCGGGAGTGTGCGGCCCTGGGCCTCGTGAACGAGGTGGTGGCGGACGACGCCCTCGAGTCCAGGGCTCTCGAGTGGGCGCGCGAGATCGCCGCGGGCCCGCCCCTGGCGCTGCGCTTCATGAAAGAGGATCTGAACCGGGCGCTGCTCGGCGATCTGCAGAGCTGCCTCGACTTCGAGGCCGAGCACATGGTGGACAGCGCCGGGACCGAGGACTATCGGGAGGCGGTCGCCGCCTTCCAGGAGAAGCGCGCTCCCAGATTCCAAGGGCGTTAGGTCCAGGGGCGGCAGGCGGAGACGACATGGGTGATCACGTACGGGTGGACTTCGAGGGCGAGGCGGGCGAGATCGCGATCGTGAGCTACGACCGCGCCGACAAGCACAACGCCTTCAGCGACGCGATGGACAAGGCCCTCTTCCAGGCGCTCGCCGAGCTGCGCGAGCGACGCGGCCTGCGCTGCGTGATCTGGCGCGGCGAGGGGCGCTCCTTCTCGTCGGGTCGCGACCTGGCCGAGCTCGGCGTGCGCACCGAGGATCTCTCCGACCTCGAGTTCATCGAGCGAGGGCACCGCGGGAGCCAGGCCTTCCTCGACATGCCGTGCCCGATCCTGGTCGGCCTGAAGGGGCACGTGATCGGCGGCTCCTTCGAGCGGGCGCTGCTCTGCGACGTGCGCGTGGCCGGCGAGAGCGCCCGCATGCGGCTCCCCGAGATCCAGCACGGCGTCGTGCCCGACTCCGGCGGCACGGCACGGCTGCACCAGATGGCCGGCCACGGCCTCGCGGCGGATCTCGCGCTCACCGGGCGCCCGATGGACGCGGAGGAGGCCCTGCGACACGGGGTGGTGTCGCGGGTGGTCCCCGACGAGGAGCTCGACGCGACGCTCCTCGAGATGGCCCGCGGCATCGCGGCCACGCCCGAGATCACGGTCAAGATGTTCCTGCGCACCCTGCGCCGGCTGGCGAACCCGGAGGTCGAGAAGAGCCTCGCCGAGGAGGCCCTCGCCCAGGCGACGGTCTTCGGCTCGGACGACTACGCCGAGATGAAGGCGGCACGCGCCGAGGAGCGCAAGCCCGTCTACCGAGGCCGCTAGCGGCCTCTCTCGCCACCGCGGAGAGCCGCGAGGCTCCCCTCTACCTGGTCGATCCAGTCGCACAGCACCGGCCGGGTGCGGCGCGGGTCGATCAGCTCGTGCACGCCGAAGTCCTCGGCACGCGGGAACACCGACTGGGCGCTCGCCATCTCGGCCTCGAGCTCGGCGCGTCGTGCTTCGGGGTCGGGCGCGGCCTCGATCTCCCGGCGGAAGGCGAGGGCCACCCCGCTCTCCACGGGGAGGGCGCCGCTCTGCATCGAGGGCCAGGCGACGACCGTGGCGGCCGGGCCCACGTGGATGCCCTGGGCCACGCCGAAGGCCTTGCGCAGCACCACGACCATCCACGGCACGCGGCTCTCGAGCACCGCGAACATCGCCTGCATCCCGTGGCGGATCGTGGCCTGGCGCTCGGCGTCGGGACCGATCATGAACCCCGGCTCGTCGACGAAGCTCACGATCGGCAGGCCGAAGGTGTCGCACATCCGCACGAAGCGCTCGATCTTGCGGGCGCCGTCGGCGGTCATCGAGCCGCCGTACTGCATCGGGTCGTTGGAGAGCACGCCGACGGGATGGCCGTCGAGTCGGCCGAGCCCGGTGATCTGGGTGCGCCCGAAGCCGGCGGTCATCTCGAAGAAGGAGCCCGCGTCGAGCACCCACTCGATCAGCCGCCGCACCTTGTAGGCGCGCCGCGCCGCGCGCGGGACGATCTCGAGCAGCTTCTCCTCCTGACGGTCGCGCGGGTCGTCGCACGCGACCCGGGGAAGCGGCTCGCCGGCGGCCTGGGGCAGATAGGAGAGGAAGCGCTGGATGCGCGCCAGGGCCTCGGCCTCGCCGTCCGCGGCGTCGTCGACGACGCCGCTCTTCACGTGCACCTTCCAGCCGCCGAGCGCCTCCTTGTCGATCTTCTCGCCGAGTGCGCGCTCCACCAGCACTGGCCCGCCGGTCAGGACCTGGGAGGTCTCCTTCACCATCACCGCGTAGTGGGAGGCCACGAGGCGCGCGGCGGGATAGCCGGCGCAGGGGCCGAGCGCGGCGCACGCCACGGGCACCCGGGACAGCGCTCGATGGGCGAGGACGTTCATCGGCGGGGGCTGGGTGAGGTCGTAGCCCGAGCGGCCGCGGCTCTCGTAGGAGCCGGAGACCGAGGCGCCGCCGCCCTCGAGCAGGCGGATCAGCGGGACGCGGCGCTCGACGGCGAGGGCGTCGGCGTGCTGGCCCTTGCGGAGGCCCGCCGGCGTGTAGGCGGCGCCGCCCACGGTGAAGTCGTCGCTGCCAACGACCACGGGTCGGCCTCCGACCCGGGCGGTGCCGATCACGATGCCCGCGGGCGTGAAGCGCTCGGTGCCGTCCTCGTCGGTGCGGGTGTGCCCGGCCGTCTCGCCGATCTCGCGGAAGCTCTCGGCATCGACCAGCAGATCGACCCGCTCGCGCGCCGTGAGGCGCCCGCGCGCGTGCTGGCGGGCCACGGCCTCGGCGCCGCCCTGCTCCTTCGCGGCCGCGCGACGTCGCTCGATCTCGAGGGCCTCGTCTCGCCAGCTCATCCCGCCACGGTAGCAACGCACGCGGGCTCCCGGCTCCGGGCTCGCGGCTCTGGGCTCCCAGCTCCGGGCTCCCGGATGCCCGCCGTTCCCGTCCCCGATGCCCGCGGGTCCGGCTCTCGGGTACCCTGCCCGGATGTCCCAGCCTCTCTCGAACGACCCGCGTCCGGGCCTCGAAGAGCGCGTCCAGGCCCTCGAGGACGCGCTCGCGATCCAGAACCTGAAGGCGCGCTATGCCGAGCTGGTGGATCGCCGCTACCACCGCGGCGCGGCCCGCCCGGCGGAGGAGATCGCCCCCATCGCGGACGAGATCGCCGCCCTCTTCACCGAGGATGCGGTGTGGGACGGCGGCGCCGCCATGGGCCGCTGCGAGGGGCGCGCCGCCATCGCCGAGCGCATGCGCGAGCCCACCCTGCTCTTCTCCTGGCACTTCTTCCTGAAGCCCCGGATCGAGGTTTCGGGCGACCGGGCGACGGCGCGCTGGGACATCCTCTCGCCCTGCACCACGCAGGACGGCCGCCCCCACTGGATGGCGGGCACCGAGGACGACGTCTACGTCCGCGAGGGCGGCGTCTGGCTCCACCATCAGATGAAGCTCGGCGTCGTCTTCCTGGCCCCCCACGAAACCGGCTGGCAGAAGATCTTCGTCTAGCTAGCCTGGCTTGTAGTCGTGATCGACGGGATCCCCAGGGCCCGCGTTCACTCCATCGAGACCTCCGTCGCTTCCCGAGATCCGGGAGTGTGGCGAGGAGCCTCGACCCATGGAGCGAGCGCCGGGCCTTTCGAGTTTCTGGCGCCCGCGAGCCGGAGACGGACATGCAGATCATGGAGACGACAGACGGGGCCGGCGGAAGCCCCGGGGTGGACCGCCGCGCGCTGATCCAGGGGCTCGGCGATGGACGCTGGAAGGTCCGACTCGCCTGCCTCTACGGGCTCTACTCGGAGGGGAGTCGCGAAGGCGTAGAGGCTTCGACCCCCTTGCTGCGGGACCTGCGCGCGAGCGTTCGCGCCATGGCCGTGGGGATCGTGTCGAACGGCATCCGCCAGGGCGGCGTCCGATCGGGCCATCCCGATGCGGTGCCGCTCCTGATCGAGCGGATCTTCCAGGACGAGAGCATCAAGGTCCGGCGCTCGGCGACGCTGCACCTGGCCTGGTTCCATCCCCATCCCGATCTCGAAGGACTGTTCCAGAAGCTGCTCGACGAGGAGCGCGACGCGAAGCTGCACCAGTGGGCCGGCATCGGGCTGGTGCGCAGCCGCGCGGCCGAGGTGTCGTCATGATCGACGCGACCCGACGAGAGGAGTTCGCGCGGCGCGGCGTGATCCGCATCGAGGGCCTCATCCCCGAAGCGCTCGTTTCGCCCGCACGCGAGCGCGCCTTCGAGTGCATGGACGAGGACGGCGTGACCCGCGACGGCGTGTGGATCGACGGGCGCGCCACGGGATGGGAGTGCCAGAACCGCATCCTCAAGAAGCTCAAGCCCTGGGCGAAGTCGGATGCCTTTCGACGCCTGATCACGGACGAGGTGATCCAGGCCGCGCACGACCTGGCACCGGGCCATCGTTTGCAGCCGATGGTCGAGCACCCGCAGATCCTGTTCACCCCGCCCAACGCCGAGGCCTGGACCGTGCCTCACAAGGTCTGGCACCTCGACGTTCCACGCCTCGGGCCCGACGAGCCGCCCGGTGTGCAGATGTTCACCTTCCTGGACCGGGTCGAGCCCGGTGGCGGGGGCACCCTGGTCGCGGCCGGCTCTCATCGTCTGCTCAACGGACAGGGGCGCATCCAATCGAAGGACGTGAAGAAGCGGCTGCAGCGAGAGCCCTGGTTCCGCGAGCTGCTGCGCAACGGTCGAGAGGATCGAAAGAGCTTCCTCGAGGCACCCGAGCGCGTCGGCGACGTGGAGCTGCAGGTGGTGGAGATGCACGGCGAGCCCGGCGACGTCTACCTGACCGACCTGCGCCTGCTCCACACCCTGGCGCCCAATGCGACGATGCGGCCGCGGTTGATGGTGACCCAGCGCTTCTTCCGCATGGATCTGCTCGCGCAGACCTACGGAGGCGGCGAGGGGGATCAGCTCCCGGCCGACGTGTAGCGGCGCGTCCCCAGGGCGAAGGCTCCGCAGGCCAGCGCCAGGAACGCGAAGCCCGAGAGCGGAGCCAGGGCCTGCATCCAGAGCGTCGAGCCGAGGGGGTCGCTGCGCCCCATCAGCGCGAGCACCGGGAAGTAGGCCACGCCCGCGAGCGGGACCACGAAGGTGAAGAAGCGACGGAAGCTCTCGCGGTAGATCGCGAGGGGGTACTGCGCCGTCTGCACGCCACCGTAGGTCATCGTGTTCATCACCTCGAGGCTCTCGGTGCTGAAGAAGGCGAGGGTCGCCTGCAGGATCACGAGGCCGAGGAAGAGGGCGGTGCCTCCCGCCAGCGTCAGGAGCAGGAGCCCGATCTGCGCCGGGCCGAGGGTGATGTCGAGGGCGTGGAGCCCGAAGGCGAGCACGGCCAGGCCCTGGGCGAAGCGGCCCACCCGGTGGATCGCGAAGCGGCGTCCCGAGAGCTGGAGCAGCGGCGAGCGCGGACGCACCAGCAGCCGATCGAACTCGCCCTGCTTCAGGTCCTCGCCGAAGAGATCGAAGCCGCGCGAGAGGGTATCCGCGAAGGCGAAGGCCACGTTGACCACGCCGTAGAACACCGCGACCTCGGCCAGCTGCCAGCCCGGGAGGCGACCGAAGCGATCGAAGAGCGCCCAGATCCCGAAGAACTCGATCGCGGTCACGCCGAGCTGTCCGAGGCTCATCATCAGAAAGGACGCCCGGTACTGCATGCTGCCGCGAATCGCGATCCCCACCATCCGCAGGTAGAGGCGCAGGTCGTTCATCTCATCCGCCCTGCACGACCAGGCGTCGCGTCCCGCGCGCCATGAGTACGCGGCCGAGGCCCATGAGCAGGCCGGTCCAGGCCGCGACCAGGGCGATCTCGCCGAAGGCGTCGGCCACGGGGATGTGTCCGTTGTAGATGCGGAAGGGCACGTCGGCGAGGCCGCGGAAGGGGAGCCACTCGAAGAGCGGCTGGATCCAGTCGGGGAAGAAGGGGATCGGGATGATCATGCCCGAGAAGAGGATCACGACGGTCGGCATGAGCCGGGTGATGCCCTCGCCGGAGAGCGTGAAGAGCAACGAGACGTGCACGAGGGTCGTGATCGCAGCGCCGAGGGCGACCGCTGCGATCAGCGAGACGACGAAGAGCAGCGCTGCGCCCCCCGAGTCGGGCGGGAGCAGGGCCCAGCGTTCGGCGCCGAGCCCCGGCAGCACGAAGCCCGCGACGAACACGATGGGCAGGAAGCGGAGCGAGGCGCCGGCCGTCCTCCACGCCACGGCGCGAACGAACCAGAGCCCGTAGAGATCGAGCGGGCGCACCAGCTCGTAGGCCACGTGCCCCCGGCGGATCATCTCCTCGATCTCCTTGTCGTGGTTCCAGGGCTGCAGCGCGAGCAGCGCCTGCCCGAGCCAGACGTAGGTGATCGTCGCCTCGAAGCTCATGGGCGCCGGCACGCCGAGCGAGTAGAACGCCTCGTAGATCATCACGTAGATGGCGCCCCAGAAGAACTGGGTGGCCACGCCGGCCAGCGCCGCCGCGCGGTACTGCAGCATCATCCGGAAGCGCGCCGACAGGAGGGCGCGGTAGGGCCGATAGGGCTGGTAAGGCCGGCAGGGCCGTCTCGCCTCGCTCGCGCTCACGCGCCCACCTCCGTCCCGTGGCTCCGGTAGAGCTGGCTGATCACCTCTTCGATCGGCGGGTTCTCGACGAAGAGGTCGCGCACCTCGTGGCTGCGGGCGATGCGCCCGATCAGGTCGGCGGTGGCCACGCGGTCGGGATCGAAGGCGAGCGTCACGCGATGGCCCTCGCGCCTGATCAGGCGCGCGTCCGGATCCTCGAGCGGAGCATCGCCGTCGACGTCGATGATCAGTCGCCGCTCGCCCGTCACACGCGCGCGCAGCTCGCCGAGGGAGCCGTCGCACAGGATGCGGCCCTGGCCGATCACCATCACGCGCTCGCAGAGGCTCTCGATGTCGTCCATGTCGTGGGTGGTGAGGATCACGGTGGTGCCGCGCTCGCGGTTCAGGCGCTTCACGAAGTCGCGCACGGCCAGCTTGGAGGGGGCGTCGAGCCCGATGGTGGGCTCGTCCAGGAAGAGCAGCGGGGGCGCGTGCAGCAGCGCGGCGGCGAGGTCGCAGCGCATGCGCTGACCGAGCGAGAGCTGGCGGACCGGCGTGTTCAGCAGCGGCTCGAGGTCGAGCAGGGGGACGAGCTCGTCGAACGCGCGCCGAAACTCGGCGGGCGCGACCCGGTAGATGTCGCCCAGCAGCTCGAACGACTCGACCACCGGGAGATCCCACCAGAGCTGGGTGCGCTGGCCGAAGACCACGCCGATCCGGCCCACGTACTCCTGCCGGCGCTTCCACGGCACCAGCCCGAGCACCTCGCAGCGGCCCGAGTCGGGCACCAGGATTCCCGAGAGCACCTTCACGGTGGTCGACTTCCCGGCGCCGTTGGGGCCGATGTAGCCGACGAGCTCTCCGGCTCCGATCTCGAAGGAGATGCCATCGAGGGCGTGGAGCGGGTCGTGCTCGCGCCGGCCGAGACCGCGGAGCGCTCCCAGGAAGCCCGGGCGGCGTCGCGCGATGTGGAAGGTCTTCCGCAGCTCCTCGACCACGATCTGTGCCACGTCCGTCTCCCGCCCCGGCGACCGAAGTCGACCAGAGGTCAAACGCGAAGAGGCCGGCTCGCGGTCGAGGGGGGTCCCTCTCGGCGAGTCGGCTGCTTGGCTCTGGATGTCGGCCGGAATCCTAGCCCCGGCTCCTCAGTGACGCCTCCCGGCCCGTCTTCATCCAAACGCGGGAGCCCCGCCGCCCCGCCGCGGTAGACTGCCCCGCTCTCCGCAACCCAACCCCCCAGTCCCCCCGCGAGCCCGTCCGTCCCGAGGTCCGAGCCCATGGAGCTTCACCAGCCGAGCGGCGAACGCGCTCTCGGCCTCGCGCTCGCCTCGACTACGATGCTGCTCTGGGGCGTGCTCCCCTACGGCCTCGAGCTGGCCTTGGCGGAGCTCGACGCGGTCACCATCACCTGGTTCCGCTTCGGCTTCTCCGCCGTGGCGCTCGGCCTGTGGCTCGGGCTCCGAGGCGGCCTGCCCGAGCGCAGCGCACTCGGCCGCGGCGGAAGCATCCTGCTCGCGATCTCGACGGCGGGCCTCGCCGTCAACTACCTGACCTACCTGATCGGCCTCGACCTCACCTCGCCCGCCACGGCCCAGGTGCTGATCCAGGCCGCGCCGCCGCTCCTGGCCGTGGGCGGCATCGTCGTCTTTCGCGAGCAGTTCACCCCGGGACAGTGGCTGGGCTTCGGGGTGATGCTCTGCGGGCTCGGGCTCTTCTTCGCGAGCCAGGTGCGGAGCCTCGTCTCCGAGCTGAGCCAGTACCTGGACGGCGTTGCGGCCATGGGGGTCGCGGCCGTCACCTGGGCGTTCTACGGCCTGGCCCAGAAGCAGCTGCTCCAGCGCCTCTCGAGCCAGCAGATCATGTGGTGCATCTACACGGGCTGCTTCGTGGCCTTCTCGTTCGGGGCCTCCCCGTCGCAGCTGGCCGGGCTCTCCGCCGTCGGCTGGGGCGGGCTCCTCTTCGCCTCGGCCAACACCCTGGTGGCCTACGGCGCCTTCGCGGCGGCGCTGGCCCACTGGCAGGCCTCGCGCGTCTCGGCGGTGCTCGCGCTCACGCCGCTCGCCACCCTCGCGACGGGCGCCGTCGGCGCCGCCCTCTTCCCCGCCCTGGTGGCGCGGGATCCCGTATCGCTCGTGAGTCTGCTCGGCGCGTTCGTGGTGGTGGCCGGCTCGTGTACCGTGGCCTTGCTCGGGCGCAGCGGGTCGTCCTAGTCAGCCTCTTCGCGGCCGAGTCCGCGTGCACACAGCCCGAAGAAGATCGCGGCCAGCGCTCCGGCGAGGGTCATGACCAGCAGCGAGTAGCGGATCGCCTCGTCGCCGTAGGTGGGCGCCAGCTGGTCGTTCATCACGCCGACGATCCAGGGCCCCGCTCCCAGCCCGACGAGATTGAGGATGGTGAGCAGTGTCGCGCTGGCCAGGGCGCGCATGCGCGCGTCGACGAGACCCTGGGCCACCGACCAGAGCGGGCCCACGTACATGTTGTTCACGAAGTAGTAGATGGCGAAGAAGAAGAGCGCCGTCCCGCGCGCATCGGCCAGCAGGAACGGCAGGGCGAAGGGGGCGGCCAGCAGGGAGATCAGCGCGGGAAGGCCCATGGCCCAGCGCGGGTCGCGGACGCAGAGCCGGTCGGTGAGGACGCCACCCAGCGTGGCGCCGGCGGCCCCTCCGATTCCGGCGATCAGCCCGAAGCGGAGGCCGAGCTCGCTCGGGGCCATGCCGTGTACGCGGATCAGGAAGGCGGGCCCCCAGGAGAGGATCGCGTAGCCCGCCAGGGCCTGGAAGCACGCGCCGACGGTGAGCAGCACGAAGCTCGGGTGGGCCGCGAGGGTTCGCAGCACCTCCCGGAGCGGGAGCGCCTCGCTCGGGGGCGGGGTCGCGCCCGCGTCGGCGGCGCCCCGCACCGGCTCGCGGACGGTGAGCCGGAGCAGCAGCGCGAGCGGGATGCCCGCGAGCCCGAGAACGACGAAGGCGCTGCGCCACGAGAGCCATTGGATCAGGTAGCCCCCGCCCACGAAGCCGAAGAGCACGCCCACGTAGATGCCCATGGCGTAGACGGACATCGCCGTCGCCCTGCGCTCGGCGGGGAAGTAGTCGGAGATCAGCGAGTGCGAGGGCGGTGTGCCCGCGGCCTCGCCGATTCCCACGCCGAACCGCGCGAGGGCGAGCTGCCCGGCGTTCTGCGCCAGGCCGCAGGCGGCGGTCATCGCACTCCACACGGTGAGCCCGAGCGCCACGATGCTGCGTCGGTTTCCGCGGTCGGCCCACGCGGCGATGGGGATGCCCGCGAGCGTGTAGAACATGGTGAAGGCCAGGCCGAGCAGCAGGCCGAGCAGCGTGTCCGAGAGCTCCATCTCCTGCTTGATCTGCTCGAGGGCCAGGGGGAGCAGCTGGCGGTCCGCGAAGTTGAAGACGTACGCGGCGAAGAGGACGATCAGGACGTACCAGGCGTAGCGCCGGCTCGCGCGCTCCTCCGCGGGGGCGTCCGCGCTCACGCGCTCGCCTCCCGGCCCAGCCGCTCGAGGAAGGGCCGGATCTCGTCGGGGCTGCGGCAGAAGGCTGCGAGCGCGAACGAGGCGACGGTCGCGCCGGCCTCGGCGAGGGCCGGGAGACCCCGCAGCGTGGCCTCGAGGTCGGGCCGGCGATCGTCGCCCATCACGAGGGGCGCGTGGGCGCGCACACCGAAGGCATCGGGGTCGCGCCCGGCCGCGACGAGGGCCGGGCGGATCGTCTCGAGCCCGGCGGCGATCTCCTTCGGGTCGCCGTCCATCGGCATCCAGCCCTCTCCGAGCTCCGCCATGCGACGCGCCTGGCGTTCGGTGGCGGCCACTCCGAACCAGAGCGGCACTCCGCCCGCCTGGACCGGCTTGGGGAAGGCGCGCAGCTCGCGCGTCTCCACCCCGCGCCACGTGACGGCGCTGGGGTCGGAGCCCCAGAGCGCGCGGCAGGCGCGCAGCCCCTCGTCCAGGCTGCGCCAGCGCTCCTCGAAGGGGGCCACGCCGGCGACGAACTCCTCGCGCTGCCAACCCACGCCCACGCCGAGGTCGAGGCGTCCCGCGCACAGCGCGTCGAGGGTCGCGGCCGTCTTCGCGAGCAGGAGCGGAGGGCGAAGCGGCGCGATCAGGATGCCGGTCCCGAGGCGCATGCGGTGCGTGGTCGCCGCCACGGCGGCCAGCAGGGTCAGCGGCTCGGGCCAGGGCTCGTCGGCCGGCAGCGGAAAGCGCCCGTAGGGATAGTGCTCGGTGTGCGGGCCCATCACGACGTGATCGGGCACCACCAGCTGGTCGATGCCCAGGTCGTCGGCGGCGCGGGCCATCTCGACCACGGCGCGCAGGTCGCCTCCGAAGAGGAAGCCCACGCCGGAGAGCGTGACCGAGAGCTTCATCCAGGGAGCCGTGCCGAGCGCTGCGGGGCCGGGTCGGGCTTCAGCGGTTCAGCACCACCGGCATCGACTCCCAGCCCTGCACGAACTCGGTGCGAATGCGCGTGAGCTCCCCTTCCTTGACCTCGTACTCCGGAGCCTCGGAGAGGAGCTTCTCGAAGCAGAGCTTGCCTTCCATCTTGGCGAAGTGCTGGCCGATGCAGGCGTGGATGCCGTGGCCGAAGGTGAGGATGCGCGCAGGCCTTCGATGGATGTCGAAGGTGTCGGGATCCTCGAACTCGCGGGGGTCGCGATTGGCCGACGGATAGAGGAAGAGGATCGGCTTGTCCGCGGGGATGTCGACGCCGTGGAACGACACGGGCTTCGTCGTCACCCGCATCAGGAACTGGGTCGGCATGTCGTAGCGGAGGCCCTCGTGATAGGCGCCCGGGATCAGGCTCGGGTCCTTCACGCACTCGGCCCGCTGCTCGGCGTGCTGCCAGAGCCGATGGGCGGCGCTGGCGAAGGTCTTGGGAAAGGTCTCCGAGCCGCCGATGATCAGCATCGAGAGGTGCGAGGCGGCCGCCTCTACCTCGAGCTGCTTGCCACCCACTTCGGTGGTGCAGATCAGGTCGACCACGCTGCCGGTGCTCGCCTCGCCGCCGCGGCGCTTCATGATCAGCTCGCCGAAGTAGCCGAACATCTCGTTCATGGCGGCCAGACCGTCCTCGGTCATGCCCTCCACGCCTTCCTCGCGGCCGAAGAAGCGCCACACCAGGGCGTTGAGTCGGTCGGCGTCCTCCATCGGGAAGCCGTTCGCGAGGCACGCGACCTTGACCGAGACCTCGGCGGCGAACTCGTTGAAGAGGTCGACCTCGTCCTTGCCTTCCACCCGGGCCCACGACTCGTCGACGATGGCCTGGATCTCCGGCACGAGCTTCCGCACCACGCCGGGCGTGAAGTGCTTCGCCATCTTCGAGCGCAGCTCGGTGTGCTCGGGCGGGTCCATCATGTTGATCATGGGCGTCACCGGCTGGACCTTCGTCAGCAGGTGGGAGGCCGTGGTGCCCTTGGCGGCGGTGTAGTGGTCGGCATCCATCGACGCCGTCCAGATGTCCTCGAAGCGGGAGAGCGCGTAGGCGTCCCACTTCTCGAGGTGGTAGCAGGGGGCCTCCTCGCGCAGGCGCGCATAGATCGCCTGGGGGTTCTCGATCACCTCTTCGGAGTACGGGTCGTAGTTCAGGGGCTGGGACATCGGGGCTCCGATCACGTGCGTGGCGTTCTTGTGCGTCGTGGCCTACTCGACGCCGTGGCGTTTCTCGAGCGTGGCCATGATCTGGTTCGCGAGGCCCTCGGCAGCGGGCATCATCATGGGCTTCATCATCGCGTTGACCATGGGGGCCATGGGCCCGCCCGGATCGACGCGGAGGCGGAACACGAGGCGCGACATGCCGCTTCCAGGGCCGGCATCGGCGCTCTCGGCACGCTCGGCCCGGCCGTGCACGAGGCCGTAGAAGAAGCGCGCGATGGCGGTGAACAGGCGCGTGAAGAAGCCGTCGCGCGGCGCCCCCGGCTCCGGGCTCGCCCCTTCTTCCTCGTGGACCGAGAGCAGGAAGGTTCCGCTCCCCTCCATCGGCTCGTTCAGGCCCTTCAGCGAGAAGCGCACGCGCTCGGGCCCGGCCCACTCGTCCACGTGCACGGCGAACTTGACGGTGCGCGCCAGCACGCCCACGTCGCCCTTGAGGACCCAGGTCGAGTCGTCCTCGGAGGCCTTCTCGTGGGACTCGTAGCCGGCCACGAAGGTGGCCCAGTTGTCCATCTCCCTCACGAACTCCCAGATCGTCTCGACCGGGAGCTTCGCCGTCGTCGTGTACTCGACCTCGGGCAACGGACTAACGCGCCGGCTGGGCGGCCGCGTGGCGGCCGGCGACGTAGCCCCAGGTGATGGCGCGGGAGTTGGAGGTGCCGCTCTGGTAGCCGCCGCCGATGTCGAGCAGTGCGGCGGAGTTGCCGACGGTGTAGAAGCCGCCGATGGCGTGGCCGCGTACGTGCTCGACCTGGGCGTCCAGGTTCCAGCGCAGGCCGTGGGAGTTGATGCCCACCGAGACGGGCCGCAGGCGGACCGCGTGGTAGGGCGGCTTCGTGAGCGGGCCCAGCAGCGGGTTCGGGTAGTCGGGGTCGCCCACCAGCCGGATCGCCCAGGGCATCGAGCCGCGGCCGAAGTCGGGATCCTCGCCCTTCTCGGCCCCCGCGTTGAAGTGCTCGATGGTGCGCTCGAGGGCGTCGGGGTCGACCTCGATGCGTTGGGCCAGCTCGCGGATCGAGTCGGCCACGATGACCATGCCTTCGGGAAGCGGCTGACCCGGCATGAAGGAGCCGAGCGGATAGCGGTCGCGGTAGCTGCCGTCGAAGATCAGGTGGATGTCGGTGTTCGGCTGCTCCTGCTTCTTGCCGTCCCACTCGCGGATGCGGGGCTGGTAGTCCTTGTAGAAGGACTCGTCGCAGAAGCGTTCGCCGGCCTTGTTCACCCAGATGGCGTGGGGGCAGCCGCCCTCCCAGGACGAGCGCCAGAGCGGGCGCCCGTCGACCTCTTCGCCGGGGATCTGGTAGCCGTAGAAGAGGGCCAGGTTGGTGTTGGGCACCGAGGCGATGGCCGCGCCGATCTCCGGGCCCATCACCATGTGGTCGCCGTCGAGGTAGGCCGGGAAGACGCCGTTCCAGTCCTCCATCTCCTCGAACATGGTGGCCATGTCCTTGTTGTGGTCGTAGCCACCGACGGCGAGGATCACGCCCTTGCGCGCCTTGACGAAGAAGTCCTTGCCCTCTCCCTCCCCGCCGCGTCTGGCACGGACGCCGATCACGTCGCCGTTCGCGTCGGTCACGAGCTCCTGCACCGGCGTCTCGGTGTAGGCGGGGATGCCGCGGTCGAGGATCGCGGCCTTCACGAAGAAGCCCATCAGGCCGGGGCCGAAGGTGCGCTTGTCCTCGGCGATGCGCTGGCCGAGGAGCTCGTAGTCCCACTCGGTCACCTTGGCGAGGCCGCCCCACTCGTACATCTCCTCGTGGAGCGCGCCCGGCGGCATGATCGGCGTGAGCCAGGTGTGGGCCTGCCACTCGCCGAGGGACGTGCCGTCGAAGAGGTCGACCGAGAGGTAGCGGCCGCTCTTCTTCGAGCCGGGCGCGTCGGGGTAGTAGTAGTCGGGCAGCCCCTGGCAGGCCTTCCACGCGACGCCGGCCTTCTCGCCGTAGTAGGCGATGGCCTCGTGCATGGTCTCGAGCAGCTTGCTCATGTGGGGCTCGCTATGGAAGCCCGCGCTCACGAACTCGTAGTACTGCCGGCCTTCCTCGCGCGTGTCCTCGAGCCCGAGCTCGAGCATCTTCTCGTTGGCGGGCACGAACACCTCGCCCCCGCCGAAGCCCGAGAGGCCGCCGAGCTTGCTCGCCTTCTCGAGGACGGCGCAGCTCGCGCCCTGGTCGTGGGCCACGATGGCGGCCGCGAGGCCGCCGAGGCCAGAGCCGATGCTGACGACGTCGACCTCGACGTCCCACTGTGCGGGGGCTCCGGCCATGGGGGATCTCCTGCTTCGCTTCTGCGCCTCGGGCGTCGGCGCCGGGAGCCGCAGCCGGCTCGGTGGGGGCCGGCGGCGCTCGCAGTGAACGATTACGGAACGTATAGTATCGTAATTCCCGGGCCGGCAAAGGGACGGCCAGGGGCCGTCGAGAATCCCTCAAGTATCCGAATCGATTGAGGAATTTCGAGGGCCCGCGAGATCGAGGCAGTCATGACCACCGAGCCCGAGAGCCCCACAGCCGGCCGACCGCGGAGCGAGGAGGCCCACCAGGCGATCCTCGACGCCACCCTGAGCCTGCTCCAGGAGGTGGGCTTCTCCGCGCTCACCGTGGAGGGCGTGGCCGGTCGGGCGGGCGTGGGCAAGGCCACCATCTACCGGCGCTGGCCCTCGAAGCTCCCCCTGGTGGTCGAGGCCTTCGGCCAGCTTCCGGGCCTCGAGGACCACGACACGGGCAGCCTCGCCGGCGATCTCAAGGCGATGCTGCGCGGCTACCTGTCGGCGTTCAACGACTCGCCGCTCGCGACGGTGCTGCCGAGCCTGGCCGGCGAGCGGCGGCACAACCCCCAGCTCTCGGAGCTGTTCGAGCCGGTCATGGCGGGACGGCGCGCACCGCTCCAGAGTGCGCTGCGCCGAGCCGTCGAGCGCGGCGAGCTTCCCGACGACATCGATCTGCGACTGGCGGCGGACCTGGTCGTCGGGCCGATTGCGGTGCGGCTCTTCTTCACCGGCGCAAAGCTGCATCCCGACATGGTCGATCCGATCGTCGACCTGGCGCTTCGGGGGCTGCGGTAGCCCTTCGCCTCACGCCGCTGCCTCTTGGGGAACGCCTCTTGCGAACACCAGGGCGGGATTCGTGAGGGGGGAGAGGTCGTCGAGGGGGTTGCCTTCGACGAGCAGGAGGTCGGCGGCGAGACCGGGGGCCAGGCGGCCGGTCTCGGATTCGATCTCGAGGGCGATGGCGGCTTCGCTCGTGGCCATGCGGAGCGTCCGTTCGGGGGAGAGGGCGGCGATCCGAGCGAAGACGTCGAGGGCGTGGGCGAGGTCGGCGTGGAAGACGCCGGGGATGCCGGCGTCGGTCGACGTCACGAAGGGGATCTCCCGGGCCAGCATGTCGCCGAAGGCCGCGCGGAGGCGTTGGAGCAGCTTCTCGGCCTTGGGGTCGAGCATCCGGCGCCAGCCCCGATTCACCGTCGGTGAGACGAAGCTCTGGTGGTGCTTGATCTTCGCGGCGATCTCCGGCTGGTAGTCCGAGGCCCAGCCCTCCTCGCCGAC
The DNA here is from genome assembly GCA_030065975.1 of Myxococcota bacterium. Classification (GTDB taxonomy): domain Bacteria; phylum Myxococcota_A; class UBA9160; order UBA9160; family UBA6930; genus JASJCN01. The sequence goes on from JASJCN010000003.1 coordinate 29,558, forward strand.
CCACGAGCAGTGCTCGATGGTGCGCACGCCGGCCCGGGCGGCGAAGTCGATGCCCTCGGTGCCGTGGCAGTGGGCGGCGACGGAGCGCCCCTGCTCGCCCGCGAACGCGACGATGCCCGACAGGGTCTCGAGGTCGAACTGCGCGCGGCTCGGCTGCGTGCCCTTCGTCATGCGCCCGCCCGTCGCCATCACCTTGATCCAGTCGGCTCCCCTATCGACCTGTCGGGTGATCACCCGCCGGGCCTCGGCGAGGTCGGCGGCTTCGCCGCCCCAGAAGTGGCAGTGTCCGCCCGGGCTCGTGACCGGCTGTCCGACGCACAGGAGCCGCGGCCCCGGAAGCTCTCCGCGCGCGATGCGGTCGCGCAGCAGGAGCTCGAAGCCGGTGCCGCCGCCCAGATCGCGCGCCGTGGTGATCCCCGCCTGGACCATGCCCCGGGCGCGCTCGGCCATGGGGGGCAGCAGCTCCTCCTCGGCGGGGGCGTAGCCCGGCGGCGGCGGCTCCTTGTGCTCGGGGTCGAGCTCCATGTGGACGTGGGCGTCGATCAGCCCCGGCAGGGCGAAGAGGCCGCCGCAGTCCCGGGTCTCGCTGCCCGGAGCGAGCTCCCGGGCGTCACCGATCGCCCGGATCCGGCCGTCGGAGATCCGGATGGCGTCGGCGTCGAGGGTCTCTCTTCCGTCCCAGATGCGGAGACCCGTCAAGGTGGTGTCGTTCATGGTATGCGTATACCACCCGACACGAGGATTGCCTCGGAGAGCCCCCTTGCGCCCCCTGCCCCGGCCGCCCATTCCGATCGACTCCCTGCTTCCCGACCCGGGTCTCGTGCGTCGACTCGTCGAGGCGAACGCACCGTACTGGCCCGTGCAGCGCTACTTCTCGAGCGCCGCCGAGTACGGAGCGCTCTCCGGCGACCGGGAGGCGAGGCAGATGTTCGTGGCCCCGGTGTTCCGGGGCGACTGGGCCATCGGGGGCAAGCCGCGCATCGAGGGACTCGAGCCGATCCTTCACCACGAGGGGTTGATCGATTCCGCGGGTCGGCTCTTCGACGGCGAGATCGTCCGGCCCTTCGCCGTCTACGCCAACCTCACCTGGCAGCTTCCCTTCCATCAGGGCGGCGGCCACACCGACGTCCCCGCCTTCCGCGGCATCGATCGCAGTCGTCACCCGATCTGGCTGCTCACGGTGATGGGACACTCGGGCCTCTTCGCGGAGGAGCAGATCCGCATCGCGACGGCCGTCGCGTGGTTCTACGAAGGCGTGGGCGGCGGCTTCGAGTACTGGCCCGAGGGGCCGCTCGGCGTCTGCTGCGTGCACGAGGGCCGCATCCACAACACCGCGATCCTCGGCGACAACGACCTGATGTACCACCGCGTGCGGCCCACCGGCGAGCCGGGCCGGGGGATCGTCCAGGGCATGAGCACGGACAGCCTGCTCCACCATGAGGGTGCGGGCACCTGGCGGGTCGCCGAAGGCGAGCGGGAGCTCGCGCGCTTCGAGTGGCCCGCACTGCGCACGAGCGTCTCGTGGAAGGCGTACGTCTTCGCCGACGCGAGCGAGGCGCGCCGCGTCGACGAGGGCCGCGACGCCCTCACCCTGGATGCCGTCTTCGAGCGCTTCCACGCGGATCTCGAGCGCCGCGGAGTCCCCTGCGAGCGGCCGCGCGACCCGATGCGCGACACCGGTTTCGTGCGGCTCCTCGCCAGCACCTACGTCCAGGAGCCCACGCTTCCGAGCTGAACGGGCGGACGGGTATCGGACTAGCGCCGGACGATCATCACCTCGACCTGCCCCTTCGGGCCGATCCACCAGGAAGCCGCCCAGGAGACGAGGCTCACCACGACGCTCCCGAGCAGGGCCGAGCCGAAGCCGTCGATCGAGAACTGCGAGAGCAGGCGGGCGACCAGCGCCAGCATGCCCGCGTTGATCGCCAGCAGGAAGAGGCCCAGGGTGACGACGGTGATCGGCAGGGTGAGGAACACGATCACGGGCCGCAGGACGGCGTTGACCAGACCCAGCAGCAGGGCGGCGGCGAGGATCGTCCAGCCTCCCTCGATGTGGATCCCCGAGACGATCTCGGCCGCGAGCCACAGGCCCGCGGCGGTGATGGCGGTGCGGAGGGCGAGTCCCGTCATGTGGGAAGCCTAGCTCTCGCAGCCTCTCTCAGGCGACGGCGATGTCCCGGGCTTCCGGGCGCTCGGCCTTGCGCGGCTCGAAGCGGCCGGCGTGCTCGCGCGCGAAGCGCGCCCCGTCCCGGCGGCCGAGATCGAAGGTTGCCTGCACTCGCTCGGGGCTGGTGTAGTCCCACTTGTCGATCGGCACCTCTTCCGAGGGGGCCACGTAGGTGCGGCCGTCGACCCGCGGGATCCGCTCGGCCGGGCGGTGGCTCGAGAGCAGGACCAGGGTCGCCCGCGACTCGGGAACCAGCTCGACGGGGACGCCGTCGACCACGCCGCCATCGACCACCGGACGGCCCTGCCGCCAGTAGAGGGGGATGGCGGGCGGAATGCACGAGGATTGCAGGATCAGGTCCTCGAGCTCCTCGGGGCTGTCGCACTCGTGGACGGCGACCGACTCCGAGTGGAAGCCTGCGCGCATGCCCCAGGGCCCGTGGAGATCGCGCTCCAGCCAGCGCTTGGCGTACATGGCGACCGTCCCGAGGGCGAGGGTGCCGTAGTGCCCCGCCCACTCGGGCGGCCGCCCGAGGAGCACGCGGATCTCCGGGCCGGCGTAGAGCTGCGCCATGGCCTCTTCGTCGGTCGTCGTGCGGATCGTCTCGCGGTAGAGCTGCTCCTGGGGAAACACGGGCTGCCCCCGAAGCGCGTTCCACGGATAGCTGTTGGATGGGTTGCGACGGGCGGCGTCCTTGAAGACCTCGAGCGCTTCGTGCATGCGGCCCGCCATCAACGCGCACGCCATGGCCGAGCCGGCGGAGACGGCGCCGATCACATCCGGCTGCAGGTCGAGGACGGGAGCCGCTTCGGTCCAGAAGCCGGCTTGCCAGAAGCAGCGGCACCCTCCGCCCGAGAACACCACGGCATCGAAGGGTTCGTGCGGGGGCCTCTCCGTCGGGGGTGCAAAGGACATGGGTGGTCGATCCTAACCCGGTAGGTCCCCGTCCCGCCCACGGAAGTGACGCCCGGTGCAGCACGGGCCGGCGCGCTGCGTGCAAGCCGTGTGCAGCCCGGTCCAGAGCCGTTCGTAATCGAAGTGACTCCTGATTCGTTGTGTAAACGAGCCGGCTCGCACGGCGACGCGCAACGTATGGGTAGAAATCCCGTCTGCCGCCGTGAAATCCATGTGCTAATTCCGGGACGTTGATCGGTGTGAGGAGATACGAGCGGTGGCTCAATCAAGATCGAGAGACTGGAACGCAATCGTCGAACGACTCAACCGGAGCGCGAGTGGTGAGCTCAAGATCCGGATGGGATCGCCGGGCAGCGCACAAGTGACGCGCTGCCGCCTGCTGGCTCAGTGGCGGAACCTGCAGGCAGAGACGGTGGGTAGCACCCTGGTGCTTCGGCTTCCCCAAGCCTGAAGCGCCCGACACCACGCTGAGAGCCGACGCCTGGCGCGTCGGCTCGCACCCACCCCCACGGGCCCCGCGACGAGCGCGGCCCCGGGCGTCCGAGCCGGCGCCCGCCCGCCGGACGCAAGGACGCACGTCCCCACGCCGCCGAGCGGCGTCAGGGGATCGGCGGCACGGCTCCTGGAGGCGTCGGAGGTTGTAGCGTGCCCGACCGCTCGAAGCGCAGGCTGCCGCGGACGCCTGGCCGCAGGATGCGCCCTCGGAGCTCGTAGTCGAGGTCGGTCCGGTCGCTGACGATCAGCAGCTGGCGGAAGATGTCGAAGAGAGTCGTCGTCGCCGTCACTTGCACCACGCCCTCTCCGAGGCGCGGAATGGTGAGACGCTCGCTGCTCACGCCGCGAGTCAGCCGGGCTCCGTTGACGTCCAGCGTGAAGTCGACGCCGTCGATCTCCAGCGCCGTGTCGTTGGGGTTCAGGACCCGGAGCTGGACGAGGAAGCGTTGCTCGAGTGCGCCGCCGGGAAGCGGCGCCAGCCCGATCAGGAACACCTCGGGCGCTTCGAAGCGGCTGCCGAGAGACGCACACCCGGGCACGGTGAGGAGCAGCAGCAGAAGCGGAGCGAGCGCTCTTCGCGTCATGGGACCCTCTACACCACCCGCTGTCGCAGCAGCGAGATGCCTCGGGGAAGGGACGCCGCCGGGTCGCCCAGCAGCTCGCGAAGCGCATCCTTCGAGATCCGCTCCGCGTCGTAGACGGCGACGAGCACCTCGTCGCCGCGCTCGAGGAAGGTGCACTCGCCGAGATCGGTGTAGCGGGTCGCGCCGATGCTGATCAGCGCTCGTGCCGGGCGGCCCGCGACCTCGATCCAGCGCGAGAGGTCTTCGAGGGGGCCCCCGTCGCGCTGCTCGCGAAGCCGGTCGACGAGCCAGTCGAGCAGCCGCTGGCCGAAGTAGCTGTAGCTCTCGACCGGGCTGTCGACGCCATACTCGAGGAGCTCATCCCCGCGGCGCAGCCAGCAGCCCAGGCGGTACGTGCGGAGGGCTCCGCCTTCGCGCAGCCCGTCGAGCTCGACGAAGGAACGGGCGGTGCCCTTCGAGGCCGGGCCCCAGTTCTTCTTCTCGCTGATCTTCTTCGCGCCTTCACGCCGGATCGAGCAATCGTTGTGGGCCATGGCGCGAAGCGGCGTGATGGAGGAGACGCGGCCGCCCTCGTCGTAGCCGAGCTCGCAGAGCAGGGCGACTTCGGGCTCGATCTGGTGCTTCTCGTCGTCCGAGCCCAGCCGGATCTCGGAGTCCGAGACCGGGTAGGTGTGCAGGAAGTGCTCGCCGCCCCCGGGCACGTAGAAGGGGAACACGCCCTTCGGAGCCTCCGGGTCGGCCACCTCGACGTCCACGAAGTCGCTCGCCTCGCCGGCCTGCTCGAGGTGCCCCGCGAAGTTCCCGGCCACCCCGATCCCGATCGCTTCCTCGTACAACGCGCTTCCCCCCGCTTTCCGCACAGGTCCTCTTCGGGCCGGGAGGATGGGCTCTCGTCCCCGAGCTGTCTAGCCGGGCGGGCCGGCACCCATGGCGGCCAGGACGTTGGCGCGGCCGCCGAGGGAGTGGGCGATGCCCGAGAGGAAGGAGAAGACCCGGCCGACCAGCACGAAGTCGCTGGGGACGCGCACCACGGGATTCTCGCGGATGGCGTCGAACAGCTCGTCGGTCATCTCCTCGGTGAACTCGCCCTCGAAGCTGCCGGTGTCGCTGCGCCGCAGCATGCGTCGCGCGATGAACAGGTAGGTGTCCGTGTCGCCCGTCTTCGTCTCGAAGCCGAGCTCCTGGAACGCGCGGATCATGGCCGCCTCGTTCAGGGTCATCAGCGAGAACATCAGCTCGAAGAGCCCGAGGCCGTAGCCCTCGGGCAGCTCCTTGCTGAGCCCGAAGTCGAGCAGGATCAGCTCGCGGTCCTCCGTGATCATCAGGTTGCCCGGGTGGGGATCGGCCTGGAAGAAGCCCGCGGCCAGGATCATGCGCACGTAGGCGTCCATCAGGTCCTGCACCACGTCGGCCGGGTCGATGCCCGCGGCGCGGATGGCGTCGACGTCCGTGATCTTCATGCCCGAGACGCGCTCCATCACGAGCAGCCGCTTCGTGCTCCACTCGGTGTAGACGTCCGGCACCTTCACGTGGTCGTTCTCGGCGAAGAGCTCCTTCACGCGCAGGCCGCTACGGGCCTCCCGCTCGAAGTCGAGCTCGTAGCCGAGGTGGGTCGTGAGCTCGGTGAGCAGCGGCAAGAGCTCGAGCGGGTCGGTGTCGAACCACTCGTAGATGATGCAGGCGCGCCGCATGTTGCGGAGGTCGGTGTGGACGATCTCTTCGATGTCCGGGTACTGCACCTTGACGGCCACCTCGCGGCCGTCGCGCAGGCGCGCCGCGTGCACCTGGGCCAGCGACGCTGCGGCAATGGGCTCGTGCTCGAAGGACTCGAACACGGCGTCCAGGGGCTTCCCGAGCTCGCCCTCGACCGCCGCCCGGACCTCCTCCCAGCTCTTGGCCGGCACCGAGTCGTGGCACTGCTTCAGGCGCTCCACGAACTCCGGCGGGAACATGTCCGAGCGGGTGGCGACGGCCTGGCACATCTTGATGATCACGCCGCGCATGCGCAGGGCGCAGGCGAGGATCCAGTCCGCGGCCTTGGCGTGCTTGCGGTCCAGGCGCTCCTTGCTGATCTCCGGGCGGCGGAGCCAGCGCCGCAACAGCTCCTCGGGCTTGTAGAGCAGCCACAGGCGGCCCGCGAGCCAGAAGACCAGGATGGAGCGCTGGAGCCTCTCGAGCCGCTTCACCCTTCGGCCGACGTCGCGGGCTCGAAGCCGGTGCGCGCGGGCGGGTTCCAGTCGGCCTCGAGGGAGTCGAACTCCTCGAGCAGGGCCTTCGGGTTGGCGGCGACCTTCATGGCCTCGGCCAGGTTCTCGCGCAGGTCCGCCTGCTGCTCGCTGCGTCGAGTGGTCGTCATGTTGCGCAGGATGCGGTGCAGCAGGCCGTCGACGACCTCGCGGCCCGCGATGGTGCCCCCGTCGACCGTCCGCAGGGTGCGTGCGCGCACCTCGGAGAGCGCCGTCCGCAGGTACTCGACGTGGGGATTCTCGTCGCTGCGGATGTGGCGCACCATGTCGCCGGCCTCCTTCGGAGCCGCCGACACCTTGGGGTCGGAGAGCACGCGCTCGCCCCAGTCGAAGGTGCCCTCGGCGAAGATCTCGACGACGAGCACCTGGGACATCATCTGCAGCAGGCGCTCGAGGGTGGGATCGAGCTGGGGGAAGGGGCGCTTGGCCTTCTGGCGCTGCCCGCTGCGGCCCATCATCCGCATCAACACGTCGCCCGGGATGTGCGGGCTCTCGAGGGCGAGGTCGCGCGCGGCCTCCCACATCTGCTTGTGGCCGCCCTCGTCCTTGTAGCCGGACTCGTCGCGGGCGTGGGCCTCGAAGAGGCCCTGGTCGAGGTGCGCGAGCGCCGTGCCCTCGACCGGCTCGACGATCAGGCTCGTGAGGTCGGGCACCTTCACCTCGCGGATGATGGCGCCGAAGCCCTCGACGATGGAGATGATGGTGAGCGCCCGGGCCACCGGGTCGCGCACTCCGTGCTCGAGGAGCAGAGTGGCCTGCTCGACGCTCGGGTACTGGGGCGGCATCAGCGCGCGGTCGATCTCGATCAGCTCGTGGCCCTGGCTCGCGAGCTGCGCCTTCCAGGCCGTGATGGCCGGCGCGCGATGCAGGGTGCGCGGCGAGCGGTACTGGCCATCGGACTCGAAGCCCCCGTGACAGCGGACGCCGTTGGCGATCAGCGGCGCCTCGTAGTCGCCGCTGTCGAGCAGCTGCTCCGGCGTGTAGACGAGGCTCTCCGGCTCGGGAGTGGTGGCGGCGCTCATCGGGTCTCCAAGGGGGGCGCGGGATGGGGTGCGGGGAGCTCTTGAACGGTGGTTCAGTGAAGGGTAGCGCGCTGCGAAGGTCCTGCTCGGTGCTCAGGCGGGCTCGGGCGGACTCGCGGCCGCGCGCCGCTCCGCCAGCGCCTCGAGGGTCTTCTCGTGGCCGGCCCGGGTGATCCGGTAGCGCGAGACGAAGATCAGCGTCAGCAGGTAGAGGCCGGTGAGACCGGGGCCGACCACCAGCCCAAGGGCGCGGATCTTCTCCGGGGCCACCTCGCCGATCTCGGCGCCGCGAGGGAACGCGATCACGTCGAGGCCGATCCCCGCGACGAGGCTGCCGAGGCCCGAGGTCGCCTTGGAGGCGAAGGCGATCGCGGAGGTGAAGATGCCCTCCTGGCGCCGGCCCGTCTCGAGCTCGTTCTCGTCGACTACGTCGGCAACCATCGAGGAGAAGGTGATGCCGATCGCGACCACCGTGGCGACCAGGATGCACGAGTGTCCGAGGATCAGCCAGAGCAACAGCGGGTCGCCGTTCTCGGGCATCACGCCCAGCAGCCGCAGGAAGATCGGCAGCGGGCCGAACAGGATGGCGAAGGTGGCCATTCCGATGCAGGCGCGCTTCTTCTCGAAGCGCTCGGTGATGGGGCGGGTGAGGGCGAAGGCGACGAGTATGCCCACCACGACGCCGTAGAGGAGGGTCGCGATCTGGGAGGTGGTGAAGCCCCAGAAGTAGGTGTTCACGTAGAGGCCGACGACGTCGCTGAACCCGCCCGCCACCGACGCGATGATCGCCGCGAACACGAGGTTCGCGTACGAGCGGTTCTGCAGCACTGGGCGCAGCTCTTCGCCGAAGCGAGTGAGGGTGAAGGGTTGGGCCGGCGGCGGTGGCTTGAGTCTCGGGATCAGGCGATGGGTTCCGCCGGCACACAAGAGGATGGCGCCGAAGATGAAGCACGCTCCGGTGATCGCGAGGTCGCCATAGCCCGAAGGGTCGAGACGCCCGTCGGCGAAGCCCTCCGAGGGCGCCAGGAAGACCTGGTAGCCGATGAACGAGAAGGAGAGGCCCCCGATCCAGCCGAACAGGAAACGCCAGCTCACGAGGGTCGTGCGCTCGTCGTAGTCCTCGGTCAGTTCGGCGACCATGGCGCTGCTCGGGATCATGAAGAGCGTCATGGCGACGCGGACGCCCACCGCGAAGGTCGCGAGCCACAGGAAGAGCCCTTGCTCGCCCAGACCCTCGGGCGGGTGGAAGAGGGCCACGAAGCAGAGCGCCATCGGCAGTGCCGACGCGTACATGTAGGGATGGCGGCGGCCGAGGCGCGTGCGCGTGTCGTCGGAGAGCGCGCCCACCAGCGGGTCGGTGACGGCGTCGACGCAGAGCGCGACGAAGATGGCGAGGCCGCTGGCCGTGCCGGAGAGCCCGAGCACGTTGTTGTAGTAGAAGAGCAGGAAGACGTTGAAGGCGGTGTTCTTGGTGCCTTCGGCGACCGACCCGACCCCGTAGAAGAAGCGCGTGGAGAGCGGCGTGCGCTGTGGCGTGGCCTGGGGCGTGCCTTCGGACATGGCCGTCGAGCGTAGCCCGGCCGAGGGATCCCGGTGCCCGGGCTCAAGAGCCGGTGGCGAAGCGCTCCCGGAGCGCGTTCTTCAGCACCTTGCCCGATGCGTTGCGTGGGAGGACGGAGACGACCTCGAGCCGTTCCGGATGGGAGCGCCGGGAGAGGCCTCGCGCGTCCAGGAAGTTCGAGAGCTCCTGCAGCTCCGGAGCTGCAGTATCGCCTTCGAGCACGGCCACCGCGCAGGCGATCTCGCCCGCGGCCGGGTCCGGGATCCCGATCACCGCGACGTCGGCGATGGCGGGGTGGTCGAAGAGCAGGTCCTCCACCTGGCGGGCGCTGATGTTCTCGCCCTTGCGGACGATCACGTCCTTCAGCCGGCCCGTCACGATCAGATGCCCCTCGGCGTCGAGACGCCCGAGGTCGCCGCTGCGAAGGAAGCCCTCGGCGTCGAAGGCGGCGGCATCCAGTTTGCCGTCCACGTAGCCGAGCATGCACTGCGGGCCCTTCAGTCGGATCTCGCCCTCTTCGCCGGCGCCGAGACGCGAGCCGTCCGCGCCGGCGATCTTCACGTCCACGCCTTCGGTGGCGCGACCTTCGGTGTGGGCGAGCTTCTCGTCCGCGTCGTCGATCGCGCCGAGCACGGCGATGGGGAACTCCGTCATCCCGTAGCCCGAGACGATCCCGGCGCCGCCCATCTCGCGCTTGATGTCGTGGTGGAGCCTGGGAGGCTTCGGCGCGCCTCCGCCCGGGAAGCTGCGAACGTTGCGGAACAGCGGCTGCCCGGGCTGCTTCCGCTGTGCGGCCAGGTAGGCCTGGTGGAAGACGGTGCCCGCCGTCGCCTGGGTGACGCCGTGGGCCGCGAGCCGGGCCGGGGTCTCGACCGGGTCGAAGACGGGCTCGACGATCAGTGAGCAGCCCACGAGCATGCTGGTGAAGAGCCAGCCGATGCCCCCGATGTGGGTCACGGGAAACACCATGGCGACGCGGTCGCTCGGCTCGAGGGCGTAGCGCTGGGCCATGGCCACGCCCGACGCGCCCACGCTCGGGTCGCTGTGTCGGGCGCCCTTCGGATCCGCGGTCGTGCCCGAGCTGTAGAAGCTCCAGCGCCAGTCCTCCTTACCCGAGGCGGCCGCCCTGCCGCGCGGCTCGAGCCCGAGCAGGGCGTCGCGCCGGACCACCTCGATGCCGCTTCCGGCGGTGAGCTCGTTCGCCATCGCCTCGTGATCGAAGCCGCGCCAGGTGCCGGGCACGATGAAGAGCTCGGGCTCGAGCTCGCCCAGGATGAAGCCGACCTCGCGCTCGCGGAGCATGGGCAGGATCGGGTTCTGGTTCGCGCCGAGGCGCGCGAGCGCCCCGGCCAGCACCAGCGACTCGAGGGTCGTCGGGAGCTGCCAGGAGACCCGGGACCCCACGCCGATTCCTCGCGCCTCGAGCGCGCCGGCGACCTGCACGGCGGCGTCGCGGTAGCCGCGAAAGCTGATCTCGCGATCGAGATGATCGATGGCGAAGCGGGCGTCGGGTGTCGCGGCGGTGCGCTCGCAGACGAGCGCCCAGAGTCCGGAGTCGGGATTCACGAGGCCTGGGCCTGCTCCCGCAGGGCGTACTTCAGCACCTTGCCCGACGCATTGGTGGGAAGCTCCGCGACCACCGCGAAGCGGCGCGGCACCTTGTAGTTCGCCATGCGCTCGCGGCACCAGTCGCGGAGCCCGTCCACGTCGATCTCCGCATCCGGTGCGGGCAGCAGGAACGCCATGCCGACCTCGCCCATGCGCTCGTCGGGGATGCCGACGACCGCGGCCTGGGCGATCTGCTCGTGCTCGAAGAGCGTGCTCTCGATCTCCGCGGGATACACGTTGAAGCCGCCGGAGATGAACATGTCCTTGATGCGGTCGGTGATGTCGATGTAGCCGCGATCGTCCATCACGGCGACGTCCCCGGTGTGGAGGAAGCCGTCTTCATCGATGGCCTTCGCCGTCTCCTCGGGGTCCTCGAAGTAGCCGCGCATGACGTTGTAGCCGCGCACCCAGACCTCACCGGGCTCGCCGCGCGGCACCTCCTTGCCGTCGGCATCCACGCAGCGCACCTCGGTGCCCGGAATCGCCTTGCCCGAGGATCCCGAGATCGTCTCGGCGTCGTCGGCCGGCGTGCAGAGCGACACCACGCCGCAGCTCTCGGTCAGGCCGTAGGCGGTGAGCACCGTCTCGAACCCGAGCTCCGACTTCATGCGGTGCACCAGCTCCACCGGGACCGGCGCGGCTCCGGTGACGGCGAGCCGCAGGCTCGAGAGATCGCGCTCGTTCCGCGAGGGGTCGGTGAGGATCGACTGGTAGAGCGTCGGCGGCCCGGGAAGGACGCTGATGCGCTCGTCGGCCACGCGCTCCAGCACTTGAGGCACGTCGAATACGAGGTGGGGGATCGCCGTCGCTCCGCGGATGATGCACGAGAGCCAGCCCGCCTTGTAGCCGAAGCTGTGGAAGAAGGGGTTGATGATCAGGTAGCGGTCGCCCTCGCCGAGGGTCACGCCCCGGCTCCAGGTGTCGAAGACGGCGAGGGTCTGCCCGTGAGCCGTCATCACGCCCTTCGGGTTCCCGGTGGTGCCGGACGTGAAGAGGATGTCGCACAGATCCTCGGGCTCGACGGACTCGGCGCGAGCGATGGCCTCGGACTCGGGAATCTCGTCGCCAAGAGTCAGGAACGTCTCGAAGTCGATCGCCCCCTCGCCGCTGCCCTGCAGCACGACGACGCGTTCGAGGTCGGGCAGGTCTTCACCGCGGATCGACTCGGCGTAGTTCGTGTCGAGGAAGTCGCCCACCGTGCACAGGATGCGCGCCCGGCTCTTGCGCAGGACGTAGCCGGCCTCGGCGGGCTTGAAGCGCGTGTTCATCGGCACCAGCACGGCGCCCGCCGACTGCAGGCCGATGGCGGCGACCACCCACTGATGCAGGTTGGGCGCCCAGATGGCGACGCGATCGCCCCGCTCGATGCCGGCCGCGAGGAACGCGCGCGTCGCGGCGAGCCCGCGCGCCGCGAGCTCGGCGAAGCCGAGCTCGACCGGCCCGTCCTCGATCGCCGGCCGGTCCGGCCAGAGCTCGGCGGCCCGGCGCACGGCGCGCGGGATGGTGAGCCGGGTCCAGTCCGGGTCGGGCCCCACGGGGAGGGGCTCTGAGTGAGCCGAAGGGGTCGAGGTCACGGGCTCCTATCCTAGAGAAGGGCAGCCGAGTCGGGCCGCGCCGGATTGCTCACATACGAGCCGTATCGTATCGTAATTCCCGCGATGGACCTCCACTTCAGTGCCGAGGACGAGGCCTTCCGCCGCGAGGCGGCCGATTGGCTCGAGTCCGCCCTCGCCGGCGAGTTCTCGGTGCTGCGTGGCCGCGGCGGCTCTGGCGACGACTCGGCGCTGATCGACGAGCGGAAGGCCTGGGAGAAGCGGCTCGCCGCCGGCGGCTGGACCTGCGTCGGCTGGCCCCGCGAGTACGGCGGCCGCGGCGCGAGCCTCACCCAGCAGGTGATCTTCCACGAGGAGTACGCCCGAGCCGGGGCGCCCGGGCGGCTCAACCACATGGGCGAGACGCTGCTCGGCCCGACGCTCATCGCCTTCGGAACCGAGGCCCAGAAGCAGCGCTTCCTCCCGCCCATCGTGGCCGGCGAGGAGATCTGGTGTCAGGGCTACTCCGAGCCCGGGGCCGGCTCGGACCTCGCCGCCGTGCAGACGCGCGCCGAGCGCGAGGGCTCGGAGTGGGTGATCCACGGCCAGAAGGTGTGGACCTCCTGGGCCGAGTGGGCCGACTGGTGCTTCGTGGTGGCGCGCACCGATCCCGACTCGAAGCGCAATCGCGGGCTCTCGTACCTGCTCGTTCCGATGGACCAGCCCGGCATCACCATCCGGCCCATCGAGCAGATCACCGGCGACGCCGAGTTCTTCGAGGTGTTCTACGACGGCGCGCGCACCGAGGCCTCCCACGTGGTCGGCGAGCCCGACCAGGGCTGGTCGGTGATCAAGGGCACCCTCGCCTTCGAGCGCGGCGTCTCCACCCTCGGCCAGCAGATGCTCTTCCAGCGCGAGCTCCAGGCCGTGATCGACGCCGCCAAGGAGAACGGCCGCGCCTCCGACCCGCTGATCCGCCAGCGCATCGCCGACGCCTGGATGGGGCTCGAGATCCAGCGCTACAACGCGCTGCGCACGCTCTCGAACGAGAGCCAGCTCTCGCCCGAAGGCCTGATCACCAAGATCTACTGGGCGACCTGGCACCGCGAGCTCGGGAAGCTCGCGATGGACGTGCTCGGGCCCGAGGCCGAGGTGGCCTGTGCCGCCGACGAGGGTGAGTACGCGCTCACCCCGCTCCAGCGGCTCTTCCTCTTCGCGCGCTCGGACACGATCTACGGCGGATCCAACCAGATCCAACGCAACCTGATCGCGGAGGGCGCCCTCGGCCTGCCGCGCGACCCGCGGCCCCAGTGAAGGAGGCGCCTCCCTATCCCGAGGGCCACGGCCTGCTCGCGGGTAAGACGGTGGTCGTCACCGCCGCGGCGGGGACCGGGATCGGCTACGCCACCGCGCGTCGCTGCGCCGAAGAGGGCGCGCAGCTGCTGCTCTCCGACCGTCACGAGCGACGCATGGCCGAGTCGGCCGATCGGATCGCCGAGCTCACCGGCCAGAAGCCGGCGACCTTCGCCTGCGACGTCACCGACGACGCCCAGGTACGTGGCCTGGTCGACGCGGCGGTGAGCGAGCTCGGCCACGTGGACGTGCTGGTGAACAACGCGGGCCTCGGCGGCCACGCGCGGGTCGCCGAGATGACCGACGAGCAGTGGCAGGTCGTCCTCGACGTCACCCTGAACGGCACCTTCCGCATGACCCGCGCCATGCTCCCGCACATGATGGAACGGGGACGCGGTGCCATCGTGAACAACGCGTCGGTGCTCGGCTGGCGTGCCCAGGAGGGGCAATCGCACTACGCGGCGGCCAAGGCCGGCGTGATGGCCTTCACGCGCTGCGTCGCCATGGAGGCCGCCGAGTCGGGGATCCGCGTCAACGCCGTGGCGCCGAGCCTCGCCATGCACGAGTTCCTGAGCAAGGTCACGCCCGACGGGCTGCTCCAGGACCTCACCGCGCGCGAGGCCTTCGGCCGCGCGGCCGAGCCCTTCGAGATCGCCAACGTGATCGTCTTCCTGGCCAGCGATCTGGCCAGCTACATGACCGGCGAGGTGCTGGCCGTCTCGAGCCAGCACGCCTAGCTCGCCGCTCTCGCCGCTCTCGCCGGAGCACGGAGTTCCCTTGCCCACCGTCTTCTCTTCCCCGAAGGAGCTGCTCTCCGCCGTGGGCCGGAATCTCGGCGCGAGCCAGTGGCTCGAGATCGACCAGTCGCGCATCGACCAGTTCGCCGAGGCCACCGGCGACCACCAGTGGATCCACGTGGATCCGGAGCGGGCGAAGGAAGGCCCCTTCGGCAGCACGATCGCCCACGGCTATCTCACCCTCTCGCTGGTGAACTGCTTCCTGCCCGAGATCGTGGACGTGCAGGGCATCTCCATGGGCGTGAACGTGGGCGCCGACAAGCTGCGCTTCCCGGCCCCGGTTCCCGTCGGCTCGCGGGTGCGCGGCAGCGGCGAGCTGGTGTCGGCCGAGGCCACGAAGGACGGCGGCATCCAGGCCAAGATCCGCGTCACCGTGGAGGTCGAGGGCAGCGAGCGACCGGCCTGCGTGGTCGAGACCCTGTCGCGCTACTACCCGGAGAGCGACGGTTGAAGTTCTGGCAGGTCGCCTCGTTCGCAGAGCCCGACCAGCTGCTCGGCATCGCTCGGGCCGCCGAGGAGGCGGGCTTCCACGGGCTCCTGCTCTCCGATCACGTCTTCTTTCCCGGCGAGCTCCGCTCGAAGTACCCCTACTCCGAGGACGGCACGCCGGGCTTCGACGGCACGACGCCCTTCCCCGACCCGTGGACGACCATCGCGGCCATGTCCGCCGTGACCGAGCGCCTGCACTTCGGGACGCTCGTCTACATCCTGCCCCTGCGTCACCCCCTCGAGGTGGCGAAGAGCGTGGGCACCGTCTCGCTGCTCTCGGGCGGCCGCGTCTCGCTGGGCATCGGTGCCGGCTGGATCCGCGAGGAGTTCGACGCGATGGGCGTCGAGTTCCAGACCCGCGGCAAGCGCATGAACGAGATGCTCGAGGTCCTGCGCAAGGCCTGGAGCGGCGAGATGTGCGAGCACCGCGGCACGCACTTCGATCTCGGGAGCTTCCAGATGAGTCCGGCTCCGCCCTCGCCGCCCCCGGTGCTCGTCGGTGGGCTCAGCGACGCCGCGCTGAAGCGGGCTGCGGCGCTCGGCGACGGCTGGATCGGCACGGGCCAGACCCCGGAGGAGGTCGGCCACTACCTGGGCCGCTTGCAGGCACTCCGCGAAGAGTGCGGTCGTGCGAGCGAGCCCTTCGAGACCATCGTGCCGCTGGCGGTTCCGCCCGATCCGGCGCAGCTCCGCGACCTCGAGGCCGAGCACGGCATGACTGCGACCACCGCCTGGCCCTTCCCCTACACGATCGGGCCGGGGACGACGCTCGAGCAGAAGCGCGACGCCATGCTCGGCTTCGCGGACGCGGTGATCTCGAAGGTCTAGCCCTCGTCCCGGCGCCAGTCGTCGCGCATCAGCTCGCCCGGCCGATCGGCTCGATCGCGTGCTCCAAGCCTAGTGGTCCAGCCTCCACTTGAGCTGGAACTCGACCTCCTCCTCGCCGTCGCCACGCTCGTGCTCGAGGTTGATGGTCGCGTCCGGCGGGATCGAGATGCGCTCCCCCGCGATCTGGATGCGGAAGCGCCTCCCCTGCTCGATCGAGTCCGCGAGCCGCCGCAGCTTGGTCACGAACTGCCTCGGCGAGTAGTCCTTCTCGACGTCGCGCGACGCCTTCTTCTTGCGGGTCGCTTTGCGCGTCGTCTTCCGGGCGGTCTTCCGCGCCGCCTTCTTCCGCTGGGTCAACGGGTTGCTCCTCGGGTTCGGGGTTCTCGCTTCGAGGGCCTGAATGGCGCGCTTCGGTGCGATGCCGCGCCAGGCCGTCTCCAGATGATGTCGAAACCGTGCGGCCGGCACACGGCGCAGATCCACGTGGGTCCAGCCCTGATAGGCGAAGTTGTCCAGCCAGTAGACGCCCGGGTCGGCCTCCACCAGCGCCTCCTGCTGGTCGAGCGGCAGCTTCACCACCGCGCGACGCTCCGCGGGATACAAGACGGCGAAGATCCGGTTGCGAACCCGGAAGC
This sequence comes from Myxococcota bacterium, assembly GCA_030065975.1. GTDB lineage: Bacteria > Myxococcota_A > UBA9160 > UBA9160 > UBA6930 > JASJCN01. The sequence continues at coordinate 45,790 of JASJCN010000003.1, forward strand.
AGGGCTCACCCCAGTGATCGGCCTCGGTGGCCTCGGGAAGGTCGAGTGCAAAGCTCCGCGCCTGCTCGTCGCGCACCATCGAGGTGGAGGATAGGCCGGCGGGCGCTCGTCCGGGCGAGGTGTGCGCCATCGAACGCCCCGCGTTCGCTTTCGTGCACTCGCCGTATCCGACGCCGCTCTCGGACCTGTTCGCAGCCGGGTCGGCCGGCATGGGGCTTGCTCTTCGCGAAGCACCCCCCAACGACCGACGCCCCCCTTGCGCAAGGGCGGGCTTCGGCGGTCTCCCGAATGGAGGTCCTCCCGTGCTCCCGGATCCGCGCCCCTGCCCCTCGTCCCCCTCCTCCTCCCGACTCGAGGGTCGGCGACTCCAGCGTTTCCCCTACCGACCCGAGGTCGTGGTGGAGACGCTCGTCGCCGAGCTCTCGCCCCTGTGTCGGCAGCGCGACGTCGAGCTGCTCTCGCTCGTCACCGCGTCGCCCGAGCTGGTCCTCGAGCCCGACGCACTTCTCGACTCGCTGCGTCGTACCGCGCTCGCCTGTCTCGACGCACCGGATCGCGGGGGAGCGCTGCTGCTGGCCGTGGTGGCCTCGCGCCGTGACGTCACGCTCACACTCGCGAGCGATCGGCCCAGCTTCACGTGGGCGTTGTGCCGGGCGCAACGTGGCAGCGGCGCGAGCGCCCGGGTGCGGAATGCACTCCGGGGCCTGCGCGACGCAGCCGAAGCCCATCGCGGGAGCCTCGAGCTGATGTTGTGTAAACCCACCGCCCGCCTCGACCTCCACCTCCCCATCGATCCCGAGGCGACCCTCCGGCCCCTCGCCCACGGCTCGTGAGCCGTCACAGGCCGGTGTACACCGACGCTCGATCGCGTACCCTGGCATCGCCCCGGGCCCCCGAGATCCGGTCCGGAACCGTTTGCCGTCCGGAAGTCACACAGTGGAGAGTCACACAGCGGTGTCGGGGCCACCCGGCGAGGAGCTGCGAACGCGACGAGATGAACGGATCGATCCTGGTCGTCGACGATGATCCGCGCTTCGGGCGCTCCCTCGGTCACGCGCTGAGCGGGGACGGGCATCGGGTCGAGGTGTTCGAGCGCGCGAACCAGGCCCTCGCCGAGCTGGAACGCGAGGATTACGACCTCGTCTTCACCGACCTGGTGATGCCCGAGATCGACGGTCTCGAGCTGATGGAGCAGATCAAGCGCATCCGTCCCCGATGCGAGGTCGTCCTCATCACGGGCCACCCGACGATCGGAACCGTGCAGGCCGCCCTGCGCCGGGGCGCGCGGGACTACCTGACCAAGCCGGCCTCGTTCGACGACGAGGTGCGCCCCCTGGTGGAGTCGGTGCTGGCCGCCGGCGTGGCGGCGGGCTCGGGATCCGGCCGTCGCGGCGAGATCCATGCGGCCTTCGACGGCTTCGTGGGCGAGGGGCCGCTCTGCGAGGTGCTCTCGCTGCTGCCGCGCATTGCGCGTTCCGATGCGCCGGTGCTGATCCAGGGGGAGTCGGGCACCGGCAAGGAGCTGGCCGCTCGCGCCATCCACCGTCTCTCGCCGCGGGCCTCCGGCCCCTTCGTCGCCGTCAACTGCGCCGCCCTGCCCGAGGAGCTGCTCGAGAGCGAGCTCTTCGGCGTGGCGCGCGGCGCCTACACCGGCGCGTCCCAGGCGCGCGGCGGATTCTTCGAGGCTGCACGGGGTGGCACCCTGCTCCTCGACGAGGTCGCCGAGACGAAGCCGACGCTCCAGGCGAAGCTCCTGCGCGTGATCCAGGAGGGGAGCTACTACCGCCTGGGCGACGCGAGTCGTCCCCTCGAGACCGACGTCCGGGTCATCGCGTCGAGCCATCGCGACCTGGCCGACGAGGTCGCCGAGGGGCGCTTCCGACTCGATCTCTTCTACCGCCTGAACGTGGTGCCGCTCCGCATGCCGTCGCTTCGCGAGCGGATCCGCGAGCTGCCCGCGCTGATCGAGCACCTGGGCCGGAGCCTCGGCCCGGAAGGCTCCCTGCGCGTGCGCCCCTCGGCGATGGCGGCGCTGCGCCGACACGCGTGGCCGGGGAACGTGCGAGAGCTGCGCAACGCCCTCGAGCACGCGCTCGTGCTGGGTGCCGAAGGCGAGATCGAGCTGCGACACCTGCCCGAGGCGATCCGCGGCTCCGCTGCCGAGCCCGAAGCCTCGGGCGAGTCCTCCGACGAGCCCCCCGCCGATGGACCCTCCGGCGAATCGCCCTCCGTCGAAGCGGGCAAGGAGGCCGGCCTCGAATCGCTGGAGGAGGCCGAGGCGCGACAGATCCGGGAGGCGCTGCGGCGCACCGGGGGCAACCGCAGCCAGGCGGCAAGGCTCCTCGGCGTCTCGCGCCGCGTGCTGGGCTACCGCATGCGCAAGCACGCACTCGAGCAGGAGTTCGCCCTCCCGCGCCGCGAGGCGCCGCGCCAGAGCTGGCTCCCGGGCTTCGACGACGCCTGATCAGGCGTCCGGCGGCGGCTCGGCCATCGGGATGCGCAGCTCGAAGCAGGCGCCTCCGTCCTCCCGCGCCGACGCTTCGAGCACGCCGCCGTTCTGGCGCGCGAGGTCGTAGCTCAGGCTCAGACCGAGCCCGAGGTTCGCCTCACCGTCCTTGGTCGTGAAGAAGGGGTCGAATACGAGCGGCAGGAGCTCGGGCGGAATGCCCGGGCCGCGGTCGAGGACGCGGACCCGCACGTCGGCCTCGTCGGTGTCCACCTCGACGTCGATGGGCTCGTCCTTGCCGCTCGCCTGGATCGCGTTGATCAGCAGATGCAGCAGCACCTGGAGCAGGTCCTGCTCCCGGGCGCGAACCCAGAGCACCGCGTCGGGGCGCGACACGCGGATCTGGTCGGGCGCCTGTCCCAGCCCGGCCAGCTCGACCGCCTGCTGGGCGAGCATCGCGAGATCGACCTCTTCGGCCGGGCGCCGGACGTCGGTGCGGGCCAGGATGCCGAGGCGCCGCACCAGCGCGGTGATGCGGTCGGCCCCGACGATGGCGTCGCGCACGACGGCGTCTCCGTCCCGTGCGATCCGACGCAGCGCCGGCGGCAGCTGCTCGACGAACTCCGGGTGCTCACGCACGCCCGCCACCAGCCGATCGAGCAGCGAGAGATTGCCGCGCACATACGAGAGCGGGTTGCTGATCTGGTGGGTGACCCCCGAGATGAGGAAGCCCAGGGCCTCGAAGCGGGTCGCGATCTCCAGGCGTCGCTCGGCAGCGCGGATCTCGGTGCGATCCTCGAGGAGGGCGATCGTGCCGAAGTGGACGCCGCCCCGTTTGAGCACGGAGGTCTCCACCTCGATCACGCGAAGGGGGTGGCGCATGGCCTCGGCGATCACGTCGGAGGCCCGCAGGCCCACGAGATCGGGCCGCGCCATGATCTCGTGGGCGGCGAGGTTCGCCTCGACGATCTCGCCGAAGCGGTCGGCCACCAGGAAGCCCTGGGGAAGCTGGTCCAGCAGCTCGCTGCGGGCGAGGGTCCGGACGTCCGGAGCCATGGCCGTGTCGAGCAGGATGAAGCGGAGCGCCAGCGCCACCGCGCCGAGGGCGACCGGAGTGGGGTCGAGCGTCGGGAAGCCCGTGGTGACGTACACCGCGTTGGCGACGAAGGGGATGGCGGCGGCGGCGACGAGCGCGACCTGCAGCGGCCAGCCGGAGCCGAGCCGGGCCAGGTGCCGGGAGGCGACGGCGAAGCCGGCGAACACGAGCAGCCACGAGACGCCCGCATGGAGCCAGAAGAGCGGGCCGCGCGTGAGCACCGTCGTCGTGGCGTCGGCGAACACGGTCGAGCCCGTGTAGAGGCTCGCGTAGGCGACCACGCCCGGGACGGCCAGCAGCGCGGCCAGGGTGGGCCAGCGCAGCATCCAACGGCGCTGCGCCGCCGCGCTGGCGCCGAGGAACCACGCGGGCCCGAGCGCGCATACGCCGAGGAAGAGCACGCGACGCGCCTGCACGAGCTCCTCGGGACTCGTGGCGCCGCGCACCAGCAGCTCGCCGATGCACCAGACGCTCACGGCCAGGCCCGCGATCCCGAGCCCGCGGAAGCGCCTTCGCTGTCGCGCGAAGAGCAGGTCTCCCGCAATCCAGGCGTACACCAGTGCGGTCGCACCGAGACACGCGTCGTAGAGCATCCGCCGGCCTCCTCCTGGCAAGCAGAGACGCGAGCCCGACACAGGGCTCGTCGCCGTTAGGCGGAGCCTCGCGCAGGCGGAGCGGCGCGACCGTGACGGGGCTCACCGTCCAGTCGAGAAAGACGCGAAAGACGAAGAAAACGCCGTCCACCGACGGTGGAACGAGCTCTCGTTCGCGTTGGCGGGACCGTGCTAGAGGGTGAGCGCTTCCCGCGAGATGCTGCTCGCCTCCTCCGACGAGACGCCGAGCGCGCGCAAGGCACGCTCGAGCGCGAGACGCGGCGTCTCGGGGCCGGCCTTTCCATTCAGCATGCGGCGCATCGTCATCCACAGCAGCCCCATGACCTGGTCGAGGGTGGCGTCGTCGGGCCCGGTCTCGAATCGGCCCGAGGCGTGCCCGGCGGCCAGATCCTCGCGCAGGTACTGCGTCACTCCGTCGTGTACCTCCGGACGCTCGACCAGCCGGACCACCACCCGCCCCCAGGACGGATCCTCCTCGGCGCGCTTCAGGACCCGTGCGCTGGCGACGGCGAAGCGCAGGGCCGGATCCTCGATCGGCTCGGCTGCGGCGGTGGCTGCGAGGCTGAGCAGCAGCTGCTCCGCCAGCACCTCGACCAGCTCCTCGCGGTCGCGGAAGTAGTTGTAGAAGGTGCCGTTGCTGACGTCGGCCTCGGCGACCACGTCGCTCACGGTGAGCGCCTCGCCCTTCCGGGCGAGCACGCGCTCGCCGGCGTCGATCAGCTGGGCTCGGGTCTTCTCGCGCTTTCGATAGCCCCGGGTTTTCGGTTCGGCGGCGGCGTCTTGTGCCATGACGGGAGAATCGCAGAATTGGGGAGAATTTCAATATTGACAATACTCCCAATTATGATTCAATCCCCAGCACCAAGGAGAGGAGCCCCGCATGGATCTCGGAATCACCGGCCGCCGCGCCATCGTCTGCGCCTCGAGCAAGGGCCTGGGCCGCGCCTGCGCCGAATCCCTGGCCCGCGAGGGCGTGCACCTGGTGCTGAACGCCCGGGGCAAGGACGAGCTCGAGGCCACCGCGGGGGCGATCCGCGAGGCCCACGGCGTCGAGGTGGCCAGCGTCGCCGGAGACATCGCGGACGAGGCCACGCGCGACGCCCTGTGCGCCGCGTGCCCCGAGCCCGACATCCTGGTCAACAACAACGGCGGCCCGCCCCCCGGACGCTTCCAGGACTGGGACCGCGAGGCCTGGATCGCCGCGCTCGACGCCAACATGCTGGCGCCGACGCTCATGATCCGAAGCGTCCTCGACGGCATGGTGGAGCGCCGCTTCGGCCGCATCGTGAACATCACCTCGGCGATGGTGAAGACGCCGCTCTCTCCGATGGGCCTCTCGACCGGAGCGCGCACGGGTCTGACCTCGATGTCGAAGGCGCTCTCCCGCGAGGTCGCGCACGCGAACGTCACGATCAACAACCTGCTGCCCGAGCGCATCGACACCGCGCGCCAGCGCGGCATGGCCGAGGTACACGCGAAGCTCGCGGGCATCTCGATCGAAGAGGCGTACGACGCCATGAAGGCGTCGATCGCGGCCGGCCGCCTC